>NZ_JCABZI010000009.1:0-494746 GCF_059499825.1 Pseudorhodoplanes sp.
GGGGGGCCCCCCCCCCCCCCCCCCCCCCCCCCCCCCCGGGGGGGGGGGGGGGGGGCGGGGGGGGCGCGGGGGGGGGCGGGGGGGGGGGCCCCCCCCCCAGTTTGCTGCACGCTCCGTGCCGGCCCCTCACCCGGTCGCCTTCGGCGACCGACCTCTCCCCGCACGGCGGGGAGAGGTAAAAGAATTACCGCGCCGCGCCGACCGCCACTTCGGCCGGCACCGCGACCACATTCTGGCCTTCGCGCACGAAATCCTGACCCTGCACGATCACGCGCGCGCCGTCCGGAATGCCGGCGACCCACATATGATTCTGGTCGTCTTCGACCGGGGCGACGCGAACGAACCCGACCTTATCACCCTCGACGACGCGAACGCCGAGATCGCCTGATGAGGAGAAAGTCAGTGCCGATCGCGGTACGCGCGACGCCGGAACGGGTGCCATCGGAATCGAAACTTCAGCGGTGATGCCGTCGGGGATCGCGTTGTTCGGATTAGGTAGTTCGACCTCGACGCGATAGGTGCGAGTGGTCGCGCTTGCCGTTTTGGCGACATAGCGAAGACGCCCCATAACCTTCTGTCCGTTGACAAGACGGACTTCCGCCGGCTCCCCGACCTTCAACCCGGCCAGACGGGTCTCCGACACCTCGACGACCGCGAGTAACGGATCGATCGCCACCATCTGGGCCACCGGCGCGCCGGTGAACGAGAGCGCCGCACCGCCGACCTCCGCGGTATCGAATACAATGCCATCCCACGGTGCACGCAAAACGCCGCGGTCACGCTCGGCTACAGCTTGCGCCAGCGCGGCCTCCGACGCCTTGAACTGCGCTTCGAGGTTCATGGCTTCGAGGCGCGGCATGTTCCCCTGTTCAATCAGCTTCCGACGCGCCTCGAGCTCGGACTTGCGCTGATTGAAGAGCGCGGTCGCCTGCGCGACTTGCGCCTCGCGCGCGTCGTCGGAAAGTACGGCGATGATCTCGCCCTTCTTCATAAGCTGGCCACGCTTCGCCCGCATCTCGGTAAGGATGCCGCCAGTGCGAGCGGTGATGGTCACCTTCTTGTCGGCCTCGGTACGGCCGGACAGCGTCAGCTTGCGCGAGTGCGGCAAGAGCTTTGTCTCGGTGACGGCGACGCGAAACAGCTTCGGCTCGCCGGCATCCGCACGGATGGCGGCGCGGCTTTCCGCGGATTCATGCGGCATCAGATGGCCGGACGCGACCCAGGCGACCGCTCCCACCACCAAACCGATGGCAACGATTTGGCTCGCCTTCATTGTGCGTCTCCAGCGCCGCTCGCGCGGGCCCAGCCGGGCTCCGCGTTCCGCCCGCTCCCGCGGTCAAGCAGCATATATTTCGTGACGTCGAAGAACATCGGCAGCACCGCTTCGGCGTCGAATTTCGGATCGACCGCGCGGCGCCACCACACACCGTCCGCGATGATCATCAGCATCTCAACCGCCGTACCGATATCCGCATCGCGCGAAATATCGCCTCGCGCCTGCGCAGCATGCAGCATGGTGACGAGCCGCTGTTTCACATCGGCGTCGAACTCGTTCATGATTTTCGAAATCGTCGGATTGCGACGGCTCTCCGACATGATTTCCGCGCACAGCCCGACTTCCTCGGCCGAACGCTCGACGAAATGATGGCGTGCGAGTGCCGCAAAGGTCGAGAAGAAGTCGGTCGAGAATTGCGCGCTCGCAAGCTGCGCGGCCACCTCGGCGCGGTCACGCTCGGTAATGCCGAGGATGATCGCTTCCTTCGACGGGAAGTAGCGATAGACGTTGCCCGGGCTCATACCGGCTTCGGCGCAGATCTGCTGCATCGACGTCTGATGAAACCCCATACGCGCAAAGCATCGCTGCGCCGCGTCGAGAATCTCCGAGCGGCGGTCGGACCGAAGCTGGGCACTGGCCTGGCGCAAATCGCCCCCCAAAATTGTGCATCGCACATAAAGCGAATGAATGTTCGCTCTATAAGTGGGACGGATTTTGGCAAGTCAATGGCGGCAGGTGCCAACTTTACGTTGCTTTACAATGATTTTGGCCGCTGCGGCCGGTTCGCAACTGGACCGACCGCCAGCCTGACAGCCGCCGTAGAGCCGCGCCTGCCTTTGGACGGGTGCATGGCGCCCTGGCAGTCCGGGGCCGCCATCTTTGCGTCCCGTGGCGTCGTTTAGTGTCCGATTCAGGCGCGATCGGGTCAGCTCGGGGACGGGAGAAGCGAACTATGAATCGTACAGTTTTTGCGGCGGCGGGCGTCACGCTCGCCGCGACGATGCTCGTCACCACCGATCAGGCGGCGGCGGCCGAACTCCCCCTCAAGCAGGTCATCCTGTCGAATTCCGGCCTCGCCCAGTTTACCCATGGCGGCCCAGTCAGCGGGAATTCCACCATCGAATTGCCGGTGCGGCTGGACCAGGTCGATGACATCCTGAAGAGCCTCACCGTGTTCGATCGCGCCGGTGCGGTCGGCACCGTCTCCCTGCCCGGCAAGACGCCGCTGCCGGAGCTGTTCCGCGACCTGCCGTTCGGACCCGAAGCACTGAATTCCTCGCCCGATCTGCTCAACGCCCTGGTCGGCAGCGAGATCGAGATTTCGGGCCCGGTCAATGCCAAGGGTCGCGTGTTCCGCGTGGTGCGCGAGCAGGTCACGCTGCCGAATAACGGCGGCACCACCGCACGGCATCGCCTGACTCTGGTCACGCCGGCGGGGCTCACCCAAGCGATCCTCGAAGAGGTCACCGAACTTCGTTTCACCGACCCGCAGACGCGACAGCAGATCGAGCGGCTTCTCACCGGCCTCACCGAAAACCGCGCCAAGGATCGCCGCACATTGTCGGTCGGATTCCTCGGCGACGGCACGCGCGATGTCGCGATCAGCTATGTGGTCGGCGCACCGGTCTGGAAGACCGCGTATCGGATCGTGCTGCCGAAGGACGGCGGCAAGGACGGTTCCAAGGCGCGGCTGCAGGGCTGGGCCGTGATCGAGAACCTGACCGGGGGCGACTGGAAGGATGTCGATCTGACGCTGGTCTCCGGCAATCCGGTGGCGCTGCGCCAGCCGCTCTATACCGCTTTGTTCGCAAACCGGCCGGAAGTGCCGGTCTCGACCAATACGCGGGTCGTGCCACGCCGCGACGATGTTCAGGAGAAGGCCGCACCACCGGCACCGCAGGCCCGATTCGACGCCGACCGAATCGCCGGCGCGCTCGCGGCGCCGCAAAGACCGACCCGCTCCGCTCCCGCGATGGCTGCACCGGCGCCGGTTGCGCCAATGCCTGCCGAAATCGCGGCTGCCGCGCCCGCCAACGCCGCGACTGCGGAAGAGGCATCGACACAGCTCCTCTATCGCTTTCCGGCCAAGCTCTCGCTCGCGACCGGACACACGATGATGGTGCCCTTCGTCGACCGGGAGGTGCCGGTGACGCGCGTCTGGCTGTATCAGCCGGATGTTACACCGAACCGTCCGCTGGCGGCGGTGCGGCTGAAGAATGACGGCGCCAGCGCGCTGCCGGCCGGGCTTGTCACCGCGTTCGAGACGAACGCGGACGGCGGCACGGGCTTTGTCGGCGACGCCTTGCTGCCGCTGACGCCGAAGGGTGCGACGCGGCTGGCGACCTTCGCGGTCGACACCAAGACGGCAATCCGCCGCGACGACCGGGGCATCCGCCAGACCGCGCTCGGCAAGGCGCTGAACGGCACGCTGACGGTGCAGACCCGCTCGACCCGCACCATCGATTATGAGGTCACGACACCACCGGACGAGGACCGCGAGATCGTGGTGGAAGAAGAGCGCATTGGGGGCTGGACTCCGGTCGCCGGCACCAAGAACATTGAGGAGACGCCAACCCGTTACCGGCACACGATCGCAGCGCCGCGCGGCACGACCACCAAGGCGAGCTTCACCACCGAACGTCTCGACAGTGAGCGGATCGTGCTGACCGAGCTCGATGTCGACGACATGCTGGTCCGGATTCGCGGCCTCGAGAACGAAAGCCCGGCGCTGAAGGCGACGATCGCCAGACTCACGGCGCTGGTGGAGGAGATGAACAAGACCAGGGCGCAACGCAGCCAGCTCGAGAGCGAGCGCGAGCGGATCGTGCGCGATCAGGCCCGCCTGCGCGAAAATCTGAGGTCGGTCGGACAGGGCTCCGATCTCGGGCGGCGCTATCTCGCGACGCTCAAAACGCAAGAAGACCGGCTCGCCGAGATCGGCACCCTCGATGCAAGGCTGGAGATTGAGATCGAGGCGAAGACGAAGGCAGCCGAGGACGCGGTGCGTCAGCTGACGTTGTAGGCGGATGATCCCTTCCCTCTCCCCGCCGCGGGGAGAGGGTGGCGAGCAGCGAAGCTGCGAGACGGGTGAGGGGCATGCGCGACACTGAAAGAAGCCCCTCATCCGCCTCGCTCGCAAGCTCGCGAGGCACCTTCTCCCCGTTTCACGGGGAGGAGGAAGACGACGCCTCCGCCGGCGATCAGCCAGCCCTCACCCTGATCTCATCCACCGCTGCCAGCACGCGATCCGGCGTGGTCGGCGCATCGATCCTGGGTGCAAGTTTGTAATCCGACAACGACGAGATCGCGTCTCGCACCGCGAGCCACACCGACAGCGCCAGCATCAGCGGCGGCTCGCCAACCGCCTTGGAACGGAACACCGTCTCTTCCTTGTTGGGCGCGTTCTGCAAAATGCGCGCGTTGAAGACAGGCGGCACATCGCGGCTGCCGGGGATCTTGTAGGTCGACGGCCCGTGCGTGCGCAGATTGCCCTTGTGATCCCACACCAGTTCCTCGGTTGTGAGCCAACCCATACCCTGCACGAAAGCACCTTCGATCTGACCGAGATCGATCGCCGGATTGAGAGATTCTCCGCAATCCTGCAGAAGCTCGGCGCGCAGCACTCGCATCTCGCCGGTTAATGTGTCGATCGCGACTTCGGCCGCGGCCACGCCATAGGTGAAATAATAGAAAGGCCGCCCGCTGTTGCTGGCAAAGTCCCAATGGATTTTTGGCGTGCGGTAGAAGCCGGTCGCCGACAGCGACACCCGCTTCTCCCATGACAGGGCCGCAAGCTCGGCAAACGAGATCGAACGGTTGCCGGCATAGATGCGGTTTGACGAGAACACGATCTCGCCCTTCGGCACGTTGAACTGCTCGGCCGCGACATCGGCCATGCGATCCTTGATCTGCTCGGCCGCATGCTGCGCCGCCATGCCGTTGAGATCGGAGCCGGAGGACGCCGCTGTCGGCGACGTGTTCGGCACCTTGCCGGTGGTGGTCGCGGTGATCTTGATATTGTCGATATCGATCTGAAAGGTCTCGGCCACCACCTGCGCGACCTTGATGAACAGCCCCTGCCCCATCTCGGTGCCGCCATGGTTCAGCGTGACGCTGCCGTCCATGTAGACATGCACGAGTGCGCCGGCCTGGTTGAGCGCCGGCCGGTTGAACGAGATGCCGAACTTCACCGGCATGGTGGCGAGACCCTTCTTCACAATGGGGCTCGCTTTATTGAAAGCGAGCACGCTCTCGCGCCAGGCTTTCAGATCGACCGTCCGATCGAACTCGTCGATCACCGTCTCGATGATGTTGTCCTCGACCGTCATGCCATAGGGCGTGACGTTGTCGCGCCCATGGCCGTAGAGGTTGCGGCGGCGCACCTGTTCCAGCGACAGCGCGAGATGCCGCGCGATCGTGTCGATGATGGTCTCGATCGCGAACATGCCCTGCGGTCCGCCATAGCCGCGGAACGCCGTGTTCGACACCGTATTGGTCTTGCATGGCAGGCCGCGGAAGCGCAGCACCGGCAGCCAGTAGCAATTGTCCGAATGGCACAGCGCGCGCGTCAGCACCGCGGGGGTGTGGTCGGCGACATGGCCGCCATTGGCCGCGAGCAGTAGATCGAGACCGAGAATAGCTCCGTCATCGTCAAAGCCGACATCGTAGCGATAATAGAACGGGTGCCGCTTGCCGGTGGCGCGCATGTCGTCATCGCGCGGCAGCCGCAGCTTCACCGGCTTACGCGTCTTTGTCGCCAGCAGTGCGGCGATGCCGGCGATGATGGTCGGCTGGCTCTCCTTGCCGCCGAAGCCGCCGCCCATGCGGCGCACCTCGACCGTCACCGCATTGAAGGGAATACCAAGCACATGCGCGACGCCGTGCTGCACTTCGGTTGGATGCTGCGTCGAGGAGAAGACATGAATGTCGCGGTTGGTCTCGCCGGGCGTTGCGATCGCGATCTGGCCCTCGAGATAGAAGTGATCCTGACCGCCGCAGTGAAACTCGCCCTTCAGGCGATGCGGCGCGGATTGGAGCGCCGCGTCGATATCGCCGCGCGCCATGGTCTGGACCGGCGCGACGTACAGCTCTTTCGCCACCGCCTCCTCGACCGTAAGCACGGCCGGCAGCACGTCGTATTCGACCTTCACAAGCTTCGCCGCGGCACGAGCCTGATCGAGCGTCACTGCTGCGACCGCCGCCACGATTTGACCCTCATGCTCGACAAGGCCTGCGGCCAGCAGCGGCTCGTCGGTGCGGATCGGGGCGATGTCGTTCTTGCCGGGGACGTCGGCCGCGGTGACGACCGCTGCGACACCCTCGGCCGCAAGCGCCGCCGATACATCGATGGACTTGATGCGGGCATGGGGGTGCGGCGACAGCACGAGAGCGGTTTCCAGCGTGCCGGGCACGGCGGGGATGTCGTCGAGATAGAGCGCCTGACCGTTGGTGTGGCCGGCGGCGCTGTCGTGCTTCACCGACGCGTGCACGCCGCCGCGGATGCGGGACAGAGGTGCGTTCATAGCTGCCACACTCCGGTTTGCTCACCGCCCGTGGTCTCGATCTGCAGCCGCCGGATCAGGTTGGCGGCCGCACGCAGGCGATAGGCGTCGGTGCCGCGATGATCGGTCATCGGCTGGAAGTCCTGCGCAATCAACGCGTCGATGTCGCGCAGGGTTTCCGCGGTCCACGGCTTGCCGGTCAGCGCGGTTTCGACATGCTTCGCGCGCGCGGTGGTCGCAGCCATGCCGCCATAGGCGGCGCGTAGTTCCGTTACTTTGCCGTTCTCGACGCGCAGGCGGAAGGCGCCGATCACGGTGGAGATGTCCTGGTCGAAGCGCTTCGACAATTTGTAGGTGGTGAAACCCGTACCGTTCTTGAGCAGCGGGATCTCGATCGCTTCGATGATTTCGTCGGTCTCCATCGCGGTCTTGCGGTAGGCTGTGATGAAGCTGTCGGCCTTCACACCGCGCACCCCACGTATCGAACGCAGCATGATCGTCGCGTCGAGCGCCATCAGGCAGGGAATGGTGTCGCCGATCGGCGAGGCATTGGCGATGTTGGCTGCCAGCGTGCCGATATTGCGGATTTGTCGCGAGCCGATACGGCGCACCATCGCGGCGAAGGACGGAAAGTGCGTCTCAAGGAATGGCAGCGCCCGGGTATAGGTGACGCCGCCGCCGATGGTGAGCTTGCCGTCGCCCTCTGAGATCGCGCGCAGTTCGCTCACCCACTGGGTCGAGATCACCTCCGGAAAGGCCTCGCGGTGCTTTGACACGCGGATGCCGAGATCGGTGCCGCCGCCCAGCACGACAGCGTCGGGATGTTTCGCTTTTGCCGCTACGAGATCGCCGATGTTGCGCGGCGCCAGATAAAGCTGCGCGCCGCGCCGATATTCCGCCGCCGCCTCGCCCGCATGTTCGGCAAAGCCGCAGCCCGGCGGATCGGCACGCATGGTCTTGCAGGCCTCCACGATCGGGCGATAGCCGGTGCAGCGGCAGAGATTGCCGGCCAGCGCTTCGTGAATGGTGTCGTCGTCGCGCGGCTCGCCATCGCTTTTGGATTCATGCGCGAAGGCGAACATCGCCATCGCAAAGCCGGGTGTGCAGAAGCCGCATTGCGTGGCGTCGGCCTCGATCAGACTTTGCTGCACCGAATGCAGCGTGCCGTCAGGCTGCGCGAGACCTTCCACGGTGATGACCGGCAGCCCGTCGACCTGGGGCACCAGCACGAGACACGAATTGACTGCGCGCCACGCCAGGCGTCCATCGTCCTGCGGCAGACCGACGACGACGGTGCAGGCCCCGCAATCGCCCTCGGCGCAGCCTTCCTTGGTGCCGGTCAGCCGGGCGTCGAGCCGCAGATAATCGAGCAGCGTCGTGGTCGGAGACACTGCATTCTCCGTGCGCCACCGGCCGTTGATCTGGAATCGAAGGTCCGACATTCCTGCAAACTCGCAATCCTGAAGAGAGTCCGTGGGTGGTCGCGTCGCAAGCCCAAGCTGACGGGAGCGCCGACCAGGCCATTCTAGGGCTCTTTCAGCAATTGATCTGCATTCTTTTGCAGCATGTCGATCACGCGAAATGCCTCGCGCTGCGACAGCCCCGCCAGCAGCCGCTTCTGGCGCGCATGCGCGACCGGCTCGAACGCACGTGTCAGATCGAGGCCCGCCGGTGTCAGACGGATCAGCGCCATGCGCTGGTCGGTCGGATGCGCCTCGCGGCTGACCAGCCCGCGGTCCGACAGGCTCGCCACCGACCGGCTGACCCAGGCCTTGTCGATGTGTCCGGCGCGGCTGAGATCGGCGATCGTCAGGGGCTGCATGTCGCGCAGCGCGATCATCGCGCGAAGTTCCGAGTTGTTCAGCCCGAACTGCCTCTCATAGACCAGCGTCGCGGCCCGGCTGATGGTGTCCGCAAGATGAATGAGCTTGAACGCCACCAGGCCCGTCAAAGGGGTTGGCGCAGGCTTGGGTACAGGTGCAGGGCTGGGTGCGTTACGCCGGTGCACGGCCGCCGTCTTGCGCGCCATCAAGGCCTCCCGAATTCGCCGCTCCTCTTCGCATGGCGTGAGTGGGCAGGCAATCGGCCGCCGCCGTCACCGGGGGAACATCGTTGCGCGCGCATCGTTGTCTTGACAACGATATGCACCGGACGGTAGGCGTTTGGTCCGCAGCGGGAGTGTCCGGCAATGAAGTATGCGATCTTCGACCACATGGACCGCGCCGGGACGCCCCTGCACCGGCAATACGAAGAGCGTCTGCGTTTCATCGAGCTCTGCGACCGGCTCGGCTTCTTCTGCTATCACCTCGCCGAGCATCACGGGACGCCGCTCGGCTATGCGCCCTCGCCCGGTATCTTCCTGGCATCTGCAGCACAGCGCTCCACGCGCATCCGGCTGGGCCCGCTGCTCTATGTGCTGCCGATCTATCATCCGGTGCGGGTCTACGAAGAAATCTGCATGCTCGACCAGTTGAGCGGCGGGCGGCTGGAACTCGGTCTCGGCCGCGGCTCGATGCCCTACGAGATCGCGATGTATGGCGACGATCCGGCGACGGCGCAGGCCCGCTATCTGGAAAATTTCGAGATCATCCGGCAGGCGTTTTTCCAGGACGAGGTCAGCTTCCAGGGCAAGCATATCAGTATCGAGCGTTTTCCTGTGCGGATGCACCCACTGCAGCGGCCGCACCCGCCGCTCTGGTACGCGACCACCAAGCCGGACAGCGCGCCGTGGGCGGCACAGAACGGTGCCAACGTCATGACGCTGGGTTCGATCGACAATGCGCGGCTCGTGTCGGAGCGCTACCGGGAGGAATGGCAGCGGCTCGGCCGCGAACCCGGCGCCCTGCCCAACATCGGCATCACGCGCCACGTCGTGGTTGCCGACACCGATAGCGAGGCACTCGCAATCGGACGCCGCGCCTACAAGCCCTGGCGCGAGGCCATGGAGATGCTCTGGAAGGAAGCCGGAACGCCGTTTCCGATCAGCCACGTCTATCCCGGTACGTTCGACGAACTGCTGAAACTCGGCAACGGTTTCGCCGGATCTCCGCGGACAATGCGCGACGCTCTGAGCGCGCAGATGGCGCATGGCGGACTGAACTATGTCGCCTGCCAGCTCTATTTCGGCGACATGACGCCGGACGAAGCGTCGCGCTCGGCTTCGCTGTTCGCAACGCAGGTGGCAGACCTGCAGGCCGAAGCGCCGGCCGCAAGATCGCGCAGCGCCGAACTCGTGTCGATGAACTGACGCGCCGCATGATCATCCAGCTGTCACCCGGGCAACATGAACTTCTCGAAAGGGAAGACTTCGGACGCCTCAAGCTTCGAGCACCGGCCGGATGGAGCGCCGACGACATCGCGCGCGGGCTGCCATTTTCCGTGACGTGCACATCCGAACATGTCTGGCTGCGCGAGGCGGATCTCCGCGCCCTCGCGCAACTTGCCCCGGCCACGCCCGACCCGATTTCAGGGATGGTCGAGAAGGCCAGGAAATACGGGTTTTACGACGAGGCGAGCGGCGCCATCCGCGTTCATGTCGAATATTATTGAACAAGACCTGGGCAATGCTTCGGCCGCGTTGAAACTCCCACCGTTTACCAAGTCCAGGGCGGTGGGCATCCCATTTTGCCGCATTGGGCGACGATTCGTTGACCGTTAGAGCCGCTGCCGATAGTGTCCCGGCCAACGCGACATGAGGCGTGTAAGATCAAGAGTTTTCAGGAGGATAAGCGATGAATAGAAGGACGTTTGGACTTGCCGCATTGGCCGCGACCGCGATGTTCGCGGGCGCCGCAAATGCGCAGCAGGGCCCGATCAAGATCGGAATCATTCTGCCTTATTCCGGACAATTCGCGGATGCCGCGGCGCAGATGGACAACGCCATCAAGCTGTTCGTCAAAGAGAATGGCGACACCGTTGCCGGCCGCAAGATCGAGTTCATCCGCAAGGATACCGGCGGCATCGCGCCGGATGTCGCAAAACGCCTTGCGCAGGAACTCGTGGTGCGTGACGGCGTCGATATCCTCGCCGGCTTCGTGCTGACCCCGAATGCAATGGCCGCGGGCGACGTCTCGGATCAGGCCAAGAAGTTCATGGTCGTGATGAACGCCGCGACCTCGATCATCACCACCAAGTCGCCTTATATGGTGCGCACCTCGCTCACCACCCCGCAGCTCAACCAGGCGCTCGGCGACTGGGCAGTGAAGAAGGGAGGCGTGAAGAAGGCCTACACCATGGTCTCGGACTACGGCCCGGGCCTCGACGCCGGTGGCGCCTTCGCACTTGGCTTCAAGGAAGCCGGCGGCGAGATCGTCGGCGAGGTCAAGATGCCGGTTGCCAATCCGGATTTCTCGGCCTTCGTGCAGCGCGCCAAGGACCTCAACCCTGAGGGCGTTTACATCTTCGTTCCGGGCGGCGCGCAGCCGGGCGCTCTCGGGAAGGCATTGGCCGAGCGCGGCATCGATGCCCGCAAGACCAAGGTGATGGGGCAGCTCGAGATCGCCGACGAAAACGCAGTCAAGGTCATGGGCGATGCCGCTCTCGGCATCATCACCGCAAGCCACTACGATTACGCGCACAAATCGGCCAAGAACGACGCTTTCGTGAAGGCCTATAATGCAGCCTACGGCCGCAACCCGGACTTCTTCTCGATCGGCGGTTGGGACGGCATGCAGCTCATCTATGACGTGCTGAAGAAGACCGGCGGCAAGACCGACGCACAGGCGATGGTCGACGCAGCCAAGGGCATGAAGTGGGAGAGCCCACGCGGCCCGATCTCGATCGATCCGGAAACCCGCGACATCATCCAGACCGTGTATATCCGGCGTGTCGACAAGGTGGACGGCAAGATTCAGAACGTCGAGATCGACAAGATCGAGGAAGTGAAGGATCCGGTCAAAGAGCGGATGAAGACCAAGAAATAAGCTTCCCTGTTGGAACATTGAACGCCCGGGGCCTCCCGCTCCGGGCGTTGCCTTGTGTGATATAGTTTCAGTAAGAAGAGCATCCACCCGCCGCATCCCGAATTCGGTGGCCAGCCCCTCCTTCAATGACGCGGGACGCCCCGCTGCCTGAAGGCGAGGCTGAGGGACCGGGGTAAGGCGTCAGGCTGAGGGTACGACTTTGGGGCCTATTATCGGCGTTCTGTTCGACGGCTTTGCCTATGGCATGCTGCTGTTCCTGCTGTCGGTGGGGCTGTCGGTCACGCTCGGCATGATGAATTTCGTCAATCTGGCGCATTGCGCGTTCGCGATGCTCGGCGCCTACGTCACGGTTACACTGGTTCACAGCTTCGGCTGGCCGTTCCTTGCAACGCTGCCGATGGCGTTTCTGGCCGCCGCAATCGTGAGCGTGGCTCTCGAGCGCACGCTATACCGCCGGCTTTATAACGCGAGCGAACTCGACCAGGTTCTCCTCACCATCGGCCTTGCCTTCATGGCGATCGCGAGCGCGGCCTACATCTTCGGCACCGTGTTGCAACCGGCGGTGACGCCCACATGGCTGCGCGGCTCCATCGTCTATTTCGGCATTAATTTCGGTGTCTATCGTCTTTTCCTCGTCACCGTCGGCCTCGCTGTCACGCTGGTGCTGGTGCTGACATTGGAATACACGCGCTTCGGCCAGCAGGTCCGCGCCGCGGTCGACAATCAGCGCATGGCGCGCGGTCTGGGTATCAATGTCGACGGCACCTTCGCGGTCGCATTCGCGCTGGGGTCCGGACTCGCGGGTCTCGGCGGATCGCTGGCGATCGAGATCGTCGGCCTCGACCCGTCCTTTGCGCTGACCTATCTCGTCTACGTTCTGATCGTGGTGTCGGTTGGCGGTCTGGGCTCGATCTGGGGGTCCTTCGTCGCCGCCGTGTTGATCGGAATCAGCGATATCGCCAGCAAGTATTATGTGCCGCAGGTCGGCGCCTTCATGATCTATTTCGTGATGGTGGTTCTTTTGATGTGGCGGCCGCAGGGCCTGTTTGGCAAGCGGTGACACCATGAGCGCCCCCTCCCTCACTCCGCACGACTATCTGCGCGCCCAGGTCCGCTGGCATCCGCTGGAATATCTGTTCTGGCTCGCGACGATCCTCCCGTTCTTCCTGTTCCCGAATTATCTGTCGCTTGCGAGCCAGATCGCGATCACCGCATTGTTCGCGCTCTCGCTCGATCTGATCCTGGGCTATGCCGGCATCGTGTCGCTCGGACATGCCGCGTTTTTCGGGATCGGCGCCTACACGGCGGGGATCATTTCAAAATACGGATATGGCGATCCGACCTTCGGGCTGTTGGCCGCGGCCGTGGTCACCGGGCTGTTCGGCTTCGCCACCAGCTTCATCATCGCGCGCTTCAAGCATCTGGCGCTGATCATGATCACGCTGGGCCTGGGTTTTCTGGTGCATGAACTCGCCAACAGCGCGCACTGGCTCACCGGCGGCGCCGATGGTCTGCAGGGCATCCGCATCGGCAAGCTGCTCGGCATGTTCGAGTTCGACCTGTGGGGCCGCACCGCTTATGCCTATTCGCTCATCATGCTGTTCCTGATCTTCCTGGTGGCGCGGCGGCTCACCAACTCGCCGTTCGGGCTGGCGCTGCGCGGCATTCGCGAAAACTCCGTGCGCATGCCCGCGATCGGCGCGCCGAGCGATGCGCATATCCGCAAGATCTACACCATGTCCGCGGCGATCGCAGGGATCGCCGGAGCGTTGCTGGCGCAGACGACGTCCACGGTGTCGCTCGGCTCGATCGATTTCCAGCGCTCCGCCGACGTGCTGGTGATGCTCGTGCTCGGCGGCGCCGGCATGCTCTATGGCGGGCTGATCGGCGCAGTGATCTTCATGGTGGCGCGCGACCAGTTCTCTGGCATCAATCCGCAATACTGGTATTTCTGGATCGGATTGCTGCTGGTGGCGGTCGTCATGCTGCTGCCGAACGGTATCCTCGGCGGGCTGTCGCAGCTCTATCGCGCGATGACGGGGCGGCGCAGCACATGACCACACCCGCGCTTGCAACCCGCAACCTCAACAAAAGCTTCGGCCAGCTTCAGGTCGCGCGCGACATATCGATCGCCGTTCCGAAGGGCGAGCGCTATGCGCTGATCGGCCCGAACGGCGCCGGCAAGACCACGCTGATCAACCTGATGACCGGTATGATCAAGCCGAACTCCGGTCAGATCCTGCTCGACGGCGAGGACATCACCGCTTTGCATCCGGATGCGCGGGTGAAGCGCGGGCTGGTCCGGACCTTCCAGATCAACACGCTGTTTCCGAACCTGTCGGCGCTCGAAGCGGTGACGCTCGCGATCTGCGAGCGCACCGGCGATGCCGGCACCTGGTGGAAAGCGCTGCCGGCCTATCGCGACAATGCGGATGAGGCCTATGCCATCCTGAAATCGCTGCGGCTCGGCGACCACGCCTACCGCACCACACGCGAACTGGCCTATGGCCAGCAGCGTCTCCTTGAAATTGCGCTGGCGCTCGCCACCCGGCCCAAGGTGCTCCTGCTCGACGAACCCGCCGCCGGGGTGCCGCCGGAGGAAAGCTCAGAACTGTTCTCGGTGATCGCCGATCTGTCGCAGGACATCACGGTTCTGTTCATCGAGCACGACATGAACGTCGTGTTCCGCTTCGCCAGCCGGATCATCGTGATGGTCGGCGGCGCCATCCTGCTCGAAGGCACGCCGAAGGAGATTTCCTCCGATCCGCGCGTGCGCGAAGTCTATCTCGGCGGAGCGCATCATGGCTGAGAGGCTGCTGTCGCTCAAAGACGTGCGGGCCGGCTACGGCGATGCCGTGGTGCTGAACGACATCTCGTTCGATCTCGCCGACAAGGGCAGCCTTGCGGTGCTGGGCCGCAACGGCGTCGGCAAGTCGACGCTGCTGCTCACCATCATGGGCTTCACCCGCATGACGCGCGGCTCGATCCACTGGCGCGGCGAAGACATCACCCGGCTCCCGCCTTACAAACGCGCCCGCGGCGGCATCGGCTGGGTGGCGCAGGAGCGCGAAATCTTTCCGTCGCTGACGGTTGCGGAAAATCTGACCGTCACTGCGCGGCCGGGGCATTGGACGGTCGAGCGGATTTACGAATTGCTGCCGCGCCTCAACGAGCGGCGCGGCAACAAGGGCAATCAGCTCTCCGGCGGCGAACAGCAGATGCTGGCGCTGGCGCGCGCACTCTTGACCAATCCGTCACTCCTGCTGCTCGACGAACCGTTCGAGGGGCTCGCGCCGATCATCGTCGAGGAATTGACCGCCGCCATCCGCAAGATGCTGGCCGAACAGGGCACCGCCTTTATCCTGGTCGAACAGCATGCCGAGATTGCACTGTCGCTGACACAGAACGCCATCGTCATCGAGCGCGGCAATGTCGCGCATCGCGCACCGTCGGCTGAACTCGCCAAAGACGAGGCGACACTGGAACGCCTGATCGGGCTGAAGGTGGAATAGCCATCACACTGTCATGCCCCGCGAAAGCGGCATCCAGCGTTTTTCATATCCGCCCGAGGACTGGATCGCCCGCTTTCGCGGGCGATGACAGCCTGCGGATCTTTCACATCACGCTGATCGTCGCTTCCTCGTAGCGCTTCTTGCCGAGGTCGCCGCCCTCGAAGATGTCGTGATCGGCGATCCATTCGCGCGAGACCGCAAACGTCTCTTCCGTATACGGCTCGAACACGATGCGCTCGCCCGGGCCCCAGCGGCGCGTATCCATCACATCGTGCCAACGCTTCGGAAACTCGTTGGTGTAGTAGTGCGTGTAGAGCTCCGGCCGCAGGTCGAGATCGCGTTGCGCGCGCTTCAGGGCGGTGAAATACTTGCGCAGGTCTTCCGGATCGGGATCGCCGTGGATCATGTTGGCGATCATGAAGGTGTTGTCCATGATCTTGCGGAAGCCGAGCTGCTCGGCGAGATAATACGGCCCGGAGAACAAGGTCGCCGCCGGCACCTGGCCGTCCAGCAGCATCTCCATGCGCTTGAACAGCATGCCGTCGTTAAACGACAGCTTGATCTGATCCTTCGGCATGTAGCTTTCCAGCGCCTGGATCGACGCATAATGCGAACCGGACTGGAAGCCGACCGAGATCGGCACGCCGGCAAGGTCGGCCGGTGTCTTGATCGGCGAATCCGGCGCAACGAAAATGCCCGACGGCGCCACCGAATAGACATCGCGGTTGAGCCGGCCATGCCCGGACGCGGCTGCGACATTCACCGTCCAGTGGCAGGCGCAGCTCACGTCCGATTTTCGGCCTTCCTCGAACGACTGATAGGCGCCGACCTTGTTGCCCTTGTCGTGGATCTTGCCGTCGGTCGACTGCACCATTTCGCGGAAGATGTAATCCAGCCCTTCATCCTTGAAGTAGCCCTTCTCCTCCGCGATCCATTCCTGCAGGCGAAAATGCGGCTCGATGATGAATTTGTGGTTGGTGGCCATTTGTTCTTCTCCCGTTTGCGTTTGTGGTCGTTTCAGTCACGTACTTTAAGTCAGCAGCAGCCCTCGTCGGCATGCGCGTGATCGCGTTCGGACACGCGGCGCGCGCGGATCATCTTGACGTGGTCGTCCATCAGCCTGCGCGCGCCGGCGGCGTCGCGCATCTCGATCAGGGCGGCGAGTTCGCGATGCACGGCGAGGACCCGGCGCGAAACCTCCGGAGTCAGCGTGCGGTTATGCGACGGCCACGAGATGTGATTGAGCGAGATGAACTGCACCACCAGCACGCGGTTATGCGAGGCTTCTGCGATGGCGAGATGGAAATCGCGACAGGACCGCGTGTAGGCGTCGCCATCATCGATCAGGCTTTCGGCTTCGGACAGCAATCGTCGCAGCCGCGCGTGATCGGCCGCGGTGGCGTGCTCGGCGGCAAGTTCGGCGGCCAGGGTCTCGATCGCGCGCTGGGCATCCATCACCTCGGCGGCGGTGACGCCGGTCAGGTCGAGTTGTACCGCGAGCGCCTCGGCAAACAGCCGCGGATTGCCGCGCGCCACCCGGGCGCCGCCGCCCTTGCCCATGCGGATTTCGGCAATGCCGAGCGCCTGCAGCGTGCGCAGCGCGTCACGCGCCACGATCCGGCTGACGCCGTAGCGGGCGGCGAGGTCCTTCTCGGTGCCGATCGGGTCGCCCGGCTTCAGCCGCTTCTCGGTCAGCGCCTCGCGCACATCCGAGACGATCTGCGCCGACAGCGAGCCGGAGCGGCCGGCCACGAACGGCTCGCCGGATCGGGCAATGAGCTTGGCTTGCGTATTCACGGCTGTTTTCAGCCTTTCCGTCCCTAGACCCTTAGAGATTAGCGTCGGACGTTAAGATCGTAAAGATATTATCTTATACGAAGGCTTGATTTCTGAGGAAATTTATATAGATTTTCTTTCAGGAGTAGCATGATGCGTGTGAAGCGGGCTGTTAAGGGTGAACCAAGCTCAGAAGCCAGCGTCGTCACCAAAGCCGCCGCGCGTGCGGCAGAGCGGCTTGGCGTGAGGAGCAGCGCACTAAGCCGGATCGTCGGCCTGTCAGAGCCCACCGTCTCTCGCATGCGCAAGGGACACTACGTCTTGGACCCGCGGCATAAATCCTTCGAACTCGCCCTGCTGTTCGTCCGGCTTTATCGCTCGCTCGATGCGCTGGTCAGCGGCGACGACGACGCCGCCGCCGCCTGGCTGACGAGCCGAAACACCGCGTTGAACGGCGTGCCCGTGGAGATGATCCAGAGCGTCAGCGGCCTGATCAATGTCATCAGCTATCTCGACAGTCGCCGAGCTCTCGTCTAGCGCACACTCTGCGTCGGGGCGGTGCTGGCGCGTCGTCGAGGCGCAGCATCGGGTCTCGACGATGAAGCTCACCGACAATGCCGCCGAGCAGGCCCTGCTGGAGCGGCTGATCGAAGACAGCAAGCCCCCGATCCCGCTCGAATGCCGCCACCTCGACTTTCTTCTGTTCACGCCGTTCCGTTATGCGCCCTATCCGCAGGGGTCGCGGTTCAGGCGCGCGGGACTGACGCCCGGGGTGTTTTACGCCTCCGAAACACCTGACACCGCGATTGCGGAAGTTTGTTTCTATCGCCTGCTGTTCTTCAGCGAATCGCCGGACACGCCATGGCCGGGAAATGCCGGCGAATACACGGCCTTTGCCTGCGACTACGCAGCCGCTTTGGCCATCGACCTCACCCGAACTCCTTTCCACAACCGGCACGCGGCGTGGACCGATCCGATCGACTATGCGGCATGTCAGGAACTCGCCGATCTTGCGCGCGCGGCCAATGTTGACGTCATCCGCTACGAATCCGTGCGCGACCCGGGTCATCGCGCCAATATCGCGCTGCTGACCTGCACCGCCTTCGCAGCACCCGAACCGGTCGCTCGCCTGACATGGCGCATTCTGCTGGGCGACAATGGCGCACGCGCCCAATGCGAGATGCCGCGACAATCTCTGGATTTCGACCGCGCCACTTTCGCGGGCGACCCGCGTATCGCGTCCATGCAATGGGATCGCTAACGACGATGCCGATACGCGCCTAACTCCGTTTCGGCAGCTTCGGCACCACACCAAGTCCCACCATGCCGGTGGCGGTGAATTTCAGATCCAGCGTCTTCCAGTCGGCGTATTTCGCCGGCGGCAGCGTGTATGGATAGCAGCCCTGGAGCGCGTTCATTGCGATCCCGACCAGCATCGGGCCGCGCTCGGAGGCCGGCGCCTGCAGCAGCACCGGCTGACCTGCGAGTTGCCCTTTGGGGCCGAACGAGACCCGCAGGATTACTTCGAGCCCCATGATCCCGGGAATGCCGACCGGCAGTTTCCAGCATTTCTGGATCTGCGCGCGCAGCGCCGCGATTTCCTCCGGCGTCAACTTCGACTTGCCCTCGCCCGCCGGTCCACCCTGCGGGATGTCGGGCTTGGCGGGCGGCTTGGCAGCCTGTTTCGACTCGGGCGGCGGCGCCGCCTGGTCCGGTTCGGGACCCGCATCGGATTTCGGTCCCGCCGCGCCGGCCCGCGGCTTCGGCGGCAGGCTTTGCGCTGGCGGCGGCAGCGACTGCTTGACGGGCTCCGGCGGCTTCAGTTCGGCCTGCTTTGGAGGCTCGGGAGGTTTAAGTCGCTCCGGCGGCTTGGGAGCCTCGGGCGGTTTGGGCGGCTCTTCCTTTTTCGGTTCGAGTTCCTCCGGCGGCACCAGATCGACGTCCATGGCCTGCAATCCGGAGGTCGGCAGATGCCGACGCTCGGCGAAGACAATGGCGCCGACGAATCCGAGATGCGCGAGCACCGACACCGCAACGATCGCGGCGCTGAGACTCACGCGATTGAACAGTGAAAGCAAAGGCGGCGGCTCCGGTTCGCCCGTTCGTCGGGCGCACCCTACCCGCAGCGGCTATCGGAGGGGAGTCCCGGCGCGCCGCCGGGCGCCTAGTCCGGAATAACGGCCGTGGTCTCGATTTCGAGCAGGGCGTCCTTCTCCACCAGCGACGTGACCTGCACCAGCGCCATGGCGCCGAAATTCTTGCCCATCACCTCGCGATAGACCCTGCCGAGTTCCGGCAGCGAGGCGCGATAGGCGTCGATGTCGGTGACATACCAGGTCATGCGCACGACATGCTCCGGTCCTGCGCCGCCTTCCTTGAGCACGGCGACGATGTTTTCCAGAAGCTGCCTGGTCTGTGCGACGAAACCCTGCGGCAGCTTGCCGTGGATGTCCCAGCCGATCATGCCGCCGACGAACACCATCTCACCACGCGCCTTGATGCCATTGGCGTAGCCCTTCGGCTGCGGCCAGCCGGCAGGATTGAGAATGGTGTTGGCAGCGGGCGATTTGATGGCGGTGTCCGACACGGGAATTCTCCTGGAAAAATCTTGCGCAGCGTTCGATCAGATTGCGTTACTCCGGGCCGCTCATCCTTCGAGGCTCGCGATGCTCGCACCTCAGGATGACGGATCGAAACCTAGTATTCATCACGACGCCATCTTCTCCGCGCCCGATTCCGCGATCTTGCGCAATTCGAAACGCTGCAGCTTGCCCGTCTGTGTGCGCGGAAGCGCTGAGACATACTCGATCGCGCGCGGATATTTGTACGGCGCAACGGTGTTCTTGACGAAATCCTGCAGCGTCTTGGTCAGCGTGGCGTCGCCCGCATGACCGTCGCGCAGCACGATATACGCCTTGACGATATGCCCGCGCTCCGGGTCCGGCGCGCCGACCACGCCGCATTCGGCCACCGCCGGATGCGAAAGCAGCACCTCTTCTACTTCGGGCCCTGCGATGTTGTAGCCGGACGAAATGATCATGTCGTCGGATCGCGCCTGATACCAGAAATAGTCGTCGGCATCCTGCACGTAGGTGTCGCCGGGGAAATTCCAGCCATTCTGCACATACTTGGTCTGGCGCGCATCGGCGAGATAGCGGCAGCCAGTCGGCCCCTTGACTGCGAGGCGGCCGATGGTGCCGCGCGGCACCTCATTGCCGTTTTCGTCGACGACTTTCGCGACATAGCCGGGCACCGGCTTTCCGGTCGAGCCGGAACGCACCTCGCTCTCGGGCGAACCGATATAGATGTGCATCATCTCGGTGCCGCCGATGCCGTCGAGCGCCTTGATGCCGGTGGCCTTGTGCCACGCCTCGAACGTCGATTTCGGCATGGTCTCGCCCGCCGAAACGCAAATCCGCAAAGACGAGATGTCATGCTTGCCGAGATGGGGGATCATGGCGCGGTAGGCGGTCGGCGCGGTGAAGCAAACCGTCGCCTTGTATTTCCCAATCGCGGGCAGAAGCTCTTCGGGCGGCGCCTTTTCGAGCTGGATCGTGGCCGCGCCAATGCGGAACGGAAACAGCACGTGACCGCCAAGCCCGAAGGTGAAGGCAAGCGGCGCCGAGCCGATGAACCGGTCGTCCGGCGAGGCTTGCAGCACATGCTTGCCGTATGAATCGCAGGGCGCCAGCATGTCGCGGTGAAAATGCATGGTGCCCTTCGGCTCGCCGGTCGTGCCCGAGGTGAATGCGATCAGGCAGACATCGTCGACCGCGGTGTCGAAGGCATCGAATTTCTCATAGCCGGGCTTGTTCATCAGGGTCTCGAGCGAATCCGGTCCGCCACCGCCCCAATAGACCACGCGTTCGAGATTTGAAGCCGGGGCCTTGGTCTTGTCGAGTTCCGCCGCCAGCCGCGCGTCGCCAAGCGCCAGCCTGATCTGCGCCTTCTTGCAGGTATAGGACAATTCCTTCGCACGCAGCAGCGGCATGGTGGCGACGGTGACGCCGCCCGCCTTCATCACGGCGAGATACGCCGCGACCATCGTCGCGCCATTCGGCGCGTGCAGCAGAACCCGGTTGCCGCTTTCCATGCCGAGATCGCGCGTCAGCACATTGGCAATCCGGTTGATGCGTTCGGCGAGTTGCGCGTAGGTCAGCGTCTCGGTCGGCGTGATGATCGCGACCCGATCGCCCTGTCCCGACGCGACCCACTTGTCGACGAACTCGGTCGCGCAATTGATGCGATCCGGATATTGCAGTTCCGGCAGCCTGAACAGGAATTCCGGCCACTGATCCTGCGGCGGAAGATTGTCGCGCGCGAACGTGTCCTTGTATTTCGATGGGATCATGCTGGAAGGCATCATGGTCGAGCTCCTGATACTCTTTGCTCTTTCCTCGCCCGTTACTTCGTCGTCGCTTTTTCAGCGGCGTAATTCTTCAACGCTTCGCGCGCGATCACGACCTTCTGCACTTCGGTCGCGCCTTCATAGATGCGCAGTGCGCGGATTTCCCGGTACAACTCCTCGACCTTGACGCCCTTGGTGACGCCCTGCCCGCCGAACAACTGCACCGCGCGATCGATCACGCGCTGCGCGGCTTCGGTTGCATGCATCTTGGCCATCGCGGCTTCGCTGGTGACGCGCGCCGCGCCATTATCCTTGGTCCAGGCCGAGCGATAGACCAGCAGCGCCGAGCTATCGACGTCGACGATGGAATCCGCGAGCGACCCTTGCGTCAGTTGCAGGTCGCCGAGCGGCGCGCCGAACAATTTGCGGGTCGCGGCCCGTTCGGTCATGTCGTGCAGCGCACGCCGCGCGAAGCCGAGTGCTGCGGCACCGACGGTCGAGCGGAAGATATCGAGGGTCGCCATCGCCACCTTGAAGCCTTCGCCCGGCCCGCCCAGCCGGTTAGCCACCGGTATCCGCACATTGTCGAATTTGAGCGTCGCCAGCGGATGCGGCGCGATCACCTCGATGCGTTCCTCGATCGAAAGACCCGGCGCATCGGCATCGACCATGAATGCCGAGAGCCCGCGGGCACCGGGCGCCTCGCCGGTGCGCGCAAACACAACGTAATGGTCGGCGATACCGCCGTTCGAGATCCAGGTCTTGCGGCCGTCGAGCCGCACGTGCGTGTTGCCGTCGGGCACGGCTGTCATCGCCATCGCCGCGACGTCGGACCCGGCTTCCGGCTCCGACAGCGCGAAGCCGGCGATCGCCTTGCCCTGGCCGACTTTCGGCAAATAACGCTGCTTAATTTCCGGCGAGCCGTAGAGCGTGATCGAGCCGGTGCCGAGCCCCTGCATCGCGAAGGCGAAATCGGCGAGTCCGTCATGGTAGCCGAGGATCTCGCGCGCGAGACAGAGCGTGCGCACATCGAATTGCGGAAACGTGCCGCCGAACGCAGCGGGCACCGTCGGCGCGAGGAAGCCCGCTTCGCCCAGCGCCTTGACGCGCGCGCGGCAGGCTTCGTCGACATCGTCATGCGGCAGCTTGTGCAGATTCTCCGCAGCCCAGCGGTTCAACCGCGCAGCAAAATCGCGATGACCATCGTTGAAGAACGGCCAGCTGAGGGTTTCCGTAAGCGACATCTAGTCCCCCTCGAACACTGGCTTCTGCTTGTTCGCGAAGGCATGAAATGCGCGCTTGAAATCCTGCGTCTCCATGCAAAGCGCCTGCGCCACTGCCTCCGCCTCGATCGACTGCTCGACCGACATCGCCCATTCCATCTCCAGCATGCGCTTGGTCATGCCGTTGGCGAAAGTCGGACCGGCGCAGAGTTCGTTCGCAAGCGCGGTCGCATCCGCCAGCACATTTTCCGACGACGACAGGCGATTGAAGAAGCCCCAGCGCTCGGCTTCCTCGCCGCCCATCACCCGGCCGGTATAGAGAAGCTCGGCGGCGCGGCCCTGGCCGATGATCCGCGGCAGGATCGCGCAGGCGCCCATGTCGCAGCCGGCGAGGCCGACGCGATTGAACAGGAACGCAACCTTCGCCTTCGCCGTACCGACGCGCAGGTCCGAGGACATCGCCAGGATGGCGCCCGCGCCCGCACAAACGCCATCGACCGCGGCGATGATGGTCTGCGGGCAGGCGCGCATCGCCTTCACCGCCTCGCCGGTCATGCGTGTGAATTTGAGCAGGTCGACCGTATTCATCTCGACCAGCGGGCCGATGATCTCGAACACGTCGCCGCCCGAGCAGAAGTTTCCGCCCTCGCCGGTGAGGACAAAGGCTTTCACCTGGTCGTCACTGGCCGCTGCGCGGAAAATGCCGGCGATCTCGGCATAGCTTTCGAACGTCAGCGGATTTTTTCGCTCCGGCCGGTTCAGCGTCAGCGTCGCGAGCTTGCCGCTGACCTCGAACTTCACATGCTGCGCCTTGTAGGACGCGAGCGGCAGCGGCACGGGATGATGGGTGTTCAGGCTCATTTACCGGCTCCTGCATCGATGGCCTTGCGCGCGGAACCCTTGGTCTTGGCCAGCAGCGTCATCAGCGTATCGACCTCTCCCGGCTCGAGCCCGGCGAAAATTTCAGCGACCCAGTTCTCATGCGTGCGCGCCAGCGAGCGGAAGGTGCGGCGTCCGTCCGGCGTCAGCGTCACGATCATGGCCCGGCGGTCGTTCGGCGCCGGCTTGCGCTCAACGAGATTGAGCGAGACGAGACGCTCCACGAGTCCGGTGACGTTGCCGTTCGACACCATCATGCGCTGCGACAATTCACCCAGAGTCATGCCGTTCGGGGCGCGATCGAGCTGCGCCATCAGGTCGAAGCGCGGCAGGGTGATGTCGAATTCGGTACGCAGGCGCTGGCGGATTTCGTTCTCGATCAATGTCGTGCAGGTCAGCATCCGCAGCCACAGCCGCAGTTCGGCCTCGTGATCGGCCGGCCGTTCGGCGACTTTGGTCTCGGCATCGAGAGGGATGGTCGCGGCGTCGGTCATTCAGATTTCTCCGCCGGCAATCGTCATAGCAGTTCCGGTTACTGCACCGGCATCGACGGAACACAGATACACCACCGCCGCTGCGACCTCTTCCGGCTTGATCAGCCGCGCCATCGGCACGTCCTTCACATATTGCGCGATCACGTCCTGTTCGGACCGGCCGGTTTTCTTGGTGATGGCGGCAACGCTTTCGCGAACCAGGTCGGTGTCGGTGAAGCTCGGACAGACCGCATTGACTGTTACGCCGCTCTTGGCGGTTTCGACTGCAAGCGACCGCACGAGACCGACCACCGCATGCTTGGAGGCAACATAGGCGCTGACATAGCCGTAACCCTTCAGCCCCGCGGTCGAGGCCACAGCGACGACGCGGCCGAACTTGCGCGCGACCATGCCGGGGAGCAGGACTTGCGCACAATTGACGATGCCCAGAACATTGAGTTCGAACAGCCGGCGAAACTGCTCGGGCTGAGTCTTGCCGAAAGGTGCGGTTTCGGCCGCGCCGGCATTGGCCACCAGAATGTCAAACGGTCCGCGAGCGGCTTCTGCCGCCGTCACCCCGGCTACGATTGCCGCCGGGTCGGTGACGTCGGCGACAATCACGCCCGCCGCATGACCTGCCGCCACCGCATCGTCAAGGGCAGCCTGCTGGCGGCCGAGAACCGTGACCGTGGCACCAGCGGCCGTCAACGCCGCCGCCACGGCACGTCCGATGCCGCGGCCGCCGCCAGTCACGAGAGCATGCCGTCCCGAAAGCTTGGCCATGAGGGGTCCCAACAGGGGTCCGATGTCCACCGGATATCGCCGATACTTTAAGCTTAAAATTTCTGGGGCTCAAGCACCGTGTCAGCCCGGGCCATCCGTGCGCGGAAATCTGATGTCCGTTGTGGAATTGTCTATTGTCGGTTCCGCCAATTGACCCACATCAAATCCCGCTTGCACCCAGTTGTTTTAAGCTTAAAATAATCGCGACAACAGCCGCAAGGCGCGGAGGCTACCCATGAAGGTCAGTGTGATCGGCGGCGGCCCCGCCGGGCTTTACTTCTCGATCCTGTACAAGAAGGCGTGGCCGCAGGCGCAGATCACCGTCTACGAGCGCAACCGCCCGGACGATACCTTCGGCTTCGGCGTGGTGTTCTCCGACCAGACGCTCGAGACCTTCCAGAAATACGATCTGGAGAGCTATCGGGCGATCACCGAAAACTTCGCCTATTGGGATGACATCGAAATCCATTTCAAGGGCACGGTGCAGCGCATCGGCGGCAACGGCTTCTGCGGCTGCTCACGTGCGACGCTGCTGCAATTGCTTCATCAGCGCGCGCAGTCGCTCGGCGTCGAACTCAAGTTCCAGTGCGACGTCACCGACATCGAAGGCGCGCTTCGCGACGCCGATCTCGTCATCGGATCGGACGGCATCAATTCGCGCATCCGCGAGACCTTCGTCGATCACTTCAAGCCGAGCGTCGACCTGCGGCCGAACCGCTTCACCTGGATGGGCTCGACCCGGCCACTCGACGCTTTCACCTTCTACTTCAAGCAGACGAAGTACGGCATCGTCATCGTCCACGCCTATCAGTACGAGCCGGGCCGCTCGACCTGGATCTTCGAAACCGATCCGGACACCTTCGCGAAATTCGGTCTCGATCCGCTGGACGAGGCGGGCAGCGCGAAACTGATGGAAGAGCTGTTCGCTGAGGAATTGCAGGGCCACAAGCTGATCATCAACCGTTCGATGTGGCGCAATTTCCCGGCCATCACCTGCGAGCGCTGGGTCTACGAGAATTGCGTGATCGTGGGCGATGCAAAGGCGACGGCGCATTTCTCCATCGGCTCGGGCACCAAGCTCGCCATGGAAGACGCGATCGGGCTGTACGATTCGTTCCGCAAGACCGGCGGCCAGAACGTCAAAGCCGCGCTCTCGCATTACGAGACCAGCCGGCGCGAGGAAGTGGAGAAGACCCAGCATTCCGCCAACGTGTCGCTGGTCTGGTTCGAGCACATGAAGCGGTTCTGGGACATGAATCCGACGCGCTTCGTGTTCGGCCTGATGACCCGTTCCAAGGCGATCACCTACGACAATCTGGCGCTGCGCGCGCCGGATTTCGTCGATGAGGTCGCCCACATGATGGCCGACGAGACCAAGGCGGCGGGCTTCCCGAAGGTCGATACCAAGACGCCGGTCGCGCCGATGTTTCAGCCTTTCCGGCTGCGCGACATGGTGCTGCCGAACCGCGTCGTCGTTTCGCCGATGTGCCAGTATTCGGCGAAGGACGGGCTGCCGAACGACTGGCATCTCGTGCATCTCGGCAGCCGCGCGATCGGCGGCGCCGGCCTCGTCTATACCGAGATGACCGACGTCTCGGCGGAGGCGCGCATCTCCCCGGGCTGTACCGGGCTTTGGAACGACGAACAGGAAGCGGCGTGGAAGCGCATTGTCGATTTCGTGCACGCCAATTCGGCGGCGAAAATCTGCATGCAGATTGGCCATGCCGGTCGCAAGGGCGCAACCAAGCTGTCATGGGAAGGCGACAGCGAGCCGCTGCCCCAAGGCGCGTGGCCGATCGTCTCGGCCTCTCCCATCCCGTATTTCCCGAACAGCCAGGTGCCGCGCGAAATGACCCGCGCCGACATGGACCGCACGGTGGCGGATTTCGTTGCGGCGACGGAGCGGGCGCAGCGCGCCGGCTTCGACATGGTCGAACTGCATGCCGCGCACGGCTATCTGCTGGCGAGCTTCATCTCGCCGATCACCAACAAGCGCACCGATGAGTATGGCGGTTCGCTCGAGAACCGCATGCGCTTCCCGCTGGAGGTGTTCTCCGCCATGCGCGCGGTGTGGCCGAAGGAGAAGCCGATGTCGGTGCGCATCTCGGCGACCGACTGGATCGACGGCGGCATCACCGGCGACGACGCAGTCAAGATTTCCGGGATGTTCAAGGACGCCGGCTGCGACATGATCGACGTGTCGACCGGCCAGACCGATCCGGAATCCGCGCCGGTCTACGGCCGCATGTATCAGACGCCGTTCTCCGATCAGATCCGCAACGAGGCGAATATCGCCACCATGGCGGTCGGCGCCGTCACCACTGCCGATCAGGTCAACACCATTGTCGCGGCTGCGCGTGCCGATCTGGTCGCGTTGGCCCGCCCGCATCTGCTGGACCCGTATTTTACCATGCGTTCGGCCGGCTGGTATGGCGCGGAGGACATCCATTGCCCGCCGCAATATCTCTCCGGCCGCGACCAGCTCTTCCGCAATTCGGTGCGCGAGCGGGCCGAGATGACAGAACTGAAACTGAAGGCCAAGCCGAAGCCCCAGATCGACACCTGGAAACAGGCGGCGGAGTAGCCTCTCTGTCCCTCTCCCCGCTCACGGCGAGAGGGACAGCGTCGTCTTCCCCGGCCAGCGGCACAGATCCGCGATGATGCACTTTTCGCACAATGGCTTGCGCGCGAGGCAGACATAGCGGCCGTGCAGGATCAGCCAGTGATGCGCATGCATCATGAATTCCGCCGGGATCACCTCGACAAGCTTCAGTTCGACCTCGAGCACA
Organism: Pseudorhodoplanes sp.; assembly: GCF_059499825.1. Classification (NCBI taxonomy): domain Bacteria; kingdom Pseudomonadati; phylum Pseudomonadota; class Alphaproteobacteria; order Hyphomicrobiales; genus Pseudorhodoplanes; species Pseudorhodoplanes sp. The sequence continues at coordinate 27,483 of NZ_JCABZI010000009.1, forward strand.
TTCTTCCCCGGTGCGAGACCGGTGCGGTTCGAGACCCGGAACACATGGGTATCGACCGCCATGGTCGGCTGACCGAACGCCATGTTGAGCACGACATTCGCGGTCTTGCGCCCGACACCCGGCAGCTTTTCGAGCGCTTCGCGGTCTCCCGGCACGACGCAGCCATGCTCCGCGATCAGTTTCTCCGACAGCGCGATGACGTTCTTCGCCTTGTTTCGAAATAGTCCGATGGTCTTGATCAAGTCGCGCACCTGCGCTTCGCCAAGCGCGATCATCTTCTCCGGCGTATCGGCCGCCGCGAACAAGGCCGGCGTCGCCTTGTTGACCCCGGCATCGGTCGCCTGCGCCGACAGCACCACGGCGACCAGGAGTGTGAACGGGTTGACGTGTTGCAACTCGCCCTTGGGCGCCGGGTCGACCGACTGAAAGCGCCGGAAGGCTTCCGTCACTTCGGCCCGTGTCCAGGGCCGGATCTCGCCATGTACAGCCAGCACATCGGCCTCGACCTGCGCCCTGGCGGACTTCGGCTTTGCCGCCTTGCCGGCTTTGGCGGCCTTGAGCGCAGCCCTCGCGGGGGCCTTCACGGCGGCCTTGCGCTTTTTCGCCTTCGCGGCCGTGCGAGTCGTCTTTTTTGCCATTTCTTCCCTATATTGTCCGGGATGACCCCGAACAACGACCCGAAACCCGATACCCCCCTGTTTTCGGCGGTGATGACGCCGAACCGCTCGCTGGGGAAGCGCGGCTTCGGCATTCTGATGCTCGTCGTCGCCGGTATCAGCTTCGTCGCCGGCATTGTTTTTGCGATCGCGGGCGCCTGGCCGATCACCGGCTTTTTCGGGCTGGACGTGCTGCTGATCTACTGGGCGTTCCGGGTCAATTATCGCGACGGCCGCGCCTATGAGCAGATCGTGGTGACGCCCACCGAGCTGATGTTCCGCAAGGTCAGCCCGCGTGGCGCGGCGATCGAGTGGCGCTGCAATCCGCTTTGGGTCAAGCTCGACTGGGACATCCACGAGGAATTCGGCGTGCAGCGGCTGCATCTGGTCTCGCGCGGCGAACGGCGCGCGATTGCCAGTTTCCTCTCTCCGGAGGAAAAGGAAGGCTTCGGCAAGGCGTTACAGGCCGCCATCGCTGCGGCAAAGCGCGGGCCGGACCGGACCGTGATTGCCTGATCAGAAATCGGGTGGGACTGGCGGGCCGGCGGGCTTATCGGGAGGGACACAATGACGAGAGCCGCCATGCTGTCCCCCGATCGCATCCCCGATACGAAAGAACTGACAGCCGCAGCCGGCGACTATGACGTGGTCCGGCGCGCCATCGCCCATATCCGGGGCAACTGGCGTCAGCAGCCCGATATCGAGACAATCGCCGAAGCCGCCCAGGTCACACGGACCGAGCTGCATCACCTGTTCCGGCGCTGGGCCGGGCTGACACCGAAGGCGTTCCTGCAGGCGCTGACCCTCGATCACGCGCGCAAGCTGCTTCGCGATTCCGCCAGCGTGCTCGACGCAACCTACGAAGTCGGCCTGTCCGGCCCCGGACGGCTGCACGATCTGTTCGTCACCCACGAAGCAATGTCGCCCGGCGAATGGAAAGCGGGCGGCGAAGGCCTCACCTTGCGCTACGGCTTCCACCCCTCACCGTTCGGCACGGCGCTTGTGATCGTGGCGCCGCGCGGTCTCGCCGGTCTCGCGCTGGCCGATGCCGGCAAGGAACGCGACTCGCTCGCCGACATGAAAGGCCGCTGGCCGAAGGCGACCTATGTCGAGGACGCCAACACCACCGCGCCGGTCGCGGCCCGCATCTTCGATCCGAAGCTGTGGCGGCCGGACCAGCCGCTGCGCGTGGTGCTGATCGGCACCGATTTTGAAGTGCGCGTCTGGGATACGCTGCTGAAAATCCCGATGGGCTGCTTCACCACCTATTCCGATATTGCGCGGACCATCGACAAGCCGAAAGCGGCGCGCGCGGTCGGCGCTGCGGTGGGAAAGAATCCGGTCTGTTTCGTGGTGCCGTGCCATCGCGTCATCGGCAAGAGCGGCGAACTCACCGGCTACCACTGGGGGCTGACGCGCAAGCGCGCCATGCTCGGCTGGGAAGCGGGACGGGTGGCCTGAGACTTACCGCGCCGACCCTGACGTTTCCGCGGTCACTCCCGCAAATGTCGGCTCGCTGGCACGCGGGAAGTCGCCATTGCGATAGGCCGTCAGCATCTCGGGCTGCAATCCATCCATCACATCGGCAAGCGTCTTGTAGGTCACGCAGCGCACTTCCGGCAGGCCGCAGACGCTGCGCGCAAATTCCTTGAGCGCGTCGCGGTAAGCACCGTTTTGGTAATCGGTGAAATGGTGCCCGATATGGATCGGCGCGCGATTGCCGGTGTAGTTGGCGCGGAAGTAATTCAGATAGGACTCCAGCATCTGGCGGCGGAATTGCTCGCGCCGGCTTGCGATCGGCGCCGCGCCCGATTGCGCGACCAGGAAATTGTAATCCATCGACAGCGTCGCGCGGCCGGAGCCGGCGAGCCGGATCCCGGCGAGATTGAAGCGCCAGATGCCGTCGCGCTTTTCCGGCCAGGCATTGGCCGGCATGGTCCCGCTGGTGTCGTAGCGGAAGCCGCGCGCAGCGAGCGTGGTGTAGAGGCCGGGGCTATGCGCGAGATAGGGCGCGCGGAAGCCGACGATGTCCTTCGCAGAGAAGGCAAACCCCTCCTCCGGCGCGAGCTCGTTGTTGCGCGCCACATTCTCCAGCAACCCATCGAAACTGCTGAACTCGGACGTCCAGGCCGCCGCGCCCCAGCTCCGTCCATCGAAATGCCCGACCGCATGCGACGCGATCTCGTGCCCGTCGCGATGCAGCGCATTCATGAAGGCGACGCGCTTGCGCACGTCGTCGGCGCTGCCGCCGAAATTGATCCGTGACGCACCGCGGGACTGGTTCGGTCCCTGATAGAGATGCTTCTTTGCGTTACTGAGAAAATTGATGCCGCTGACGAAGAAGGTGAATCGGACGCGCTCGCCGCCGCGATTGACCTCCGCGGCAAAATCGGTCCAGTCCTGCCAGCGGTCGAGCTCGGTGCAATTGTCGAAGGCGATCGCGATGTATTGCGGCGGTCGCTCGACAGCGGAAGCCGCCTGCGAACCGACAACACCCAAAACAAAAGACGCAAACGCCAGCACCATACGCATGCGCTCCGGCAAACAGCATGACCGGGTCGCGGATCAACAAAAATCCCGAAACGTGGTTAGCGCTCAACCATGATGCTTCGATATGTCGGCGATATCACGCCGCCAGGTCGAGCGTGGAAGCGACCGTGGCGTCGGCATTGAGGCGATAGATGATCGGCACGCCGGTCGCGATCTCCCGCTTCAGAATGCCCTCGGGCGACAGCTTTTCCAGCACCATCACCAGAGCGCGCAGCGAATTGCCGTGCGCCGCCACCACCGTCCGCTTGCCCTGCAGCACCGCCGGCAGGATCTCCTGCACATAATAGGGCAGCGTGCGAGCCAGCGTGTCGCGCAGCGATTCACCGCCGGGAGGCGCGATATCGTAGGAGCGCCGCCAGATATGCACCTGCTCCTCGCCCCATTTCTTGCGGGCGTCGTCCTTGTTCAGTCCGGACAGGTCGCCATAGTCGCGCTCGTTCAGCGCCTGGTCGCGCACGATCGGGATGCCGCTCTGATCCATTTCCGTCAGCATCAGGTCGAGAGTACGCTGCGCACGCTTCAGCGCAGAGGTGAAGGCGATGTCAAACGCGATGCCCTGTGCCTTCAGCTTGCGTCCGGCCTCTTTCGCCTCGGCAACGCCCTTCTCGGTCAGGTCGACATCGCGCCAGCCGGTGAACAGGTTCTTGAGGTTCCATTCGCTCTGGCCGTGACGCACCAGCACAAGAAGACGGTCGGACATTGTCTTGATTTCCTCACTTCAGCATTCAATCCGTCACCCTGAGGCGCGAGCGAAGCGAGCCTCGAAGGGCGACGGCCGGTGAACTTGTATAGGCCGTCCTCCTTCGAGGGCCGCTCCGCGGCCACCTCAGGATGACGGGACCACAATCAAAAATCCTTCAATCCCAGCACGTCGGTCATCGAATAAAGCCCGGGCTTCTGGCCCCGCGCCCACAGCGCGGCCTTCACCGCACCGCGGGCGAAGATCATGCGGTCCTCGGCCTTGTGGCCGAGTTCGATCCGCTCCGCAGGGCCGGCGAAAACCACGTTGTGCTCGCCGACGACCGTGCCGCCGCGCAATGTTGCGAAGCCGATATCGCCGGCCTGGCGCGCGCCGGTATGGCCGTCGCGCGATCGCACCGACCGCTGGTCGAGATCGACGCCGCGTCCTTCAGCCGCCGCACGCCCGAGCAGGAGCGCAGTACCGGATGGCGCATCGATCTTCCGGTTGTGATGCATCTCGACAATTTCGATGTCGAATTCCTCATCGAGCGTCTTCGCCACCCGCTTCACCAGCGCGGCCAGCAGATTGACGCCCAAACTCATATTGCCGGACTTGACGATCACGGCACTCTTAGCGGCCTCGGCGATCGCGGCATCGTCTTCCGCCGTAAAACCGGTGGTGCCGATCACATGCGCAACGCCGGCCTTGGCCGCCAGTTTCGCCAGCGCCACCGTCGCCCTCGGAATGGTGAAATCGATGATGCCGTCGGCGTCGCCGAGCAGCGTTTCGGCATCGTCGGTGATCAGGATGTCCTGACCGCCGACACCGGCAAGCTCCGACGCGTTCCGCCCGATCAGCGGCGAGCCGGAATCCTCGAGTGCGCCGGACACGGTAACGCCCTTGGTCTCGGCGATGGCGCGGATCAGCGTCCGCCCCATGCGGCCACCTGCTCCCGCCACGATCAGCCGCATGTCGGACATGGATTACGCTCCGGACTTTCAGTCACCCGCGGGATAGCCGTCCGAAGGACGCCGTCGCTTCGCTCGCCTACGACCTGCGGGGCCATCTTCTTCGCAAGATGGCTGGCCGGGTCAAGCCCGGCCATGACGCTGTGATGCCTCACGGCTGTGGCCCGTCATAGCCTTCGATGATCACGATATCGGCCAGCGAATGAGGCTGCCGCACCTTGATATTGGCCTGATATTCCGGAGAGTTGTAGCAGGCGAGTGCGGCCGCATAATCCGGAAATTCGATCACCACATTGCGGCTTCGCGCCTCGCCTTCCGGGCATTCGAAGGGACCGCCGCGCACCACGAAGCGCGCGCCGTATTTCCTGAAGATCTCCGGATTGGCCGCGGCATAGGGCTTGTAGCCATCGTCGTTGTGCACATCGACGCGCCCAATCCAGTAGCCCTTCGCCATCGCCGCCTCCCTTACGATTGTATGGCCTCTGCCACGTCCTGCACGATCGCATCGGCGGCGGCCTTGGGATCGTCGACGCCGGTGATCGGCCGGCCGACGACGAGATAATCGGAGCCGGCCCGGATTGCGGCGGACGGCGTCATGATCCGCTTCTGGTCGCCGCTGTCGGCGCCCGCCGGCCGGATGCCGGGCGTCACGAGGAGCCGCGTCGGGCCGACAATCGGCCGCAGCATCTCGGACTCTTCCGCCGAACAGACGATGCCGTCGATGCCGAGCGCGCAGGCCTGTTCGCTCTTCGCCTTCACCTGGTCGCGCGCGCTACCGGTATAGCCGGCTTCGGCGACGTCCCGGTCATTGTAGGAGGTGAGAATGGTGACCGCGAGAATCTTCAGCTTCGAGCCACGCGCGGCATCGAGCGCGGCCTTCATGGTCTGCGGATAGGCGTGCACGGTGAGGAAGGTCGCGCCGGAATTGACGATGCTCTCGACGCCCTTGTTTACGGTATTGCCGATGTCGTGCAGCTTCAGATCGAAGAACACCTTCTTGCCGGACTTGATCAGATCCCTGCCGAACGAAAGCCCGCCCGCATAGCCGAGCTGATAGCCGATCTTGTAGAAGTCGACGCTGTCGCCGAGCTGCCAGACCAGCTTTTCGGCAATCGCCACCGACGGCAAGTCGAGCGCAACGATCACCCGCTCACGCGGCGCGACATCGGAACTTGCGGCGGTCATGCGTAATGCCTCGCGAATTCGATCAGGCTTTGCACCACAGCCTTGAGCCGTCTGGTATTGCCCTCATCACGGAAATTGTCCATCTCGTCAAAGGCATCCGCTGCCCGCGCTACCGCGATCTGGTCCGGAATGACGAGCGCACCGCAGCCCTGTTCCAGCACCTGACGCAACGCCATCAGCGAGCGCATCGCGCCATAGCCGCCATTGGAGGCGCCACCCAGCGCAAAGGCGCGATCCCGATACACCGCGAGCGGCGCTTCCTTGTCCTCACGCACGCGCGACACCCAGTCCAGCGTGTTCTTGAGGAGCGGCGTGACCGACGCGTTGTATTCCGGGCTGGCGATGAAGATGCCCTGATGCTGCTGCATCATGCGCTTCAGCATGATCGTGGCTTCCGGCGGACCGGAGCGGGCTTCGAGATCGCCGTCATAAATCGGCATCGCATAATCGAGCAGCGAAATGCGCGTGACGTCGGCGCCGGCCAGCGCGAATTCCTTCGCCGCCAGCGCCGCGAGCTGCGCATTCATCGAACCGGTCCGGATCGAACCGGCAAAGACCAGGATTTTCGGAGCGGGCATGCAAACCAGGCGCGCAGCAGTAGAACCCGGCCAGGTTCAAAGACTGCCAATAAGTGTGAATTTGACTGAGCTTATCGAGTTTACGGGAATCTTGTAAACTCGCACCCTCAGATCGCTCTCAGGACACCAGCGCGCGGCGATAGGACCACACCCGGGCGGGCGGCAGGTTCATCCAGATGCGCTCGGATTTTTCAGCCGCGACACGCGACAGCCCTTTCGGGATCGGCGGCGCCGTCATCGAATAGGTGAATTGGACGAACGGCGCATTGTCCTGCATCAGGCCGAAAGCCTCGTTGATCAGGCGAATGCGGGTGCGCATCGGCTTGTTGAGAAGCGGCAGCCCGGAGACGATCGCCGCCGCCGGCTCTTCCAGCACGTCGGCGAGCGTGCGCTTCAGGCTGTAGGCGTCGCCCTGCACCACCGTCGCTTCCGGGAAGCGCGAACGCAGGATGCGGCAGAAGCCGGGATTGAATTCGACCAGCACCAGGCGTTTCTGCGGAACGCCATGCGCGATCAGCGCTTCGGTCACCGGACCGGTGCCTGGCCCCAGTTCGACCACCGGCCCTGGAATGGCGGTGTTTACATAGCGCGCCATGGTCCGCGCCAGCACCTTGCCGGATGGCGTCACCGCGCCGATCGCCAGCGGCTTTTCCAGCCACGAGCGAATGAAGCGGACCTCGTCGTCGAGGCGCAGGCCTTTTTTGTCGGCGAGAGAGGTGTGGGGACGCATTGCCGCTACGGATGTGAAACTATTATGACTTGCTTAAGGCATAGCCCTTTTGCGGCCCGTCGCCAAGCGTTCTACTGCCGATCCCGGCTCATTGAGGCCGGGAGCCGATATCGAACAGTTCTTTCACGCGGCTGAAAAAGCCGGTGGATTCCGGCTGGGTCTCGGTCGAGGACAGCTTGTGGAATTCCTGCAGTAGTTCCCGCTGCCGCTTGGTCAGATTTTGCGGCGTTTCGACCACAACCTGCACATACATGTCGCCGGTCTGCTTGGAGCGCAGCACCGGCATTCCCTTACCTTGGAGGCGGAAACGCCGTCCCGACTGGGTGCCTGAGGGAACCTTGACCTTGCTCCGGGTGCCGTCGATCGAGGGCACCTCGAACTCGCCGCCGAGCGCTGCCGTCACCATCGAAACCGGAACCCGGCAATGCAGATCGGCGCCGTCGCGCTGGAAGATCGCGTGCGAGGCCAAAGACAGGAAAATATAGAGATCGCCTGCGGTCCCGCCGCGCAATCCCGCTTCGCCCTCGCCGGCCAGCCGAATACGGGTCCCGTCCTCCACGCCCTGCGGAATGTTGACCGACAGCATGCGCTCGCGCGTCACCCGACCGGAGCCGGAGCAGGACGGACAGGGATCCTCGATGACCTGGCCGCGGCCGTGGCAGGCTGGGCAGGTCCGCTCCAGCGTGAAGAAACCCTGCGCGTGACGCACGCGTCCATGCCCGCCGCAGGTCGCACAGGCCTTTGCCCGGGTGCCGGCCTTGGCGCCGGAGCCGGAACAGGCTTCGCAGGTCACGGATGTCGGGATGCGGATTTCAGCGGTCTTGCCGTAATAGGCATCCTCCAGCGTGATCTCCATATTGTAGCGGAGATCGGCGCCGCGCTCGCGGCCGCTGGCCGAGCGGTTGCGACCGCCGGCCATGCCGAAAATGCCTTCGAAAATGTCGGAAAATGCCGACCCGAAATCGGATCCGAAACCGTGCGCGCTGGCGCCGTTGCCCTGCTCGAACGCGGCATGGCCGAAGCGATCATAGGCCGCGCGCTTGTCGCCGTCCTTCAGGACGTCATAGGCCTCGCTGATTTCCTTGAATTTGGCTTCCGCCGTCTGGTCGCCCGGATTGCGATCCGGATGCCATTTCATCGCAAGCTTGCGATACGACGACTTGATCTCGCTATCGGTCGCGGTGCGCGTGACACTGAGCGTTTCGTAGTAGCAAGTCTTAGCCATGGTAGAGCGATCCGCCAACCCAATCGGTCATGGCCGGGCTTGGCCGTTTGAAAATCGGCGCCGCTTTCGCACGCCTGTGCCCCGGCCATCCATCGATTTCTGGAAGATGGACCCGCGGGGCAAGCCCGCGGGTGACAGTGTGTACGTCGCGACCGACGGACATGAAATGTCCAGGCCGAATTACGCCGACTTCTTCTTGTCGTCGTCGACTTCGGTGAACTCCGCATCGACGACGTCGTCTTTCTTGCCGCCGGTAGCGCCGCCGGACGCGTCAGGGCCGTCCGAACCGCCGTCCTGCTGCGCCTTGTACATCGCTTCACCGAGCTTCATCGAAGCCTGCGCCAGCGTGTTGGCCTTGGCGGAGATCGCCTCGGCATCGGTGCCCTTCAGCGCCTCTTTCAGATCGGCGAGCGCATTCTCGATCGCCCGGCGATCGTCTTCGCTGACCTTGGAGCCGTGCTCGGACAATGCCTTCTCGGTCGAGTGAACAAGCGATTCGGCATGGTTCTTGGCTTCGACCGCGGCCTTGCGCTTCTTGTCTTCCTCGGCGTGAACCTCGGCGTCCTTGACCATCTTCTCGATGTCGGCCTCGGACAGACCGCCCGAGGCCTGGATGCGGATCTGTTGCTCCTTGCCGGTGCCCTTGTCCTTGGCCTGGACGTTGACGATGCCGTTGGCGTCGATGTCGAACGTGACTTCGATCTGCGGCACGCCACGCGGCGCCGGCGGAATGCCCATCAAGTCGAAATTGCCGAGCATCTTGTTGTCGGCCGCCATTTCGCGCTCACCCTGGAAGACGCGGATGGTGACTGCATTCTGGTTGTCGGCAGCGGTCGAGAAGACCTGGCTCTTCTTGGTCGGGATGGTGGTGTTGCGATCGATCAGGCGCGTGAATATGCCGCCTTCGGTCTCGATGCCGAGCGAGAGCGGGGTCACGTCGAGCAGCAGCACGTCCTTGACGTCGCCCTGCAGCACGCCGGCCTGGATCGCGGCACCGATCGCCACGACTTCGTCCGGATTGACGCCCTTGTGCGGCTCCTTGCCGAACAGCTGCTTCACCACTTCCTGAACCTTCGGCATGCGGGTCATGCCGCCGACCAGGATCACTTCGCCGACTTCGGATGCGCTCAGCCCGGCATCCTTCAGCGCCTTGCGGCACGGCTCGATGGTCCGCTGGATCAGGTCGTCGACCAGCGCCTCGAACTTGGCGCGGGTCAGCTTCATGGTCAGATGCTTGGGCCCGGTCGCGTCCGCGGTGATGAAGGGCAGGTTGATCTCGGTCTGCGTCGTCGACGACAGTTCGATCTTCGCCTTCTCGGCGGCTTCCTTGAGCCGCTGCAGCGCGAGCTTGTCCTTGCGCAGGTCGATGCCCTGCTCCTTCTGGAACTCGTCGGCCAGGTAGCTCACCAGGCGCATGTCGAAGTCTTCGCCACCGAGGAAGGTGTCGCCGTTGGTCGACTTCACCTCAAACACGCCGTCGCCGATTTCGAGGATCGACACGTCGAAGGTGCCGCCGCCGAGATCGTAGACCGCGATGATGCCGGTCTTCTGCTTGTCGAGGCCATAGGCCAGCGCGGCAGCGGTCGGCTCGTTGATGATGCGGAGGACTTCAAGCCCGGCAATCTTGCCGGCGTCCTTGGTCGCCTGACGCTGGGCGTCGTTGAAATAGGCGGGGACGGTGATGACGGCCTGATCGACCTTGTGGCCGAGATGGGCCTCGGCGGTCTCTTTCATCTTCTGCAGGATGAAGGCCGAAATCTGCGACGGCGAATAGGTCTTGCCGTCGACTTCAACCCAGGCATCGCCGTTCGAGGCCTTGGTGATCTTGTAGGGGACAAGCTTCTTGTCCTTTTCCACCGTCGGGTCGTCGTAGCGGCGACCGATCAGCCGCTTGACCGCGAAGATGGTCTTTTCCGGATTGGTCACGGCCTGGCGCTTGGCCGGCTGGCCGACCAGCCGCTCGCCGTCGTCGGTGAAGGCGACGATCGAGGGCGTCGTGCGCATGCCCTCGGCGTTCTCGATAACCCGGGGCGTCTTCCCTTCCATGACGGCCACGCACGAATTGGTGGTGCCGAGGTCGATCCCGATGACCTTTGACATTCTTTTATTCCTCTCTTTCAGGCAGATCGGCCGGGCCCGATGCCGGCACCCGGAAGGACCGTGGATTCGACGGGTGCCCCCGCCGTGCGTCCGTAATCCGACCCCCTCTAAAATGATCTTCGCCGCAGCCCTGCGGCGTCTTGGCTCATATAGGAGGGGCGTCTTGGGCCGCAAGGACTTTGCGGTTCAGGGACTCTGGGAGACAGCGACTTTCCGGCCTTTCCGGACCGGCAAGGTCACGCCTTGCGGTTTCGTTTTCCCTAACGGCGATCGATTTCGTCCGGGCTGCGGCCCGGCCTGGCCCGATAGACCGGGAGCGACCAGCCGCGCTGCAGCGCGAGACCGCGAATGATGAGGCAGATCGCAAAACCGGTGAGCGTCGCCGCGGCCGGCGGAAGCCCGGCCGCAATCCCGCCGACCAGGGCGGCCGACCCGGCAAGCGCCGCCGAGGCATAGATTTCCTTGCGCAGGACGACCGGGATCTCGCCGCCGAGCACGTCGCGGACGACCCCGCCGAAGGTCGCGGTGATCACACCCATGACGATCGCGATAAAGCCGCCGGTCCCGGCCTCCATCGCCTTCTCGGCCCCAACCACGCAGAAGACCGACAGGCCCAGCGCATCGAGCCAGAGCAGCAGCCGGTAGCGCGATTCCGGAATATGGGCGGTCAGAAACACGATCGCTGCGACCGCGACGCAGATCACGACATAGATCGGCTGGTGGACCCAGAACACCGGCGAAAAGCCGAGCAGGAGATCCCGCAGCGTCCCGCCGCCGATGCCGGTCACGGTGGCGAGCAGTGCAAAACCGACCACGTCCATCTGCTTGCGGGAGGCGACCAGCGCACCGGTCACCGCGAAGACGGCAACCCCGAACAGATCGAGAATCGCAACCAGCGTGGCGATCATCCCCGTCTTCCCCCTGGCCGGATCGACCTGCCTTTCAATGACCCGATTTGCTGGTACATTGAGAGGGTCGCCCCCGGCCCGCCCCTTCACCGGCTATGCCCGGCTCCGTGGCGAAACGCAAAACCGAAAATCCACGAGCCCGACCCCGCCAATGATAGTCCGACCGGTCCTGCTGCTGCTGTTCGCCTTGGTTATGTCCGCTCCCGCCAGGGCCGCGGACGCGGTCTTCCCGGTCGGCTCGCATATCGGCCTCGTACCGCCTGCCGACATGACCCCAAGTGCCGCCTTTCCAGGCTTCGAGGATCGGGACCGGAAAGCCGCCATCCTGCTCAGTCAGGTGCCGGCGCCGGCCTACGAGCAATTCCTGAAGGCGATGAGCGCGGGCGCGATCAATATCCCGGGCGTGAGCAACGCCAAGCGCGAACTGATGCTGACCGATGGCGGCGCGGCCCATCTGGTGATCGGCGATCAGGAGGCGGAAGGCGTCAAATTCCGCAAATGGCTCATGATCACGCGCCGCAGCATCACCGGGCAGGGTGCCGATCCGGGCTTCGCCTTCATCGTTACGGCGCAGGTGCCGGAAGACGCGAGCGAGGTCTACACCGACGACATCATCCGCAAGGCGCTCGGCACGGTGGTTCTGCGCGGCCAGATCCCGCCGCAGGAGATTCTCGACCATCTGCCATTCCGGCTGACCGAGCGAGCGAACTTCGAAGGCGTGAAACTGATTGCGCCCGGCCGCGCAGTGATGCTCACCGAACGGGGCGACACCAGCGAACCCGCAAACACCGAGCCGATCGTCATGATTTCAGCCGGCGCCGGCGCCCCGTCGCAAGCCAATGAGCGGGCGAGCTTCGCCACCAATGTGCTGCGCACCATCCAGGGCTTCAACAATCTGCGGGTTGTGTCACAGGAGCCGATGCGCATCGGCCAGCAGCCCGGCTACGAGATCAGGCTGGAAGGCCAGTCCGCCGCCGACAATTCCGATGTCGTGATCGTACAATGGATGCGGTTCGGCGGCAGCGGCTTTGTGCGGATGGTCGGCATCTCGCCCAAGGCAACGTGGCTGGACAATTTCGCCCGCTTTCGTCAGATCCGCGACGGCATCAACGCGCGGGAGTGACCGCGCGACACGTTTGATCCACGACCGGCGTAACTATCGTCGGCGCTAATCTCATAACAGCTTCGAAAATTCTTCCGGCGAAAAACCCGCCTGACGCAGGATGGACCTGAACGTGCCGGGTCTCAGATCCCGTCCAGCATGCACGGGGACGACCACAGTTCGCGTCGGATCTCCGGGATAGACCATGACGTGATGACTGCCGACGATCCGGTCAATCACAAATCCGGCCCGCTGGAGGACCTGTACCACGCGCCTCCCGCTGACAACGGGGAGGCGCCCGCCGGCCACGCTAGGCCGCCACGGTCACACGCCGGATTTCGGGCAGCGCGTCTGCGGGGATCGACATCCCGTTATCGCGACGGTAGGCGAGAATTGCGCGAATGGCCTCCTGAGCATTGGCCAGCGCTTCTTCCTCGGTATCTCCCTCGGTAACGACCTCTGGAAGAGCAGGCACGAGCACGGTGAAACCGCCGTCCTCTTGCGGCTCCAGAACCACCGAAAAGCTAAAGTCTTCCAACGCCATTCGCTGAGGCTCAATGCGCTTTCGGGCTGCCGCCGCGATCATGTGTTGGAACCAGCCCGCGGTCAACAAGCCGGGACTGCGCTACTTGCTGCCAGCGCCGCCATCGTTTGCTGCAGGCGCCGCCATTTTCGGCCCGCCCTTTGCCACCGCGACCATTGCCGGCCGCAGGATGCGTTCGCCGATCATGTAGCCGGGCTGAACCACCTGCACGATGCTGCCCGACGGCACCGACGGATCGGGCACTTCGTACATGGCCTGATGCAGGTTCGGGTCGAACTTCTCGCCCTGCGGCTCGATCTTGCGGATGCCGTTCTTCTCGAGCGCCTTCAGCAGTTCCCTTTCGGTCAGCTCAACGCCCTCGATGAAAGACGTGACCGCGGCATCGGCGCCGGCGCGGACCTCGGGGCCAACCGCATCGAGCGCACGGCGGAAATTGTCGGCCACGCCCAGAATGTCGCGGGCGAAGGAGGCAATGCCATACTGGCGCGAATCGGCCACCTCGCGCTCGGTGCGCTTTCGCAGATTCTCCATCTCGGCCAGCGTCCGCAGCAGCCGGTCCTTCATCTCCGCGGCTTCGTCGACCAGAAGCGAGGGATCGACATAGGGCTTGGAAGCCTTTGGCCCGGGAGAATTGGTCTCGGCGGCTTTGGGTTCTGCGGCGGAGGCCTCGGGGCCTTGCGCGTCGGTCCGTGGCGTATCGTTCATCGCGTGCGTCCGGTCAAATGTGCGGCTTTCAGCCGCCATATCAGAATTCGCGACGGAAAAATCAAGTTCCGGAGAGAATCCGCGACACCACCTTGGCGGTGTAGTCCACCATCGGGATCACCCGCGCGTAATTCAGCCGGGTCGGCCCGATCACGCCGAGCACCCCCACGATCCGGCCAGCCGAATCCCGGTACGGCGAGACAATCGTCGAGGAACCGGACAGCGAGAACAGCTTGTTCTCCGACCCGATGAAGATGCGGACGCCATCCGCGCGCTCGGCCCGGCCGAGCAGATCGATCACGCCCCGCCGCGTTTCGAGATCGTCGAACAGCAGCCGCACCCGCTCCAGGTCGTCCAGCGCCTTCAGGTCGTCGAGCAGATGCGACTGACCGCGAACGATCAGCTTGCGGTCGTCATTGTCGCCGCCGGACCAGCTTGCGAACCCCGCGGCGACGATCTTCTGGGTGAGCTGATCGAGTTCGGCGCGGCCGGCTTCGAGCGCCTGCTCAAGTTCGAGACGCACTTCGGCCAGCGTCTTGCCGCGGATGCGCGAATTGAGAAAGTTCGACGCCTCGATCAGCGATGAGGTCGGCAGCCCCGGCGGAACGTGCAGGATGCGGTTCTCGACCTGCCCGTCCTCCGCAACCATCACCACCAGAGCACGCTCCGGCTCCAGCCGCACGAACTCGACATGTTTCAGATGCGTGTTGATCTTGGCGGTCAACACCACGCCGGCGGCGCGCGTCAGGCCGGACAGAAGGCCCGACGCCTGCATCAGCACATTCTCATAGGACTGGCCGCGACCGGCGACCTGCGCCTCGATCGCGCGCTTGTCGCCTTCGTTGAGGTCGCCGATCTGCATCAGCGCGTCGACGAAGAAGCGCAATCCGAGTTCCGTGGGCAACCGGCCGGCCGACGTATGCGGTGCGTAGATCAGGCCGAGCTGTTCGAGATCGCTCATCACGTTGCGCACGGACGCCGGCGACAGCGAGACCTGCAGCAAACGCGAAATATTGCGCGAACCGACCGGCTCGCCGGTGGCGAGATAGCTCTCGACGATCTGGCGGAATATGTCGCGCGACCGTTCGCTCAAATCCGCGAGCGATATCTGGTTCGCGCCGACCGGGATGTCGTGTGACGCCAAGGCGGGAACTCCTTCGAACCAGACTTGTCGCTTTCCGCGAAGGATTTCAAGCCATATCGGCTTGGTCATGCGCGGGCTTTGACCCGCGCATCCATCGTCTTCGTATGATGGATCGCCGGGTCAAAAGGCGTCAACGACGCCGTCTTCGACGGCTATGCCCGGCGATGACAGCGCAGCTCACACCCTCCGGCCCAGCAGCAGGATGACCCCGATCGGCAGGAAAAAGCTGATCGTGAGGGCGGCGATCAGAAGCCCGCCCAGTTCGGTATAGTCTCCCCGCTGCACGGCGAAGATCTCGTTCAGGTATTTGGTCTGCAGCGCGCCGGCCGCCAGCGCCAGATTCATCAGCGACGCCATCAGCGCGAACCAGGTCGCGCGGTGCCCGGCGGGTGCGTAGAAGGCGATCAGCGTCAGCAGCGGGATCATCGACAATTGCGCGAATGGCGACGACGCCACGGTATCGATTAGCGCGATCGTGCGCGCGCCGAAGCCGAAGGTCTGCTCGGTCCATTCGTGGACGCCGTAATAGAGACCGAGACTCGGGAGCGACAGCGCGGAACCGATGATGGCCAGCCAGAACAGAGTTTTCGTCACCGAATATTCGGTGAGTTGCCGGGAGAACAGCCACATCCCGAGAATGGCGAGCACAGCTCCGGTCTGCCGCAGCGCGCCGTAAAAATTCTCGTCGAATTTCAGCACATCGAGCGTCCACCAGAAATAGCCGTCGCCGACACCGGGAGTCGCGCGGAAAGCGAATATGATGATGCTGGTATAAAGGATCGCCATCCGCGACTTGTGGTCGAGTTCGCGGGTCACAAACACCAGCATGGTGCAGATCACCGCCATCGACAGGAGAAAGATCACCTCCTGAGCGTATGGAATGCCGCCGAGCGCAAGCGCCAGCACCATGGCGCCGAACACGATGCCGCCGCCGAGAATCCGCCAGTCGATCGGACGGATTTCGGTGGGCTCGCGCTTGACCAAAAAGGTACCGGTCACCGAGATCGCCGGGATGACGAGGCCCATCAGAAACACCGTCTCGCGATCGAACATCCCGGCCAGGACGCCGGACAATCCCGCCACCGCGACGATGCCGCCCGACAGCGCAAGCCGGCCCAGCACCTGCACCATCCCGAGTTCGGACCGGACCTCGTTGTCGGGCCTGGGCTCGCCGGCAGCATCGACCCGGCTCACCACCTCGGTCGACATCGCGTCCGCGACCACGTCCTGAATGACCGTGCCGAGAACGATCAGCAGCGCGCCAAGGACGTAGAGATGGTCGGGCCGCAGGAAGACGAGCCAGCCGCCGGCGGCGCCCGCAAGCGTGACGAGGCCCGATGCGGTGAACAGCGCGCCGATCAGGATGTAGACACGCCGCCGCGATCCGAAGATCGGCACGCAATCGACCAGTTCCCCGAACACCATCTTGATGGTCCAGGGCAGCGTCAGCCATACCCCGATGCTGGCGAGTTCGGAGGGCGACAGCTGGAGCTTTTCCTTGATCCAGAAGTCGCGGGTGACGTCGATCAGGCCGAGCGCCCCGTAGGCGAAATAGACCATGATCAGCGGGACATAGGCCGGTTGAAACGCCCGGAGCGGCCGCATCAGATTGTCGAGCAAGACGTTTTCCTTCCCGGCCGACCCTTTTTGCCGAATCCAGCTTGTCGGCTGCGACGGTGCCTCCTAAAAGCGCTTGAGCCAATCTGCAAATCAAGAAGGACTGAACGATGCGGCCAAGCCGCCGGGCACCGGATGAAATGCGCGCCGTCTCGCTCGAGCGCGGCGTGGTCAAATATGCCGAAGGCTCCTGCTTCGTGAAATTCGGCGACACCCATGTGCTAGTGACGGCGACGCTGGAGGACCGGCTGCCGCCCTGGCTCAAGGGGCAGGGTCGCGGCTGGGTCACCGCCGAATACGGCATGCTGCCGCGCGCAACCTCGGAGCGCACGCGGCGCGAGGCAACCGCCGGCAAGCAGGGCGGGCGAACGGTCGAGATCCAGCGCCTGATCGGACGATCGCTGCGCACCGTGGTCGATCTGGTCGCACTCGGCGAGCGTCAGATCACCATCGATTGCGACGTCATTCAGGCCGATGGCGGCACCCGCACCGCCTCGATCACCGGCGGCTGGGTCGCATTGTATGACTGCCTGCACTGGATGAAGACCCGCAACATGATCAAGACCGAGGTGCTGCGCGACCATGTCGCCGCGATCTCGTGCGGCATTCACAAGGGCACGCCCGTACTCGACATCGACTATGCCGAGGATTCCGACGCCGACACCGATGCGAATTTCGTCATGACTGGAGCGGGCGGCATCATCGAGATCCAGGGCACGGCCGAGAAGACGCCGTTCAGCGAGGAGCAATTCCTCGAATTGCTGAAGCTCGCGCGCAAGGGCGTGGGCAAGCTGGTCGATCTGCAGAAGATGGCGGTGACGTGAGCACGCATCGCCGCATCACCGGCAAACTGGTCATTGCCACCCACAATGCTGGCAAGCTGCGCGAGATGCGTGAACTGCTCTCGCTCTACGGCATCGAGGCGGTCTCGGCTGGCGAACTGAATCTGTCCGAGCCGGAAGAAACCGGAACCACCTTCGCGGAGAATGCCGCGATCAAGGCGCATGCGGCGGCGAAGGCCTCTGGCCTTCCCGCCTTTGCCGACGATTCCGGCCTAGCGGTCGATGCGCTCGGCGGCTCGCCCGGCATTCACTCGGCCCGCTGGGCAGGGCCCGACAAGAATTTTGCCCGCGCCATGCAGGCGATCGACCAGATGCTGCGCGATCACGGCGCGACCACGCCGGCCCGCCGCACCGCGCATTTCGTGTCGGCGCTGTGCGTCGCCTGGCCGGACGGACATACGGAAGACTTCGAGGCGATTGTCGAAGGCACGCTGGTCTGGCCGCCGCGCGGCGACGCCGGCTTCGGCTACGACCCAATGTTTTTGCCGGACGGTCACGACCGCACTTTCGGCGAGATGACGTCCGACGAAAAGCATGGCCTGCCGCCGCGTGGTCAGGGGCTGTCGCATCGCGCCCGCGCCTTCATCAAGCTTGCGGACGCGTGCCTGAAATAAGGAGGGCCCGAAGCGCGCAATAGCGTCCAAGCACTCCGTCAAGTTACGGAACACCTCTAAGCGAACAGGAAGTCGCTCTGGTTCGCGGACAGGATATCGATCGTCGTCTTCTGCAGCGTCAGGGTATCGCCGTTGCCGAAATCGATCAGCACGGTCCTGCGATCAACCTGATCCATCAAGGCCAGAAGCTCGGTGAAATTGGCGACGCTGCTGACGCCCGTGAGGTCGATCGTGTCCCTGCCGGCCTGGAACTTCACGATCGTATCGTGGTCGTAGCCGTCGGCGAACACATAGGTGTTCAGCCCCTTGCCACCGTTGAGCGTATCGTTGCCGCCGCGTCCATCGAGCGTGTCGTCGCCTTTGCCGCCGCGCAGATCGTCGGCAAAATTCGACCCGATCATGATGTCGTTGCCGCCCTTGCCGTCGATGAAGCGCAAATCGGGCGCCTGGCTGAGCCCGCTCAGATCGAACACATCCATCTCTTTGGTGCCAAGCAGGGCGCGGCCATTGCTGTGGAGAATCTCGATCGACGAAGAGGCCGCATTGAAGCCCGCCAGCGTGACGTTGCCCTTGAGAAACTGCAGCGTGTCGGTCCCGGCGCCGCCGTTGAAATAATCGTAGACACCCTCGTTGCCCTGAACCTGAAGGATGTCGTCGCCGTCATTGCCCCAGAGATGGTCCACCCCCTTGCCGCCATTGAGGGTGTCATTGCCACCAAGCCCCGACAGATAATCGTTGCCCTTGGCGCCGAAGATGTAGTCCGCGCCGCCGGTCGGTTCGGCCTGCATGCCGACCGAGTTCAGCGCATTGACCATGTCACTGTGCTTCGAACCGATGATGCTGACGCCGACCGTGTCGGGATCGCCGGTCGGCGGCGGCGCGAATGTGTCGATGTCGTAGAACATATGCCCCGCTGGCGCGAAGGCCAGCGTGTAGCTGCCGTTCGGGTTCAACGTGACTTCGATGCCATGATCGATGACCAGATCGGTGAAGGCACCGGTGCTCTGATCGCTGGTCGCGTAGATGTTGTAGGTTGTCTGGTTGTCACCGTCGCCGAAGACGAGCTGATACCAGCTCGGCGAACCGTCCGCCGTGACCGGGATGTTCTGGATATTGAAGAACCCGTTCAGATCGGTCGCATTGCTGAGCGCTACCGACCAGGTGCCGGCATTCTCGTTGATGATGTAATAGTACCAGTCCTGACTGTTGCTCGCCGTGGTGAGGTTGAGCGAGATGAAACCGTCGCCATCGGCCTGCGGGCTGTCGGGCGCGTAGATCTTGAAGACGATCGACGTCGCCTCGTCCGGCGCATACAGCGTGCTGCCAACCGAGAAGTTGAAATTGAAGCCGATCTGGTTCGTGGTGGTCGTCAGCGAATCTTCATAATCACCCGACGCCGCGGTCGGGGCGATGTAGCCCTGGCTTCCGGCCGTAAAGCCGGACGCCGGCGTTTCGCCGGTATCGTAGACCGTGATGTTGACGGTCTGCACATTGGCGCCGGTCGCCGTGTCATACATGGCGACTTGAGGATTGACGCCGCCTGCGGACACGAGGTCACTGTAGGAATAACCGTAGGCATTGGAATTGGCGACGAATTGCTGGGCCCAGGGGTCGTAGAACTGGCCGCTCCCCGACGACAACGAATTGGTGTAGCCCGCCGACCCGACGCCATTGAGCAGGATCGCGTCATAGGCGTAGTTGACGTTCCAGTTGTAGCCCTTGTTGAAGTCGATCGTCTCGGTGACGGACGAATTCGGCGACGTGCCGCTGCCGCCCCAGAAGCCCGCATCGAATCCCGCAACGAAGTGTTTTGCGACGCCCCCGTCGGGATTGGTGGGAGTGAAGCTGCTGTATTGCTGAGCGCCGTTGCTCCTGCCGCCCGCGTAATATGTCAGCTGTCCGGTCTGGACATAGATGTTTTGGACGAGTTCGCTCGCTGTGATCTGGATCCAGTCGGTGTTGGTCGCACCGTTGCTGGTGTCCGGCACCAGCCAGAAATAGTCCTCGCCGTATTTGTCCTTGGCGACATACTGGACGCTGTACTGGCTCAGCATCGCGGTGCTGTCCGACGAACTGCCCTGGAACGCGTAAACGATCTCGATGTCGCTCAGCGTCGCCGGGTCGGCCTTCAGCGCGTCGACATAGGTTTGCCAGTCCGACGAAGGCCAGGGCGCCTGATCATTGGCGGTCGCAGGGCCGGTCGCCAGCCGCTCCGGATCGGGAAATCCATTGGCGCCATAGTTTGCGACCGCATCGGCGGGAAAGGCGCTGAAGATGTCGCTGGCGCTTGACTGGAAGCCGCGCGTTGCCGAACCGTTCTGATAAACAACTTCGAGTGTGGACGTGAAGCCGAACGTGTTGAGCGCGGAGATGTCGCCCTGGTCCTGATCGCTCCCGGACAGCGTCATCTCGAAGAGCTGGTAGGTGAAGTTCGCTGCTTGCGCGAGGGTCGGGTTCAGGTGCTCGATTTCCGTCAACTGGTCCTGCAAATGACCCAGGCCGTGTTGCTGGATCACGATGTAGATCGCGCCGCTGTAGAAATTCGGCGAATCCAGCGTTAGCGACGTTGTCGACGTGACGACGCCGTCGTCGACCAGCTTGATGTAACCGACACGCTCGACGTCGCCGCCCGGCGTCGAAGCGCCGAACGCCAGGGCGTAGGCATAGGTACCGGCGCCTGCATTGGTCAGCGTTTGCTGAAGCGTCGTGCTCAGCTCGACATTCACAGTCGTTGTCATGGAAATGTGTGCCCCGCCATCCGCTTAGGCTTCGTTCGGCGGAGCGGCCACCATGGCCTTGCCCCTCCACGCGAAACTTCGCGGCCCCGGTGGTATCTGACTGACGAAACCTAAAATCCCGATTAATTCCCAGGATTTTACGCAGGCTGCCGTCGTCGCTGTTGCACGGTCTATCCGCCGCGTCGCGCGCCATGCCTTTCATGCCTTCAGGAAGCATCGCTTTGCGGATTACGGCCGGCGCTCGCACGGTTCCCGATCGTTACAATTTTATCGATGCTCGTCTGTTCGCTTTCGGCAGCGCTTGTAACCGGGTAAGGTCGTTAACATGACGTTAACGAATCTCTCCGCAATGGCTCTT
Organism: Pseudorhodoplanes sp.; assembly: GCF_059499825.1. Classification (NCBI taxonomy): domain Bacteria; kingdom Pseudomonadati; phylum Pseudomonadota; class Alphaproteobacteria; order Hyphomicrobiales; genus Pseudorhodoplanes; species Pseudorhodoplanes sp. The sequence continues at coordinate 48,729 of NZ_JCABZI010000009.1, forward strand.
CCGGCGCAGGCCTTCGGCGTTTACGTGCATTGGCCGTTCTGCCTGTCGAAATGCCCCTATTGCGACTTCAACAGTCATGTCCGTCACGGCGGCATCGACCAGTCGCGCTATGTGTCCGGCTATCTGCGCGAGATCGAGTCGATTGCCGCGCGGACCAGTGGCCGCACGGTCTCGACGATTTTCTTCGGAGGCGGCACGCCCTCGCTGATGCAGCCGGAGACGGTTGGCGCGATCCTGGATGCCATCGGCAAGCATTGGTCGATTGCACCGGATGTGGAGGTCACGCTCGAAGCCAACCCGACCAGCGTCGAAGCCGAACGCTTCCGCGGCTTTCGCGCCGCCGGCGTCAATCGCGTGTCGCTCGGCGTGCAGGCGCTCGACGACGCCTCCCTGAAGGATCTCGGCCGCCTGCACACCGCCGAGGAGGCGCTGAAGGCCGTCGGCCTCGCCCGCTCGGTGTTCGACCGCTATTCCTTCGATCTGATCTATGCGCGGCCGGGCCAGACGCCCGACGCATGGGCGCAGGAATTGCGGCGCGCCATCGCCGAGTCCGCCGAGCATCTGTCGCTCTATCAGCTCACCATCGAGGCCGACACGCCGTTCTTCGCCCTGCACAAGAGCGGCAAGCTGGTGACGCCGGACGACGACGTTGCGCGCGAACTTTACGACCTGACACAGGAGGTCTGCGACGCAGCCGGCCTGTCGGCCTACGAGATTTCCAATCACGCGCGACCTGGTGCGGAAAGCCGGCACAATCTGGTTTATTGGCGCGGCGACGAATATGCCGGCGTCGGGCCCGGCGCGCATGGCCGCATCGAACAGGACGGCCGCCGTTACGCCACCGCGACCGAGAAGCGGCCCGAGAGCTGGCTGATGCGGGTCGAGGGCATGGGACACGGGCTCGTTGTCGACGAGGTGCTGACCCGCGAGGAACGCGCCGACGAATATCTTCTGATGGGATTGCGGCTCGCCGAAGGGATCGATCCGCAGCGCTACGAGGCCTTGTCCGGGCGTCCGCTCGACCAGAAGCGGATCGCGATCCTGTTGGCGGAAGGCGCGGTCGAGACCACCGCGAACGGGCGGCTGCGCGTCACCCAGGCTGCGTTCCCGATTCTGGATGCGGTGGTTGCGGATCTCGCGGCTTAGTCTCGGCCGAAAATCTACGTCCCCGATCCGCCGAACGCTTTCGGCGTCGGGCTGACGATCTGGCCTCCGCCCGCGGCAACCCGCATCACCGCAAGTCCGCGTTCGTTGGTGCCGTCCGGCTTGAACCGGAAAATCCCGTCGATGCCGGCAAAGCCGGACGGATTGGTCAGCGTCTGGTCGGTGATCGGCTGCCCGGGCTGGTTGCGCGCAAGCGCCGCGACCAGCGCGGCAGAGTCGTAAACCAGCGTTGCGGTCCGGACCGGCTCGCTGCCGTAGCGCGCCTGATAGCGCTGCACGAAATTGGCAAAACCGGCCGGGTCGGGAGCGGCGTAAAGACCGCCCAGCATCGATCCGTCGTTGAAGATGCGCGGATCGTCCCACAGCCCGGTGCCGAGCAGTTGCACGCGCTTGGTGTTGACGCCGGCACTCACCAGCCCCTGCGCAATGGTCGGCGCCACATCGCCGCCGTCCGGAATGAACACTGCGTCGGCGCCGCGCGCGGCCTGAGCGATCACGCCGATCGCAGCCGGCAGCCGTTCCTTGGTGTAGCGTTCGAGCGCGACAACGCGGCCGCCACGCCGGGCAACCTCCTCGCGGAAGGTCGCCTCCACCACCGAGCCATAGGCATTCTCGGGCACGATCGCGGCATAGGAGCGCTTGCCGGTCGTGAAGGCATAGGCGAGCACCCGCACGACATCGGTTTCCGGCAGGAAGCTCAGGAGATAGACCCCGCGCGCCGCAACGCTGGCATCGGTGGAAAAGCCGATGACCGGAATATTGCGCGGCCGCGCGGCCGCGCCGGTGGCCTGCACCGTTTTCGCGAAGAGCGGACCGAGGACGACCCGGGCGCCCTCGTCCATGGCTTGGCTGGCGACCATGCGGGCCTGTTGCGGATTGCCGGCATCGTCCTTGACCAGAAGCTGGATGTCCGCACTGGAAAATTCCGAGAGCGCCATCTCGGCGGCGTTCTTCATCGATTGCGCCGCCATCCCGGCATTGCCGCCGGCCGAGAGCGGCAAAATCAGCGCCACCTTGTATTGCCCGCCGCCGATCTCGGAGCCCGCCTGCGGCGGTTCGGCCGGGACCACCGGGGCCTCGCCAATCGGGGAACCGACGCCGCCGTTATTCGCAGCGCAGCCGGTCAGCCCGGCCGCCGCGAGCGAGGCCGCCGAAAGGGCAAAGTGCCGACGTGATAAACGGACAGAGTTTCGCATCGACCCGGACCCAGCCAGATTCAGGAGCGAGACGCGCGGCTGGACGAGGCGCCTACCGGCGCAATCTGGCATATTGTGACAGGATGTTTAACCGGGCAGGCGTCATGGTCGAGGCAGTGTTTGACATGGTGTTGCCATGACGCAACCCCGGCGTGGATTTCATATCGGGGGCACGCATTACCCGGCGCCGGCGCTCAGTCCCGGTTTGTACCTGGTCGCCACACCCATCGGGAACCTTGGCGACATCACCTGGCGCGCGCTGCAGACGCTGGCCGCAGCCGACCTGATCGCCTGCGAGGACACCCGTGTCAGCCGCAAGCTGCTGGAGCATTACGGCATCGCGAGCGCGACCACGGCCTATCACGATCACAACGCGGCCGCGGTGCGCCCGGCATTGCTGAAGCGCATCGCCGAGGGCGCCGCAATTGCGTTGATCTCCGATGCGGGCACGCCGGCGATTTCCGACCCCGGTTACAAGCTCGTTCGCGAAGCGCACGAGCACGGCCTTGCCGTGACCGCACTGCCCGGCGCCTCATCGGTGCTGACCGCTCTGGTGGCCTCCGGGTTGCCGACCGACCGTTTTCTGTTCGAGGGATTCCTGCCCGCGAAGACCATGCAGCGGCGGGACCGGATCGCCGAATTGTCGCGTATTCCCGCAAGCATCGTGTTGTTTGAAGGCGGCTCGCGGATTGCCGCGACCTTGTCCGATCTCGCCGCCGGGGTCGGCGCGCGCGAAGCCGCGATCTGCCGGGAACTCACGAAGCTGCATGAAGAGGTGCGGCGCGCGCCGCTGCCCGAGCTTGCAGAGCACTATGCCGGCGATGCCGAAACGCGCGGCGAATTCGTCATCGTGATCGCGCCGCCCGGTGAAGCAGCGGCCCCGGATGCAAACGACGTCGACGCGCTCATTCGCGCGGCGCTGTCGCGCGTGTCAGTGAAGGACGCGGTCGGCGAGATTGTCGCCGCGACCGGATTGCCGCGCCGCGACGTCTATCAACGCGCGCTCGAGCTTGCGAAGGAACGGAGCGATGCCGCCCCGTAAGACAAAAGCGGACAAACCTCCGCCCGCGCCGGAGCGGCAGGTTGCGTTCAAGCTCGGACTATCGGCCGAGAACCGCGCGGCGGCGCTCCTGATCGCAAAAGGATTTCGCATCGTCGCGCGGCGCTTTCGCTCTCCCGCAGGCGAGATCGATATCGTGGCAAAGCGCGGCCCGCTTCTGATCTTCGTCGAAGTGAAGGCGCGCGCGCGGCTCGACGATGCCGCCTGGTCGGTCACCGAACGCCAGAAGCGCCGCATCGCATCGGCCGCCAGCGCCTGGCTGGCCGATCATCCGGACGATGCGACTTGCGATATGCGGTTCGATGCGGTGCTGGTCGCGCCGCGATCCCTGCCGCGGCATATCACGGGCGCGTTCGAGACGGAGTGACCGGCCCGGCGGTGCCGCAGCGCTGGGGCAGTTCAAGCCGCCTTGATGCGCTCGACGAATTGCTCGATCTGATTGCGCATCTGCGAGGCCAGCCGGTCCAGCCGGTCCGAGACATCGTGCGCGGCTTCGGAATGCACGCGGCTGATTTCGGTGGCTTCCGTCACCCTGCCGATCTGATCGGTGGTTTCGGCCGCCCGGCGCGACGCCGTCTCGACACTGCGCGCGATCTCCTGCGTCGCCGCGCCCTGCTCGGTCACCGCCGCGGCAATTGCACTTGAAATATCGCCGATCTCGCGGATCGTGGTCTTGATCGCGCTGATCGCCGCGATCGACCGGTTGGTGGCCTGCTGCATTCCCGCGATCTGCGCTCCGATCTCGTCCGTGGCCCTCGCGGTCTGGCCGGCCAGCGCCTTGACCTCGCCCGCCACCACCGCGAAGCCACGGCCTGCATCGCCGGCGCGCGCCGCCTCAATGGTGGCATTGAGCGCCAGCAGATTGGTCTGCTCGGCAATGTCGTTGATCAGCCGGATCACGTCGCCGATCCGGCCGGCGGCCTCGCTCAGTTCCTTGACCGTGTCATTGGTCGCGCCGGCTTCGGCCACGGCCTTCATCGCGATATCGTTCGATTGTGACACCTGCCGCTCGATCTCGAGCACCGACATCGCAAGCTCGTCGGCGGCGGACGCGATGTCGCGCACATTGGTGTTGGATTCCTCGGACGATTGGGTGGCGCGGCCGGTCCGGTCGACGGTGATATCGACCGCCTGCGCCAGCTCGGTCGCAGCCTTCTTGGCGCGCCCGGACATCTTCATCAGCTCGCGCAGCGTCACCTCGACATCCGCGGAGAACGCCGCGATCTCGGCCGCGATCTGATCCTGCCGCTGCCTGCGCGCATCGGCATCCTCACGCACGGTCTGGTTCAGGTCCTTGTTGGTCCGCATGGCGGACTGGAACACCGCGATCGACGCGGCCAGTGCGCCGATTTCGTCGCGCCGTCCGCGATGCGGGATTGCCACGTCGATTTGCCCGTCCGCAAGTTGCCCGGTCACGCGCGTGATCGCGAACAGCCGGGCGCAGGTGCGCCCCACCACCGCCGCACCGGACGCCGCGAGCAGCAGGAGCAGCACGGCCATGGCGCCGAGCGGCCAGGCGAGGCTATGCGTGTCGGCGACCGGCGCACCGCTTCCGATCTGCCGCGCAATAACCGCGAGCGCGACGGCCACGGTCGCGACCAACGCGAAAATGGCGTAAAGCTTGACCGCGATCGTCAATCTCGGGAATGCCACGGGGAACATCCGGGTGGTTCGGAAAAACTCGTCGCCGGATCATCGCAGCGAGTTATTAACCACGCGTTTGCACCTGAAATAAGAAAGCTGGGTCAAGAGCATGCCACTGAATATCGCCGTCCAGATGGACCCCATCGAGCGGATCAATATCCGCGGGGATTCCACCTTCGCGCTGCTGCTGGAGGCGAAGGCGCGCGGCCACACGCTATCCTATTATACGCCCGACAAGCTCGCCCAGAGCGGCGACCGGGTGTTCGCGACGGTGCAGCCGCTGGAGGTGCGCGACGAGATCGGCAACCACGTCACCCTGGGCGACGGCAAGCGCACCGAACTGACCGACTTCGACGTGATCCTGCTGCGGCAGGACCCGCCCTTTGACATGGCCTATATCACCACCACGCATATGCTCGAGCGGGTGCATCCGAAGACGCTTGTGGTCAACGATCCGGCGCATGTGCGCAACGCGCCGGAAAAAATCTTCGTCATGGAGTTTGCGGACCTGATGCCGCCGACCCTGATCACCCGCGACCTGGCCGAGATCAAGGCGTTCCGCGAACAGCATGGCGACATCGTCATGAAGCCGCTTTACGGCAACGGCGGCGCCGCCGTGTTCCGGCTCACACGCGACGATCTCAATTTCGGCTCGCTCTACGACCTGTTCGCGACCACCTTCCGCGAGCAATGGATGGTGCAGCGGTTTCTTCCCGAGGTGAAGAAAGGCGACAAGCGCATCATCCTGGTCGACGGCAAATATGCCGGCGCCGTGAACCGGGTGCCGGCGCCGGACGACCTTCGCTCCAACATGGTGCGCGGCGGATCGCCGAAGGATACCGAACTCACCGAGCGCGAGCACGAGATCTGCCGCCGGCTCGGACCCGCCCTGAAGGAGCGCGGGCTGATCTTCGTCGGCATCGACGTGATCGACGGCTTCCTGACCGAGATCAACGTCACCTCGCCAACCGGCATCCGCGCGATCCGCAATATCGGCGGACCGGACATAGCGGCGATGGTCTGGGATGCGATCGAGACGAAGCGCAAGGCATGAGCCGCCGTGACCGATCGGACACGGGCGGCACACCGCCGCAAGGCTGATACCCTTTGCCCGATTGTGTTCGCGACCGGGCCTGCGTTAGCGTGAAGCGAACGACACGCGACAGCGGCTTCATGGCTTTGAACAGACTTTCATTGGCTCTCGTGACCTGTGCGATGGCGCTGACCTCGCCATCCCGGGCATTCGAGATCGAATTTCCGTCGGGCGGAAAATGCAGTTTCGCCAAACGCCCGCCGGTCGTGCTGACCGAGCGGCAGATCGCGGGCTTCTGCAAATTCGATCACCAAACCCAGTCGTTTGCTGGGACGCCCGCCGAACAGGCCCGCTGCCTGCTGAACCCGCTCGAACCGGTCGGCCGGCTCGGCGCAGCGATGGAGACCCTGCCTGCGGCGCTGGAGAAGCGCGTCGGCGGCGACACCGACCTGCCGTCACGCGATGCGCTGGCGGGTCTGTTGCGCGACCGCGGCGCCAGCCAGACCGTGATCGATACGCTCGCACAGCCGGTGTCGCACGCGCATGACAACGATCCGCTGGCGCGTTCCGCGACCTATATCGTTTTCCACGACACCTCGACGCCGAACTATCGCACCCAACCCTGGCCGGTCTCGATCGACGACAATCCCAAGATCAACAATCTCGCCCGCTATGCCTGTTCCAACGACATCGAGCGCGCGCATGTGTTCATCAATCGCGGTGGCAGGATCTATCTCGCGCATGACTTCAACGTGCCATGGCGCGCGACCAAGTTCGAAGCCGCGAAGAATTTCGGGCCCTCATTGAAGGGGCTGTTCCTGCATGTCGAGCTGATCCAGCCGCGCCGCGCACTCAAGGGCTATGGCAGCCGCAACGATTTTCTTGCGCCCACGCCCGGCTTCACCCCGGCACAATATGAATCGCTTGCGCTCGTCTACACGGTGGCAAGCCGCCGCGCCGGCTTCTGGATGATCCCCGCCTTCCACTCGGTGCTGGACGAGGGCATCCGCAACAAGCACGACGACCCGCAGAATTTCGAGCTGGCGCAGTTCGCGCAAAGCCTCGATGCGCTGGTCGGAGAGCTGCGCACACGGACTGCGGCTGCAGAGAGCAATCCCGAAGCGGCGAAGCCCGACTAAACGTCAGGCTGCCTGGCGAAACTCTTCGATCGCAGCGAAGTCGTCGTCCGCGACCGCCTCTTCCAGCTCGATCTGCTGCAGCGTGCGTCCCGCCTGCATGCGCTCGATCAGACGTTCGATGTCGGATCCGGCCAGTTGCGCTTCGCGGCGGGCACGGCGGGCGAAGGCAAGCTCCATCTGCAAGGTTTTCAGGTCGACCATCTCGCAACTCCATCCCTGTTGAGGAAAAGCTAGCGTGAGTCGTTTTGTTCTGCAAATGTTCTTGTGAAAAATATCCGGATACGCTAGACTTCATCCACAATCTACTTGAACGCGTAGACTGCAAGCGGGCGGCTTGGGTGATGGTTCAGCGGGTTTCCACGGTTGCGTTTCAGGGGATCGAGGCCCGCGCGGTCGATGTGCAGGTCCAGGTCGCGCCCGGCCTGCCGGCCTTCAGCGTGGTCGGGCTCGCCGACAAGGCGGTGTCCGAAGCCCGCGAGCGTGTGCGCTCCGCGCTGATCGCGTCGGGGCTGGCGCTGCCGGCGCGCCGCATCACCGTCAATCTCGCGCCGGCCGATCTGCCCAAGGAAGGTAGCCATTACGATCTGCCGATCGCGCTCGGCCTGATGGCTGCGATCGGCGCGATCCCTCACGACGCGGTCGCGGGCTTCACCGTGCTGGGCGAACTCGGGCTCGACGGCTCCATCGCGCCGGTCGCTGGCGTCCTGCCGGCGGCGATCGGCGCCAATGCCCGCGGCGAAGGATTGATCTGTCCGAAAGCTTGCGGTGCGGAAGCCGCCTGGGCCAGCCCGGAAATGGAGATCGTTGCCGCCGCATCGCTGATCCAGCTTGCCAATCATTTCAAGGGCACGCAGGTGCTCACGCGCCCGCAACCGCAGATCCGCGAAACCGAGGCCACGCTGCTCGACCTCGCCGACATCAAGGGACAGGAGAGCGGCAAGCGCGCGCTCGAAGTCGCCGCTGCCGGTGGACATAATCTGCTGCTCGTCGGACCGCCCGGCGCCGGCAAGTCAATGCTGGCGGCCCGGCTGCCGTCGATCCTGCCGCCGCTCACGCCGGAGGAATTGCTCGAAATCTCGATGGTCGCGTCGGTCGCGGGCGAGATCGAGGGCGGCTCGCTCACCAACCGTCGCCCGTTCCGTTCGCCGCATCATTCCGCATCGATGCCGGCGCTGGTCGGCGGCGGCCTGCGGGCGCGGCCGGGCGAAGTCTCGCTCGCGCATAACGGCGTGCTGTTTCTCGACGAGTTCGCCGAATTTTCCGGGCAGGCGATCGACTCGCTGCGCCAGCCGCTCGAGACGGGCGAAGTCTCGATCGCGCGCGCCAACCATCGCATCACCTATCCGGCGCGATTCATGCTGGTCGCGGCGATGAATCCCTGCCGCTGCGGACATGCCAGCGACCCGGGCTATATCTGCAAGCGCGGCATGAATGTGCGCTGCGCCGCCGATTACCAAGGGAAACTGTCCGGTCCGCTGCTCGACCGTATCGACCTGCATATCGAGATTCCGGCGGTCACCGCCGCCGACCTGATCCTGCCGCCGCCCACTGAAGGCTCGGCGCAGGTTGCTGCACGTGTGGCGCGCGTCCGCGACATCCAAGCGGAGCGTTATGCGGCGCTTGGCCTGCCGCAGATCCGAACCAATGCGCAGGTCTCCGGCAGCGTGCTGGAGCAGGTGGCGCAGCCGGACAAGAACGGTCTTGCTCTTCTCCGCGATGCGTCTGACGCGATGCGGCTGTCGGCACGCGGCTATCACCGGGTGCTGAGGGTGGCGCGCACGCTCGCCGATCTCGACGGCGCTGCGCATGTTGGCCGCATCCATCTGGCGGAGGCTCTGTCCTATCGCGCACTCACCGACGAGATGCGGCGCGCCGCGTAACGCACCTGCCGCCGATCGCTAAAATTGTCTGCAATAGCGCAAGCCGCCGCTAACGCTCCGCGCAAGCGAAAGCTGTCGGACACCCCGGCATCAATCCAATCGCAACCGCCTTCCGTCACCTTTCGTCGCAAGGGCAAGGAGCCGTTCCGTCATGTGCGGACGGCCGATACGGGACGTCAGGCATGCTTTCGATTTCCAGGCCGGAAGGCGGAGTGCGTTCGATTCTGTTCAGCTTCGCGCGGATGGCGTTCTTCCTGATGGCGGGTGTCTGGATCGGGCTTGGGCTTCTCGCATCCACCACGACCGGGACATCGACCTACAATCCGGCCCTGTTCGCCATCGGGCTTGCGGCGCTGTTCGCCTTCGTCTGCACCTTCGCGGCGTTTCTGATCTATCGCAACCGCGTGTGGCGCAGCCGTGCGCTTGCGCTTGAACAGCGCAACGAAAACCTGTCCGACCGGATCTGGACATTGCAGGAGGCGGAGCAGCGCGCCCTGTCGTTCCTCGACATGCAGGGCGACCTGATCGTGCGCCGTAATGCGCACGGCACGGTCACCTTCGCCAACGAAGCCGTCTGCCAGCTCGCGGGCAAGACCGCCGATGCGCTGCTTGGCTCGGATTTCTCCTTCGCCGTCCTCGAACAGGGCGATGCCGCGACCTTGCCGAACGGCAGCCGCGTCTTCGATCAGCAGATCGACACGACCACCGGCCCGCGCTGGATCGCCTGGCGCGAAGGCGCCGTCCGCGGCGCGAATGGTGAAACTGAAATCCAGAGCGTCGGCCGCGACGTTACAGACCGAGTGATGTCGGAACACGCGCTGGCGGAAGCGCGCGACCTGTCGGAGGCCGCGAACCGTGCGAAGTCGCGCTTCCTGGCGATGGCGAGTCACGAAATCCGCACGCCGCTCAACGGCATCATCGGCATGGCCGATCTGCTGCTCGATACCAGGCTCAGCCCCGAACAGGCCACCTATACACGTGCGGTGAAAACATCCGGCGAAACGCTGCTGGCATTGATCGAGGAAATCCTCGACTTCTCCAGGATCGAAGCCGGCCGGCTCGATCTCGAAGCGCGGCCGTTCCCGCTGGCCGCCATGATCGAAGACCTGACCGAATTGCTCGCCGTGCGCGCGCAGGGCAAGGGCCTCGAAATCGCCAGTTATGTCGACGAAAGGCTGCCGTCGCGCGTCATCGGCGACGAGACGCGGCTCAAACAGGTGCTGCTCAATCTCGCCGGCAATGCCGTCAAGTTCACTGCCGAAGGCGGCGTCGCGATCGTGGTCGAGCCGGGCGAATGGCCGGGAGAGATCCTGTTCAAGGTGCGCGATACCGGCATCGGCATCGCGCCGGCGGATCACGACAAGATTTTCAGGGAATTCGAGCAGACCGAAACCGGCGCGAGCCAGGCGGACGGCGCCGGTCTTGGTCTGGCGATCGTCAACCGCATCGTCGAGGGCATGCAGGGCCGCATCGGGCTTGAAAGCGCCCCCGGCACCGGCAGCCTGTTCGAGGTCGCGGTGCCGCTGCAGCCCGCTGCGGATGCCGAACGCATGCCGGCCTTCGTTGCGCCAGACCTGACGCAGCGCGCCATCATGATCGTCGCGCCGTCGCATGTCGAAGCCGCGTTGCTGGCGCGGCGGCTGACGCGCTGGGGCGCGCGGGTCGCGATCGCGCCGAACGAGGCGGTTGCGCAGGCATTGCTGCCGGAGCGCGAATGGAGCGCCGTGCTGATCGACCATGTGCTCGGCAATGACGCGATCGACGCGCTGCTCGCCGCGACCCGCAGCATTCCGTGCCGGCTGGTCACCATCACGCCGGCGGCGCGGTCCGAACTCGCCGACCTGAGGGCGCGCGGCTTCAGCGGCTATCTGGTCAAGCCGATCCGGGCAGCTTCGCTGGCCGAACGTCTGCGCATGGACGGCGACGGCTTCGCGCAGATCGCGGACGAACTGAGCGAGCTGCCGAATTTCGGCAGGCCGCGCAAGGACGGCCTGTCGATCCTGGTCGCCGAGGACAACGAGATCAACGCGCTGCTCACCCGTGCGCTGTTGCAGAAGCTCGGGCACCGCCCGCAGGTGGTGGCGAACGGTCATGCGGCGATGGAATCCTTTCTCGCCGCGAACGGTGCGGGTTTGCCGTTCGACCTGATCCTGATGGATGTGCGCATGAGCGGCATCGACGGCATCGAAGCGACGCGCCGCATCCGGGCGATCGAGGCGAAGGCCGGCAGCCGCCGCACGCCGATCGTAGCGCTCACCGCCAACGCGCTGCCGGAGCATCGCGAGGCCTGCCTCGCCGCCGGCATGGATGCGTTCCTGTCGAAGCCGCTCGACCGCGAAAAGCTCGCGACGATCCTGGCGGAAGTCCGCGGGATGGCGCAGCGCGCCGCGTAAGAGGATGATGCGGTAGCCTGATCGCTGCGCAGGCTCTAAAGCCGCCGCAGCGCCACCTCGTCGATCAGGTGACCTTCATTCTTGGTGAGGATCAGGTCGGCGCGCTGCCGCGTCGGCAAAATATTCTCGCGCAGATTGACCAGGTTGATGCGGTCCCAGATGCTCTTGGCGGTCGCCACCGCCTCCGAATCCGACAGCCGCGAATAGCGATGGAAATACGACATCGGATCGCGGAACGCGGTCAGCCGCAGCGCCAGGAAACGGTCGACATACCAGCGCTCCAGCACCTCCTCCGACGCATCGATATAAACCGAGAAGTCGAAAAAGTCGGATACGAAAGGCACCGCCTTGCCGTCTTTCGGCAAACGCCCGGCCTGCAGCACGTTCAACCCTTCGACGATCAGGATGTCCGGACGGTCGATCTCGACCCATTCGTTCGGCACCACGTCGTAGACGATGTGTGAATAGATCGGCGCCCGCATCGGCCGCCGTCCGGCCTTGATGCCGGACAGGAAGCGCAGCAGTTCCGGCAGATCGTAGCTTTCCGGGAAGCCTTTCTTCTCCATCAGTCCTTCGCGTTCCAGCACCGCATTGGGCAGCAGGAAGCCGTCGGTGGTGACGAGATCGACCTTCGGCGTATTCGGCCAGCGCGCCAGCAGCGCCTGCAGCACGCGCGCAGTCGTGGACTTGCCGACCGCGACCGACCCTGCAACGCCGATGATGTAGGGCACTTTGGAATCTTCCGTGCCGAGGAAGCTCTGCTGCACCCGGAACAGCCGCTGCGAGGCCGCGACATACATCGACAGGAGACGCGAGAGCGGAAGATAGATGTCCTCCACCTCCTTCATGTCGAGGCGGTCATGCACCGAGCGCAGCGTCGAGACTTCCTCCGGATTGAGGGTCATCGGCGTGTCGGCACGCAACGCCGCCCAGTTGGCGCGGCTGAACGAGCGATAGGGGGAGACTTCCGGTTCGACCCGCTGTTCCATGCTCGCCAACCTACAAATCCGCAGGGCGCCGGTCCGGCGTTCGCGACGCCTTCTCGGCCAGACCCGACTGGACGGTTCTCTTCTTCAGCACCGCCTCGACTTCAGTCAGCTCGATGCCCCGCGCCTTCAACACCACGAGAAAATGAAACAGCAGATCGGCGGCCTCGCCGATCACCCGCTCGCGATCCTCGGTCACCGACGCAAGCGCCATCTCGACCGCCTCCTCGCCGAGCTTTTTCGCGCAATGCTCGACCCCGCGGTCCAGCAGCTTGCGCGTATAGGATGCCTCGGCGCTCGCGGTGGCGCGCTCGCTGACAATGGCGGCCAGGTCGGTCAGGGTGAAGGGTATCTCGAGGGCCACGTGCAACTCCTGCGTTCTGCACGCTTGTACCCCGATATGGTCCCCTTTGTGGACTCCCTCCAGCGCATGGCGATGGGCCCTGCCCTGTTCGCGCCCTCCCTGCCGTCCAGTGAGCGCGGCGATTTTTATATTCAAAAAATAATATTCGTTCCGGGGCGGATTTTGACCGATGTCAAACCAGACCCGTCCGCGATCGGCAGTAATCGAACGGGGCGTTTAACGGGACCTGAAAATGGCTACGATCCTGCGATTAAGGCGATTGGTGCGTCTAGCGAGCCTGACGATCGTCACGGCCGCGTTCCTTTGCATTCCGTCGCTTGCAATCTCCCCATCCGCTCTCGCGGCACAACACGGCGCAGATGCCGATCGCGCGATTGATTTTAGCGCGCGCAGGGATGGACAGGGTGGCGGAGGACGCGGTGGCGGCATGGGCGGCGGCGGCGGCGGCGGCCGTCAGATGCAGCAGCAGCGGCGTATCCAGCAACCGCGGGTGCAGCAGCGTCAGCAGCAGAGGGTCATTCGGCAACAGCAGCGCGGGCAGCGGCAGGACATGCATCGCGCGCAGCGGCAACAGCGCCAGCAACTGCAACGCGGCCAGCAGCAGCAACGCCAGCAACAGCGGCGTGGTCAGCAGCAGCAGCGCCAGCAACAACGGCAGGACCGGCAACGCTCGCAACGCGATCGTCAGCAGCAGCAGCAGCGCCAGGATCGGCAGCAACAGCAGCGCGATCGTCAGAAGACACAGCGGGAACAGCGGCAGGACCGTCAGCAGCAGCAACGCGATCGCCAGAAAGCGCAGCGGGAGCAGCGCCAGGAGCGTCAGCAGCAACAGCGCGATCGCCAGAAAACCGACCGGCAACAGCGACAGGATCGCCAGCAACAGCGCCGGCGCGATGCGCAACAGCGCCAGCGCGATCGTCAGGGACAGCAGCGCGACCGTCAGCAGAAGAAGAGCCAGGAGCGCGCGCAGCGTGACAAGGCGCGGCAGGATCGCCAGCGGCAGCGCGCCGAGCGCGATCAGAACAGACGGATCGCCGACACGCGCCGGTCGAAAGACCGCGCCGAGCATCGCATGAAGAACAGGTTCAGCCGCGATGCCGCGCGCCAGGGCCGTTTCGCAAACCGCTATCGCAACCGCGACTATGCGCGGGTGCGCTACGCGCGCTGGGCGCCGGATCGCGCCTGGCGGCGGGGCCTGCTCGCCGGCTTCGTTCCGTGGGGTATCGGCCTTGGCGTCGGCGGAGCGGTGTTCTGGCCCTATGCCTATGCCGATCTGTTCAATTACACCTTCTGGCCGACGGCTATTACGGTGGCTATTGGGCCTACGCCTACGATGACCTGTTCGACGGCATCTGGTGGGACTCGGAGCCGGAATACGCGACGGAAGCGCTGGGCTATGCGCCCGCCCCGGCTACCGGCGGCGCACCGGCCGCAGCCCCGGTGCGTCCGCAGACGCAGAGCCGCGTCCAGGATCAGGGTCAGGAGCAGGACCGTGCCGCTCCGGGCCGCCGCACCGCGCCGACTGCGGGAGAAGGCGCCTGCGGCGAGACCGGACGGGGCATCACCGCGTGGCCGTTCGACCGCATCCAGTCGTCGCTGAATCTCAGTGCCGACCAGCAGGATCTGCTGGACGCGCTGCGCGATGCAGCGCTGGAGGCCGCCGAGGCCATGCGCGACTCGTGTCCGCAAAGCGTGCCGCGCAATCCGGTCGAACGCCTGCAGACCATGCTGGAGCGCATCGAGGCGACCCTCGAAGCCCTCAAGATCGTGCGGCCAGCCCTCGAGCGCTTCTACGATTCGCTGTCGGCCGATCAGCAGCGGCGGTTCGAAGCGCTCGGTCCGAAGATCGCGAGCGCGCAGGCGCAGGGCCGCGGCGGTGCCGATGACGCCAATGCCTGCGGCACCGACAAGCCCGGTCTCGCCAATTTCCCGATCGCGAAGATCCAGGAGACGGTGTCGCCGACGGACGAACAGCTCGATCTGCTCGACGCGCTGGAAGACGCCACCTTCAAGGCCCTCGATATCCTGAAGGCCGCCTGTCCGCTGGATCCGCCGGTCTCGCCGAGCGAGCGGCTGGCCGCGACCCAGACCCGGATCGAAGCGATGATCGAAGCGGCCAAGGCGATCCAGCCGGCGCTGGAAGACTTCTACGCCGCACTCGACGATCAGCAGAAAGCGAAGTTCAGCAAGATGAAGAGCTGACGCACGCCGTGTTGTCACGCGACCGCCGGACTGCTGGCGGGCGGTCGCGTCACGTGAACCGCCGCGCTTGACGCGCGGCGGTTTTCATTTGAGCGTGCCGTATGCGACCTGTCGGCGTCGCCGTGAGACCGGACCGATCCTTCCGATGACCATCCTTCCCGAACCCGCCATTCTCGCCGCGTTCATTGCAGCCTCCCTGATCCTGATCGTCACGCCGGGCCCGGACATGACGCTGTTTCTCGGCCAGACCATCAATGGCGGACGCGCGCGCGGCTTCGCCTCGATGCTGGGCGCCACTGCGGGACTGATGGTGCATTCGATGCTCGCGGCATTCGGCCTGTCGGCGCTGCTGGTCGCCTCCGCGACCGCCTTCACCGCGATCAAGATCGTGGGCGCGGGCTATCTGCTCTGGCTTGCGGTGCAGGCGGTCCGGCATGGCTCGTCGCTGTCGCTCCGGCAGGGCACGCCGGTGCGCGGCGGCCTTGCCAGCGCCTTCGCGATGGGGCTCGGCGTCAACCTGCTCAATCCGAAGATCGTGATGTTCTTCCTGACCTTCCTGCCGCAATTCGTGTCGGCGTCCGATCCGGAGGCGCCGGCCAAGCTTCTGATGCTGGGGCTGCTCTATACGCTGCTCACGCCACCCCTCTGCGCGCCAATGATTCTCGGCGCCGAACGCTTCGCGGCTACGATGCGCAACTCACCGCGCCTGATGCGCGCCTTCGACTGGAGCTTCGCCGGCCTGATGGGCGCCTTCGCGGCGCGGCTGCTGTTGGCGCGGGCGTAACCGGGTTGAGCGCCGCAACGCCTAGGCATGGCCCGCTTCCGGCGATGCAAATGCCGGGAAGTGTAGAAACGACATCCGCCCGGTCATAGTGCGTTTACCGCACCGACTGATTTGAAACGTGAATTTGACCGGATTGAAATCTCGCGTCGGCTAAAGCGTCCGACGGCAATTCAAAACAGCCGGACAAAACCTCATGTGCCACGTTTGTGTCGGAAAGCTTTTCACCAATCGCAGCCTTTACACTGGCTGGGAGGCGTCCGCCGTTGCGCCGGCGCTGCCGGAAGGACCATCGCGACGCGCCTTCATGACGCTGGCCGGCGCGGCCGGCATCGCTGGCCTCGGCCTGTCCGCCGGACAGGTGGCGGCGCAGGCGCAGGCCGGGGCGGACATCATCTTCCAGGGCGGCACGATCATCCCCATGGCGGCGGCAGGCCCCAGGAATGTCGAAGCGCTGGCGCTGCGGGGCGGCAAGATCGTTGCGGCCGGCACGGCATCGGAGCTGTCCGGACTGCGGACCGGCAGCACCAGGGTGATCGATCTCGACGGGCGCACCCTGCTGCCGGGGTTCGTCGACCCGCACCAGCATTCCTGCTTCGTGGCGCTGTTTGCCGAATTGCTGACCGATGTCGGCTACGCGATCTATCCGACCCGTGCCGAACTCATCGCCGGCCTGAAGGCGCTCGATGCCAAGCTGCCGCCAGGCCAGTGGCTCACGGCCTATAACTTCGACAACCTGCTGCAGGGCGGCGACCTGTCGATGACAGAGCTTGATGGCGTGTCCAAGGATCGCCCGATCTTCATCTGGTACATCAACATGCATGACGGAGCCGCCAACTCGGCGGCCTTCAGGATTGCGCAGATTCCCGAGGATGTCGGCGTCCTGCCGGGTGGTGGTCATTTCGGACGCGGGCCCGACGGCAAGTTCAACGGGCTCGTCTACGAAGAAAGCGCCATGCTGAAATTCGTGGCGCACGCGCTGCCGAAAATTACACCGGCCGTGTTCGCGAAAGCGATGACCGACTATTTCAAGAAGAGCGCCGCGCTCGGCAACACAACCACGCACGAGCCGGGCACGGTGCAGCCCGAATGGATCGACGGGCTCGTCAAGATGACGGCCAGCGGCACCGGGAGACTAAGCGCGAGCCTGATGTATAACGAGATGCAGGGCGGCGATGCCTACAAGGCCTTTGGCCGTGGCGCCAAGGCGACGCTGTTTCCCAACTCGCGCTTCTCGCTGTTCGGCATCAAGATCGTCGGCGACGGCTCGAACCAGACCAAGACCGGCGCGCAGACCATCCCCTATCTGAATACGAACCAGAAGGGTGCGCCGAATTATCCGCCCTCGGAACTCATGACCATGGTCGCAGCGGTCAAGGCGGCGGGCTGGCCGGTGCAGATCCACTGCAACGGCGATGCCACCATCGATGACGCCCTGAATGCCATCGAGGCGGCTTACGGCGCCAATCCAACCACCGGCATGAACCGGATCGAGCATTCGACCATGGTGCGGCAGGACCAGCTCGATCGGATGAAGAAGCTCGGCGTGCAGCCGACATTCCTGATGAACCACGTCTATCTCTACGGCGCAGCCTATCGCGATCAGTTGTTCGGACCGGAGCGCACGAAATTCATGGATCCTGCCGGAGCCTGCGTGAAGGCCGGGATTCCGTTCACGCTGCACACCGACGCTCCGTGCTCGCCGCTTGGCTCACTGCGCCTGGTCCAGACCGCCGTCACCCGGCGCTGCACCGTTGACAATTCGGTCATCGGTCCCGATCAGGCCGTCAGCGTCGAAGAGGCGCTCAAGGCGGTGACCTCGGCCGCAGCGGCGCAGATCGGTCAGGGCGACCGCATCGGATCGCTGGAGCCGGGCAAGGAAGCCGACCTTGTCATTCTGGAACGGGATCCGTTCAAGGTCGCGCCGGACGAGATCATGAAATCGAAGGTGTCGGAAACATGGGTCGCCGGTGAAAAGATCTTCGGCTGAAGTGACCCGCACGTCCTGTGGTGATCGCGTGCAAGTGGCGGTGGCACTGGCCAACACCTGATTGACGATGCATGATGCCTGCAAGCGCTGGTCCCAAGGCGCGTAAGGGAGGATTTTTCATGCGCGTGTTGTTGCGGATCGTTGCAGTTCTGTTTGCCTTTGCCATTCCCGCCCATGCGCAGGATTTCCCCTCGAAGCCGATCAAGCTGATCGTCCCGTTCCCGGCCGGCGGGCCGAACGACATCATCGCGCGCGTCGTCGGCGCGAAAATGTCGGAGCTTCTCGGCCAGCCGGTGGTGATCGACAATCGCGGCGGGGCCGGCGGCGTCATCGGCACCGATGCGGTGGCCAAGGCGGAACCGGACGGCCACACCATCGCCATCACCAGCGCCGGCGCGCTCGCGATCTCGAAAAGCCTGCAGCAGAAATTGCCCTACGACACGCTGAAGGATCTCAAGCCCGTCACGTTGGTGGCCAAGGTGCCGGAACTGCTTGTGGTCGCGACCGATGTGCCGGCCACCTCGATGAAGGAATTGCTGGCGCTCGCGAAAGCCAAGCCGGGGTCGCTCAACTTCGCGTCCACCGGTCCGGGCTCGATGCCGCATCTCGCCGGCGAATTGTTCAAGAGCGCAGCGGGCATCGACATCGTGCATGTGCCCTACAAGGGCGCGGCACCGGCCGTGAACGACGTGATCGGCAATCAGGTGCACATGGTGTTTCTCGACATCCCGGTACTGCTGCCGCAGGTGAAGGCCGGCAAGGTGAAGCCGATCGCGCTCGGCAGCACGCAGCGGGTGCCGTCGCTGCCGGACGTGCCGACCACCGGCGAGGTCGGCCTGCCGCAGATACAAGCCGAGAACTGGTACGGCATGGTGGCGCCCGCCGCGACGCCGCCGGCGGTGATTGCAAAACTGCACAAGGCCACCGTCGATGCGCTGAACAGCGCCGAGGTACGCGACAAGCTCGCACCGCAGGGCGCGATCCTGGTCGGCAATTCGCCGGACGAATTCGCAGCCTATATCCAGAGCGAGATCGACAAGTGGGGCAAGGTCGCGAAAGACGCGGGCATCAAGCCGGATTGAGCCCCGCCGTCTCTGCACTCGTATCCGCAAAAACGGCGCGAGCATTTGTGCCCTCTCCCCTTGAGGGAGAGGGCTGCGATGTCGTGCACGCGAGTCGTGATGGGTGAGGGGTCGCGGTCAACGATCTCACCCCTCACCCATCATCGCGCGTGGACCTTCCGAGTAGCCCTCTCCCTCAAGGGGAGAGGGCACAACAACAAGCGCCGCAAATTCGCGGCAACCGCGCATCACCCCACCGGCCTGAACAGATACTGCAGCAAGAGATGCGTCGGCCAATAGATCGCGACCGGCAGCCCGAAAAACAAAAGCGCGAACCACGCATTCGGCGACATCCAGGTCTGCGGTTTGCGATCGTCGAAGCCCCAGACAAGATTGATGTTGACCGGTGTCATGCCGGGATCGGGCTGCGCCTTCGGCATCAGAAAATAGCAGACCGGCAGCACCACGCAGGATAGCGCCGTCCACGCCACGAATGCGCGGCTGTCGTAGCCCATCTCCCAGACGAGATAGAGCAGCAGGAACGGCAGCCAGCCGTGAAACAGCGACAGCCCGCGCAGGAATCGCGAGCGATGGCTTTCGAACATGTAATTTGTCAGCCCGGTGGTGCGCAGCCCGAACAGATTGAGAATGTAATCGGCTACCCACAGCGTCTGCGGCAACAGGATGCCGACCGCGCTCATCGAAATCGGCAGCGGATCGTCGAGCCACAGGCCCGCCAGCGTCAGCAGCAGCGCGAGATCGCAGAAATAGAGAAAGTTGGTCCAGCCGTAACGATACAGATAGACCGGGACCAGCACCGCCATGAAGGCGGTGTATGCAAGCTTGATCGCGAGCAGCGTGTCCACTGCGGCTAGGTCGCCGCAAACGGATCCTTCCAGCGCCCGGCCTTTCGCCCCGCCAGCAGCCAATAGACGAAGCCGCCGACAATGCCCGCCGCCGTCACGAGTTGCAGCCCATAGGTGATCGGCGAGAGGTCGGTGGTGTTCTCGAGCTGCAGCGAGATATCCGACATGTACCAGATCACCGCCGCGATCAGCCCGCCGCCGATCGCGTAATAGAAGATCGAGCGGATATCGAAGGTCTCTGCGATGGCGATCAGGATCACCGCCGGTATGAAGGCGGTGGCGCCGACGAAGCTGGTCGAGAAGAAGGCGATCGCGAAGAATGCGAATTTCTCGATCGGGTCGGAACTCATGGTCACGAGTTCCGGCGCCATGATGCCGATGGCCAGCGCGATGCTGGCGGCCAGCAGCGCAAACAACAGCGAAAACAGGATGACGAAGAATCGGGTGATGAACATGCGGGGCCCCAGGAATCGCCGTCGCCCTGTTTAGGGCCGCAGGTGCCGATCTGTCGACTCCCTCCCTGATCGCCTGCAAAGGAACTGCACGGGCGCGACTCGCCGCCCTTTACCCTCCCCCTTGTGGGGAGAGTCGATCGACTGAACGAAGTGAAGAAGATCGGGGTGGGGCATCGGGTCGGCGCGCAGGTGGCTTCGTCGCAACAAGGCCCCCACCCCGCCTGCCTCGCTCGCAGGCGACCCTCCCCACAAGGGGAGGGTTAGGGTGCAACAAATCCTAATCCGTCATCGCCATGGCGCGCAGCGCCATCCGCTCGCGCGCCGAGAGCTTCTCGGTCTCGCTCTTGAGCTGGCCGCAGGCGGCGAAGATATCCCGCCCGCGCGGGGTGCGCACCGGCGAGGCATAGCCGGCATTGAACACCACCTCGGAGAATTTCTCGATCTGCTCCCAGTCGGAGCATTCGTAGCGCGAGCCGGGCCAGGGATTGAACGGGATCAGATTGATCTTTGCCGGAATGCCCTTCAGCAGTCGCACCAGTTCCTTCGCCTCGGACAGCGAGTCATTGACGCCCTTCAGCATCACATATTCGAAGGTGATGCGGCGCGAATTCGATACGCCGGGATAATCACGGCACGCCTGCAGCAAGTCCTTGATCGGATATTTGCGGTTGAGCGGCACCAGTTCATCACGCAGATCATCACGCACCGCATGCAGCGAGATCGCCAGCATGCAGCCGATTTCGGCGCCGGTGCGCGCGATATTCGGGATCACCCCCGACGTCGACAGCGTGATCCGACGCTTCGACAGCGACAGCCCGTCCCCGTCCGACGCCACATGCAGCGCGTCGCGCACCGCCTCGAAATTGTAGAGCGGCTCGCCCATCCCCATCATCACGATGTTGGAGACACAGCGCTCGCCTTCGGTCGGCAGGCCCGGCCCGGTGGCGCGTGTGTGCCCGAGAAAATCGCCGAGCCGATCGCGCGCGACCATGATCTGGCCGACGATCTCGCCGGCGGTGAGATTGCGCACCAGCCGCTGCGTGCCGGTGTGGCAGAACGAGCAGGTCAGCGTGCAACCGACCTGGCTCGAGACGCACAGCGTGCCGCGATCGCTTTCCGGGATGTAGACGGTCTCGACCAGATGCGGCCGCTCGCCGGGCGTTTCCCCCGCGAGTTTCAACAGCCACTTGCGGGTGCCGTCGGCGGACACCTGCTCGGTCACGACCTCCGGCCGCTCCAGCGTGAAATGCTGCTCCAGCGCGCCGCGCACCTCCTTCGAGATGCTCGACATCGGCGTGAAATCCTGCGCGCCGCGCACATAAAGCCAATGCCAGATCTGTTGCGCGCGCATCTTGCGCTCGCGCTCGCCGACACCGATCCCGCCGAGCATGTCGGCGAGTTGCGCGCGCGAGGCGCCGATCAGCGATGGCTTGTCGGGCGCGACATAGACCTCGAGCGCGGTCTTTTCGAGCGGAGCACTGGCGGTGGCGGCGGTCATGGGCCGGTATATAGGGGAGCGGCCGCGATTTGCCGAATCATGGTCGTCCCCGCGACCTTGCTTAAGCTCGGGAAACTACCGGCACTCCGACGCAGCGCGGTCGAGCGCCTGGGCCACGCCCTTGAGCGAGAACTTATCGATCGTCTTGGTGCCACGGCCGGATTCACCGCGAACCGTGACGTCGGCGCCCTTGCGCATCGCATCGACCAGACGCGCCTCCTCGGCGGCGTTCTTCACCCACGCCCCGTCATTCTGCGTGTACATGGCGAAATTGGTGGAGCCGATCTCGATGGTGGCGTCGGAATTGGCCTTCAGCGGATAGCCGAAAATGACCGAGACCTCCTCCCGCACCTTTTCCGACGGCCGGGTGGAGACGAACAGCCAGGCCTGATCGCGCGGGCGATTCGGCGGATTGGTCTCCGAGGCCGCCGGCTTGGCCAGGGCGAAACAGACCTTCTTGCCGCCCGGGGTCGCCGTATACGCGCCCCAGTCGCCGAATTCTCCCAGCAACTGCGCCGCCGATTGCGCCCGCGCCGAATCGGTCGCCGCATGAGCCGACAACAGCGCGACCGCGCCTAGCACGCTGAAAAACAGGACGAATTTTTTGCGCATCTTCGAGATCCAGACAGATTCGGAATGGCCGACAGCAGGTTAGCACAAACGAGGATTTGCAATAATAAGTGAAAACCGGCGATGTGATGACCATCGGGCAGCATCCATGCCCGCTGTGCACATTCGTCGCAGTCTCCACACGGAAGTCCGGACATGAAAGCCATTCTCTGCAGCCGCTACGGCAGTGCCGACGATCTCGAATTGCGCGATCTGCCGATGCCGGAGCCGGGTGACGGCGAGGTGGTGGTGAAGGTCGCCGCCGCCGCGCTCAATTTCTTCGACACGCTGCTGATCGCCGGAAAATATCAGATCAAGCCGGACTTCCCGTTCTCGCCCGCGGCGGAGTTTGCGGGGACCGTGCATGCGATCGGCCCAGGCGTCACCGGCTTCAAACCGGGCGACCGCGTCATGAGCTATGCCGCCTATGGCGCCGCGCGCGAATACTACGTCCAGAAGGCCGCGCGTCTGGTCAGGGTTCCCGACACGCTCGATCTCGACCGCGCCGCCGGATTGTCCGTCACCTACGGCACCACCATCCATGCGCTGAAAGATCGCGCCAAGCTGAAAGCCGGCGAGACGCTAGCGGTGCTCGGCGCCGCCGGCGGCACGGGTCTCGCGGCCATCGAGATCGGCAAATTGATGGGCGCGCGCGTGATCGCCTGCGCCTCGTCCGACGAGAAATGCGCGTTTGCGAAGAAGCATGGCGCGGACGAAACGGTGAATTACGGCGATGGCGACCTGCGCGCCGAATTGAAGCGTCTCGGCGGCGCGAACGGTATCGACGTGCTCTACGATCCGATCGGCGGCAGCTATGCCGAGCCCGCGTTGCGCTCGATGGCGTGGGAGGGCCGCTATCTGGTGATCGGATTCGCCGCGGGCTACATCCCGAAAATCCCGCTCAACCTGGTGCTGCTGAAGGGCTGCGATATCGTCGGCGTGCATTGGGGCGCATTCGTCGCGCGCGACCCGGACGCCGAAGCCCGCAACATGAGCGAGATCGTGCGCTGGTGCGCGGAGGGCAAATTGTCCGCGCATGTGCATGCGGTCTATCCGCTGAGCGAGACCGCGCAGGCGCTGAAAGACATCGCCGCGCGCAAGATCATGGGCAAGGCGATCTTGAAGCCGTGACGTTACTCGCCGCGTACTCGGTGCGCTCCCTCCCCGCTTGCAGGGGAGGGTTGGGAGGGGGGCAAACGCAGACCGTGTCGTTGTAGCTCACCCCCCTCCCGACCGCCTTCGCTTGCGCTTCGGCGGTCGACCTTCCCCGCAAGGGGGAGGTGAAGAAAAGAGAGCGAGTGCGGAGAGGAAAGAAAAAACCCGGTCCCCTTTCGGAGACCGGGCTGGCAGCCTGTCACGGCGCCGGGATCACACAGGTGAACCCAAGGAGCGATTAGTAGCCGTAGGAGCGGTAGCCGTAGCCGTAGGACTTGTAGCCATACGAGCGGTAGCCGCAGTCGTAGCACTTGTAGGAGTAGCTGTAGGACGGAGCGTAGTGATACGACTTGTAGCCATAGCCACCGTAATAACCGGCGGAAGCAGCGGTCGGGGCCAGAGCGGCGGTGACGAGGGCGGCACCAGCGGCGAGGCCGAGGATGGTCTTGCGGAACATGGGGGTCTCTCCTGTGTGAGGGATACGATCATCGCATCCTGCACATCAGTCGCGCCGGCCTCCGGGGAGGTTCAAAGCCTCGGGACGGTCCGCGCAGATCACGGCTTCGTGTGGATTTCCGGCCGCTCTTGCCCCGTCATCCTGAGGTGCGAGCCGCGTAGCGGCGAGCCTCGAAGGATGCACGGCCACCGATCGGGCCGTCGCCCTTCGAGGCCCGCGCTGCGCGCGGGCACCTCAGGGTGACGGAGTTGGCCGGTCAATCCGCCAGCTTCCGCTTCGCGGCTTCGCGGTGCTCCGGCTGGATCGCGTCGGCCACCGTTTTGATGGCGGCGGCGAGCAGGGCCGCATCGTCGGCGAAGCCGAACAGCGGCAGGAAATCCGGCACCACGTCGACCGGCATCACGAAATAGGCCAGCGCGCCCAGCAGGATGATCCGGACCTGGTGCGGCGTGTTGCGATCGAAGGCGCAGTAATAGGCGGCCAGCAGATCCTCGGCGAAGGGCAGCTTGCCCGCCAGGCGCGTGACTTTCGGCCAGAATCCGTCGCGAACCGTCCGCTCGTCGGCGGCGGCCTTCAGGAAGTCGTCGACATTGCGGGTGCGGGCCATGGCGCGGGCTCCCAGGAATGTTTCGGCAGTCATGTGGTGTCTGGCGAGCGCCGGAGCAAGCCGTTCGGCTCCGCTCCCCCGCGAGCGAAGCGAGTGGTGGAAAGGGTCAAGCTGGAGCGAAAGAGGCTCACGCATTGAACCGCTCGGCCCGGGCGACGATGAAATCGAGAAAGCTGCGCGCCCGCGCCGACATCCAGTGCGTCTCCGGATAGACCACATGCAGCGGCAGCGACGAGACGCCATAATCCGGCAGCAGCGTCTTCATCTGGCCGTTGCGCAAGCTCTCCGATGCACACCAGGCCGGCACGATGGCGATGCCGAGATGCTGCAGCACGGCCTCCCGCATGGCATCGGCATCGTCGACCATCACCGCGCCGGACACGCTCACCACATGCCGGCCATCGTCGGATTCGAATGTCCACTGATTGGCCGGCGCCATCCGCGCATAGGCGATGCAGTGATGCTCCCTCAGATCGTCCGGATTGCGCGGCGTCCCGCGCTCGCGCAGATAAGCGGGCGTCGCCACCAGAAAACGCCGCACCGTGCCGATGCGGCGCGCCATCAGCGAACTCGACTCGAGCTGGCCGATCCGCAGCGCCAACTCCATCCCCTCCTCGACCAGATTGATGGTGCGCTCGTCGAAACGAAGATCGAGCTTCACGTCGGGATAGTCGCGCGCATAATCGCGCACGATCGGCATCAGGTAGTGCCGTCCGAAGGATGACGGCACGCTGATCCGCAACGTGCCCGAGGGGCGCGCCGGCGCCTCACGAATGCTCGCCCGCGCCGCCTCGAAGGTGCCGAGCACCTGCCGCGCCAGGTCATAGACCCGGTGCGCCTCGCGCGTCGGCGTCAGCTTGCGGGTGGTGCGCATGAACAACTGCGAACCAAACTCCTCTTCCAGGAGGGCGATGCGCTTGCTGACGGCGGGCTGGCCGAGCCCGAGTTCCTTCGCGGCGGCGGAGAAGCTGCCGCCCTCCATCGCCCGCACGAACGCCCTCAGACAGTCGATCCGGTCCATCCGAATAATTCCCGTTCGGAATAAATCTTATTCTGTTCATTCCCTATACGGAAGCCCCGGCGCTGCCCTAAGCTTCGCCGCAACAAGCAAGAAATCTGAAAATCGGGAGGGTCACTTGAAGCGATCGATCGGAATCGTCGGCGCCGGCATCGGCGGCTTGCATCTCGCGCTGTACCTGCAGAAGCACGGTGTGGACGCCACCATCATCACCGACCGCGCGGCGGACGACTATCGCCACTCGCGCCTGCTCAACACCGTCGCGCATCATTCGGTGACGATCGCGCGCGAGCACGAGCTTGGGATTCATCACTGGGACGATCCCAAGCTGTTCTATTACTACCACGACCACGTCTTCAATTTCCCGCAGCCGCTGCGCTTCCGCGGCGACTTCAAGAATCCGAGCCGCGCCGTCGATTACCGCATCTATCTGCCGACGCTGATGAACGACTTCGCGCGGCGCGGCGGCAAGATCGAGATCCGCAAGATCGAGGAAGACGACATCCCTGCGCTGGTGAACCGCTTCGATCTTCTCGTCGTCTCCACCGGCAAGGGCGCGCTGGGCGATCTGTTTTCCTATCGCCCCGAACACTCGCCCTATACGCAGCCGCAGCGCCGGCTCTGCGTCGGCCTCTACAAGGGCGTGCGCCAGCCCGACCCGATGAATGTCACGCTCTCGGTCTCGCCCGGCCACGGCGAGATGATCGTGATCCCGACCGTGACCTTCGACGGCATCGCCAATGCGCTGCTGATGGAGAACGTACCGGGCGGCGACATGGAAGAGCTGGCGACGTTGAACTACGAGCAGGACCGCAAGCGCTTCCTCAAGGTGCTGCTCGGCAAGCTCGAAAAGCATCATCCGACCACCTATGACCGGATCGACACCTCGACCTTCGATCTTGCCCAGCCGCAGGACATCCTGCAGGGCGGGGTCGTGCCCACTGTGCGCAACACCATGGTGCAATTCGACGGCGGCAAATGCGCGATCGCATTGGGCGACCTGCATTCCGTGGTCGATCCCATGATGGGCCAGGGCGCCAACATGGCCTCCTACGCCGCCTTCGTGCTGGGCGAAGAGATCGTCGCCGCCGACGCGCTCGACGCGCGGTTCTGCGAAAAGGTCGACATGAAGCGGCAGGATCGCGTGCTCGCGGCCTCGCGCTGGACCAACATCATGCTGGCGCCGCCGTCGGAGGCGATGGGCGCGCTGATTGGGACGATGAGCCAGAACAAGACGCTCGCCGACGAGTTCACAGAGAACTTCAATTATCCCGAACGCCAGTGGGACCACATTGCGTCACCGGAGCGCATCCACGCCTGGCTCAATCGTGTATCCTCGCCGCAGGCCGCAATCGCGGCCGCGTGATACGACTGGTCGAAACCCGCTCGACCTGCGACAACCTTTCGCCGTCACCCTGAGGCGCTTGCGCGAAGCGCAAGCCTCGAAGGGCGACGGCCGAGGTGGCAGTATCTCGGCCGATCATCCTTCGAGGCTCGCTTACGCTCGCACCTCAGGATGACGGCGCGAGGTACCGCCAATCAACGAAGCATCATGCCGAGGAAACGCCATGCACTGCCTGACCGTCATCTATCCGCGTCCCGACGACGAAGCGCATTTCAAGAAATACTATAAAGAGACCCACATCCCGCTTGCCAAGCAACTGCCGGGCCTGAAATCCTGCCACTACGCGTATCCTGCGGCGATCGGTCCCGCCGACCACGTGCCGTTCTGCATCTTCCAGGCCTGGTTCGAGTCGCCCGATGCGATGGGACAGGCCATGCAGTCCGACCTGGGCAAGAAAGTCGGGGCCGACGTGCCGAATTATTCGCCCAAGGGCGCGACCATCTTCCATTTCGCGGCGGAATAACAAGCGAGGAACGACCACGTGCAGGAAACGTACAATCTCACCATCGGCGGCAAGTCCGTCCCCACAAGGGATCACTTCGAGGTCCGCAATCCCTCGACCGGCGAAGTCGTCGGCCTTGCGCCGAAGGCGACATCCGAACAGCTCGACCAGGCCGTCGACGCCGCGCAGACCGCTTTCGCGTCGTGGTCGAAGACCTCGCAGGACGAGCGCAAGAAGCTATGCCACGCGGTGGCGCAGAAGCTCGCCGATCATTCGGAAGAAATCGCGCGCCTGATCACGCTCGAACAGGGCAAGCCACTGAATGGGCTCGGCTCGCGCTTCGAGATGGGCGGCGCCGGCGCCTGGGCGCATTACACCGCCGATCTCGATATCCCGGTGAAGGTGATCCAGGACAACAACGAGGGCCGCATCGAATTGCATCGCCGCCCGATCGGCGTCGTCGGCTCGATCACGCCGTGGAACTGGCCGGTGCTGATCGCGATCTGGCACATCATCCCGGCGATCCGCGCCGGCAATACGGTGGTGAACAAGCCCTCGCCGTTTACGCCGCTGTCAACGCTGCGCCTGATCGAGCTGATGAACGAGGTACTGCCAGCGGGCGTCGTCAACGGCATCGCCGGCGAGGACACCATCGGCGCTGCGATGTCGTCGCATGACGGCATCGGCAAGATCGTGTTCACCGGCTCGGCTTCGACCGGCAAGAAGGTGATGTCGAGTGCGGCGAATACGCTGAAGCGTCTCACCCTCGAACTCGGCGGCAACGATGCCGGCATCGTGCTGCCGGATGTCGATCCGAAACAGATCGCGCCGGGTCTGTTCTGGGGCGGCTTCATCAATAACGGCCAGACCTGCGCCGCGCTGAAGCGGCTCTATGTGCATGACGACGTCTATGACGAGGTCTGCAAGGAGCTGGTGGCGTTCGCGAAGTCGATCCCGATGGGCGACGGCCTGAAGGACGATTCCCAGCTCGGCCCGGTGCAGAACCGCATGCAATACGACAAGGTCGCGCGCCTGGTCGAAGCGGCGAAGAAGGCCGGCGGCGAGGTGCTGATGGGCGGCGAGCCGCAAGAGGGCAGCCTGTTCTATCCGGTCACGCTGATCGGCGGCCTCGATAACGGCAATCCGCTGGTCGACGAGGAGCAGTTCGGTCCGGCGTTGCCTATCATCCGCTATTCCGACGTGAATGAAGCGATCGTGCGCGCCAACGACAATCCGAACGGCCTCGGCGGTTCGGTGTGGTCGAAGAATATCGACAAGGCCCGCGAACTCGGCGCGCAGCTTCAATGCGGCACGGTGTGGATCAACAAGCACGGCGCGATCCAGCCGAACGCACCCTTCGGCGGCGTCAAGGGCTCCGGCATCGGCGTCGAATTCGGCGAGGAAGGCCTGTTCGAGAACACCAACGTGCAGGTGATGTATAGCTGACCTTTCCTTCCCTCTCCCCGCTTGCGGGGAGAGGGTGGCGAGCATCGAAGATGCGAGCCGGGTGAGGGGGAGTCTCGGCAGCGCGCGGAGTGTGGAAACTCCCCCTCACCCGACCTTATTCGCTCCGCGCGCAGTCAAGCTTGCGCAGACTGCGTAAACTTGTCTGCGACGGTCGACCTCTCCCCGCAAGCGGGGAGAGGAAAGAAAAAAAACTACCCCGCCAGCTTGTCCATCGCCTGCGCCAGCGCGATATCCTTGTCAGTCAGCCCGCCGGCGTCGTGCGTCGACAGAGTCACCTCCACCGTCTTGTAGACATTGAACCATTCCGGATGATGATCGTGCTTTTCCGCGATCAGCGCCGCGCGCGTCATGAAGCCGAAGGCTTCGTTGAAATCCTTGAACACGAATTTGCGGAAGATCGCGTCGCGCTCCATCAGCTCGGTCCACCCGGGGATTTTGGCGAGCGCGGCCTTGCGGGCGTCGCCGGTGAGTTTGTCAGTCATTTTCCGCACTCCTGCCTGAACCGTTCGTCCCCGCGAAAGCGGCGACCCAGCGCATAAATGCTGGATGCCCGCCTTCGCGGGCATGAGCGGAGAAACCAACACCCTTCTAAAGGGCCCGGTTCGATATTAGCTTCCTTCGTGACCGCATCGAAGCTTTGCGGGGGCGCGCGAGGGCATTCATGGGCTGGTCCATCACCATCGGATCGATTGCGGGTACGGCGGTCCGCATCCACATCACGTTCCTGCTGTTCCTGGTCTGGATATTCGGCGCCTCGTATGCCTCGGGCGGCTCCAGCGCCGCATGGACCAGCGTGATCTTCATCCTGCTCGTGTTTCTCTGCGTGCTGGCCCATGAATTCGGCCATATCTTCACGGCGCGCATCTTCGGCGTGGTGACGCCGGACGTGGTGCTGCTGCCGATCGGCGGCGTCGCGCGGCTGGAGCGCATTCCGGAAAAGCCCTCCGAGGAATTCCTGATCGCCATTGCCGGCCCGCTGGTGAATGTCGTGATCGCCGGCCTCCTGCTCACCATCGGCGGTGCCGATGTCTCCTCCAATGCCGCGGTCGCAGCCCTCGACAACACCACGGTGCCGATGGTCGACAAGCTCGCCGCGGTGAACCTGTTCCTCGCCATCTTCAATCTGATCCCGGCCTTCCCGATGGATGGTGGACGCGTCCTGCGTGCCGCATTGAGCGCCCGGCTCGGCTTCGTGCGCGCAACCGAAATCGCCGCCACCATCGGCCAGGGCGCCGCGTTCCTGCTCGGCTTCATCGGCCTGTTCTACAATCCGATCCTGATCTTCATCGCGATCTTCGTCTATCTCGCGGCCTCCTCGGAAGCGCATATGGTGGCGCTGCGCGCGGTGTCGCGCGGCGTGCCGGTGGTGTCGGCGACGATGACCAAGATCGCCACCCTGAAGCCCGACGCGCCGATCGAGGACGCGGTGCAGGTGCTGCTGCAAACGAGCCAGAGCGAATTCCCTGTGGTGGATTTCGAGTCAAAGCCGATCGGCCTGCTGGCGCGCAACGACATCATCCGCGCCTTGAAGGAGCTTGGCCCGGACGCGCGCGTGAGCGAAGCCATGACCACCGACATCCTCACCATCGACCGCCGCCGTCCGCTTGATGAGGCAGTGAAGCTGCTGCAGGAACGCTCGGCGCCCGCCGTCGCCGTCATCGAACCGGACGGGCGTCTGGTCGGCCTGATCACCACCGAAACCATCGGCGAATTGATGATGGTCAGCCAGGCGATGCCGGAAGGCTTCCGGCTCGGCGGCCGGCGTGGACCGGGCGGCGGACCGACCGGGCCTACCGGACCAAAAACCGGTCCGTGGAGCCGCCCGGCGGGCGCTGCGCCCGGCCCAGGCGCGTCGCCGCCGGTCTGACCAAGTTTTCGGAAGCATGATAAAGTCACAATTGATCCGGTATTGAAGTTCCATCCGGTAATCGAAGGGCCACGCGCCCGCCCATGAACGTTGCCAATCGCAGCATCTCCCCGGCCCAGCCCACGCTGGAGCCCCTCTCCGTGGGTGAGCGGTTGCGGCGCATGCTCCGCCATCCGTTGCTGATCGCAATCGGACTGATCCTGGCGGTGACCGGTATCGCCGTCGTCGTCTCGTATATCCAGTCGAAGCCGGTCACGCTGAAGATCGCGGTCGGTCCGCGTCAGAGCGACGATGCCCGGCTGGTTCAAATGCTCGCGCAATATCTGGCACGCGAACGCGCGCAGGTCCGCCTGAACGTGCGCTGGCAGGACGGTCCTCAGAACAGTGCCGAAGCGCTTGATACCGGGGCCGCCGACCTTGCTGTGGTCCGCCGCGACGTGGCCATGCCGAAGTCCGGCCAGGTGATCGCCGTTCATCGCCACAACGTCGCGGTGCTGATCGTACCCGCGCCGGAAACTGCTGCCGCATCCGCGGAGGCCAAAGCCGCGCCCGGCAAGAGCGCTGCCAAGCAAACCGCCAGCACCGCCAAGGCGGCCAAGGCCGCCAAAGCGAAGACGCAGAAACCGGCCGAGGAGCCGGTCAAAGCAAAGCCGATCGAGAAGATCGAGGACCTCTACGGCAAGACCATCGCCGTGGTCGGGCGCTCGCGCGCCAATATCGCGCTGCTCAACACCATCCTCGGGCAATACGGCGTGCCGGCCGACAAGATCACCACGGTGCAATTCAGCACCGAGGATCTCACCACGCAATTGAAGGCGGCGAAGTTCGACGCGCTGCTGGCGGTCGGGCCGGTTGGCAGCAAGATTACCGCAGAAGCCGTCACCGCCCTCACCCGTGGCAAGGAGCCGCCGGTATTTCTCGAAATCGGCTCGTCCGAGGCCATCGAGCAGCAGAACCCGGTCTATGAAGCGACCGAAATTCCGGCCGGCGCGTTCGGCGGTTCACGTCCGGCGGAAGCGGTCGAGACCATCGGCGTGTCGCATTACATCGTCGCCCGCCGCTCGCTGGACGATCAGGTCGCCGGAAACTTCACCAAGTGGCTGTTCAACGCCAAGCAGGCCCAGGGCGCCGATTTCCCCGCCTTCACCAAGCTGGAAAGCCCCGACACCGACAAGGCGGCGACGCTCGCGGTGCATCCGGGCGCTCTCGCCTATCTCGAAGGCGAGCAAAAGGGCTTCTTCGAGCGTTACAGCGAAGCGCTGTATTGGGGTTTGATGCTGGTGTCGTTCTTCGGCTCGGGCGCGGCGTGGCTCGTCAGCTACGCCCGCAGCACGCCGTCGAAATACGAACGGCGCAACGATCTCGAAGCCCTGATCGCGGTCATCAAGCGCGCGCGGAGTGCCGCCGCCGAAGAACTCGATCTGATGTGCATCGAGATCGACGACATCGTCGAACGCGCAATCCGCCAGATCGAATCGGGCGAAATCCAGCACAACCGCTCATCCGCCGTGACGCTCGCCGCCGACCAGGCGCGCCGCGCCATTGGCGAACGCCGTGCAATGTTGATGAAGACGTAATGGCCCGCCGCGGTCGATGGTTGACACTTTAGGAATAAAAGCATATATAGCCGTCACCTCGCTCATGAGGGGCGTCAACCGGTGACGTCTGTTGATGGAGCGGGGTGCGGCGCCTGCGGGCCGTGGTTCGTCGCCACGGCACTCGGGCTGCATGGGGGCACCGCCCGGGGTCACTAGGGACCCCTGCCGGGAGCCGGCTGACGCCATGCGCAGATCAAGGCGCATGGAGGCAAAGCGCGGCCCCATGCCGAAGGAAAACGTCGCCAGTGGTGCGCCGTAAGGCGGCCGGATTCGCCAGAATCCGGCTTATCAGGAATGCCCTGCGTCTTTCGGCGCATCATTCCCCTCACATTTCTCCCCCGTCTACGGCGTGCCCGCGCCGGCCAAACAACAGGGCCGGCGAAGCCGTTGTCCTTTCCCTCCCCCCATGAGCGAAGCGAAATGGTGGGGAGGGTGGCGAGCGCAAAGCGCGAGCCGGGTGGGGGGAGAAGCACCAGCAGCGGCCAAATTCGGAAGACGATAAAGGCCCCCCACCCCGATCTCCTTCGCTTCGCTCAGTCGATCGACCCTCCCCGCCGCTTCGCGGGGGAGGGAAAAGGAAGATCGCAGAGGACGAGACCTCGGTTGCTTCCGCGGCTTTCCTGACTATATTGCGCCGCAATAAGCGGGCCCGGGAGCTTCACAAGAACCCCTCCTCCGGCCCGCGCTTTGTTTCCGGACCCAACATATGAATCTCCGCAACGTCGCGATCATCGCGCATGTCGACCATGGCAAAACCACCCTGGTCGATCGCCTGCTGCAGCAATCCGGAACCTTCCGCGAGAACCAGCGCGTTACCGAACGCGCGATGGATTCCAACGATCTGGAACGCGAGCGCGGCATCACCATTCTCGCCAAGGCGACCTCGATCCTCTGGAACGACACCCGCATCAATATCGTCGATACGCCGGGCCACGCCGATTTCGGCGGCGAGGTCGAACGCATCCTGCACATGGTCGACGGCGCCCTGGTGCTGGTCGATGCCGCCGAAGGCCCGCTGCCGCAGACCAAGTTCGTGGTCGCCAAGGCGCTCAAGCTCGGCCTGAAGCCGATCGTGGTCATCAACAAGGTCGACCGTCCAGACGCACGCGCGACCGAAGTGGCGAACGAGGTCTTCGATCTGTTCGCAGCGCTCGATGCCACCGACGAGCAACTCGACTTCCCGATCCTGTATGGTTCGGCCAAACTCGGCTGGATGGCCGACAGCCTCGAAGGCTCTCAAGAGAATGGCATGAAGCCGCTGTTCGATCTCGTGCTGCGGCATGTGCCGCCGCCGACGGTCGAGGACGGTCCGTTCCGCCTGCTCGGCACCATCCTGGAATCCAATCCTTATCTCGGACGCGTCGTCACCGGCCGCATCTTCTCCGGCTCGGTGAAGCCGAACCAGCCGGCCAAGGTGCTGGACGCGAACGGCAATGTCGTCGAGCAGGGCCGCATCTCCAAGGTGCTGGCCTTCCGCGGGCTTGAGCGCGTGGCGCTGGACGAGGCCGTTGCCGGCGACATCGTGTCGATCGCGGGACTGCCGGAAGCCACGGTGGCGCATACCATCTGCGCACCGGAGGTGATGGAGCCGCTGCCGGCGCAGCCGATCGATCCGCCGACGCTGGCGATGACGTTCCGCGTCAACGATTCCCCGCTGGCCGGCACCGAAGGCTCCAAGGTGACGAGCCGCATGATCCGCGACCGCCTGCTGCGCGAAGCCGAAGGCAATGTCGCGCTGCGAGTGTCAGAGTCCGACGACAAGGATGCGATGGAAGTCGCCGGCCGCGGCGAATTGCAGCTCGGCATCCTGATCGAGACCATGCGCCGCGAAGGCTTCGAACTGTCGGTGTCGCGGCCGAAGGTGCTGATCCGCCGCAACGAGGCGGGCGAACTCGAAGAGCCGATCGAAGAAGTCGTGATCGACGTCGATGAAGAGCATTCCGGCGTGGTCGTGCAGAAGATGTCGGAGCGCAAGGCCGACATGATCGAGATGAAGCCGTCCGGCGGCGGCCGCATCCGTCTGGTGTTCTACGCACCCACCCGCGGCCTGATCGGATATCAGGGCGAATTGCTCACCGACACCCGCGGCACCGCCATCATGAACCGGCTGTTCCACGACTATGCCGCGTTCAAGGGCGACATCGCCGGCCGCCGCAACGGCGTGCTGATCTCCAACGAACAGGGCGAGGCCGTCGCCTACGCGATGTGGAAACTGGAAGACCGCGGTCCGATGATGATCGAGCCGGGCTGGAAGGTGTATCGCGGCATGATCGTGGGCGAACATACCCGCGACAACGATCTCGAAATCAACGTGCTGAAGGGCAAGCAGCTCACCAACATCCGCACCACCTCGAAGGACGAGGCGGTACGCCTGACGCCACCGATCCGCATGACCCTGGAGCGTGCGCTCGCCTACATCCAGGACGACGAACTGGTCGAGGTCACGCCGAAGTCCATCCGGCTGCGCAAGAAGCTGCTGGATCCGAACGATCGCAAGCGGGAAGAGCGGCGCAAGGAAGCCGAGACGGTGTGACACAGGGGCTGTCCCGTGACGGGACAGCCGGGACGGGCGGGCGAAAAGACCAATAAAATCAGCGCCAATTGCAGGTCGGTCCGGGCCGGTTCTAATTTTTGACGGAACCAACCGGTGCAAAAAGTCCACACCTTTACCGATCGTTAATCATGGGGCTTGAACGGCGAGTCGGCGCTTGCTCTTATGGTGTCCATGAGCACGACCCTTATCGAGATTCGACGCGCAAAGCCTTCGGATGCAAGCGACGTGGCGGTCGCTCATGACGAAGCATGGCACGCAGCGTACCAGGGCATCATTCCCGGCACCGAACTCACAAAGCTGGTCAATCGCCGCGGCCCGGAATGGTGGCACTCCGCCATCCGCAAGGGCAGCCGCATCGCGCTGATGCAGTTCGGCGATACGATCGCCGGCTACGCCAATTACGGCCGCAACCGTGCACGCAGCCTGTATTACGACGGCGAGATCTATGAGCTTTATCTGAAGCCGGAATTCCAGGGGCTCGGCTTCGGCCGTCGCCTGTTCACTGCGGCGCGGCGCGACCTTGCGCAAAGCGGATTGAAGAGCCTGGTGATCTGGGCGCTCTCCGACAACGATCCGGCGGTGGAATTCTATCGCGCGCTGGGCGGACGCGCAGTGGCGCGCTCATCGGAGCGGTTCGGCACCAAGGTGCTGGATAAGGTCGCCTTTGCCTGGCAGTCCTGAACCGCCCGGCAATCGGAATTCAGTAACGAGGGCGCGGGACAAACCCGCGCCCTTCGTGTTTTCAGAGCAGACCGTTTTCCTGCGCCAGCGCCTTCAGCGAGACCGCGGGACGCGCGCCGATATGCTGGATCACTTCCGCCGCCGCGAGTGCAGCCAGCTTGCCGCAGGCCGCATGGTCGCGCCCAGTCGCAAGCCCGTACAGGAAGCCGGCCGCGAACAGGTCACCCGCCCCGGTGGTGTCGACGAGATTGTCGATCGGCGCCGCCGGCACCGCCAGCGTCTTGTCCTTGCTGACCACCACGCAGCCCTTCTCGCTGCGCGTGACCACTGCGAGCTTCACGTCGTTCCGGATAGCCGTGACGCCAGAATCGAAATCGGAGGTTTCATACAGGCTCTTCAGCTCCGCTTCGTTCGCGAACACGAGATCGACGGTGTTGTCGCGCATCAGCTTGAGGAACTCGTCGCGATAGCGACCCACGCAGAACGCATCGGACAGCGTTAGCGCCACCATGCGTCCGGCGTCGTGCGCGGCCTTCGATGCCTTCAGGAACGCTTCCTTGGCGTGCGGCGGGTCCCAGAGATAGCCTTCGAGATAGGTGATGGCCGCATCGCCGATCAGCTTCGGGTCGATATCGGCCGGCGACAGGTTCTGCGCCGCGCCGAGATAGGTGTTCATCGTGCGCTCGCCGTCCGGCGTCACCATGATGTAGCAGCGCGCGGTCGAGGGGCCGTCATTGGCGCGCGGCGTATCGAAGCCGACGCCGAGTGCGCCGATGTCATGGGCAAACACCTTGCCCAGCACGTCATCGCGTACCTTGCCGACAAATGCGGCCTTGCCACCGAGGCTCGCGATGCCTGCAATGGTGTTGGCCGCGGAGCCGCCGGAGCTTTCGGTTGCCGGGCCCATCGCCTCGTAGATCGCGCTGGCGCGCGCCTCGTCGATCAGGGCCATGCCCCCCTTCTGCATGTTCTGCTTGATCAGGAAATCGTCCTCGGCGCGGGCAATGACATCGACAATCGCATTGCCGATTCCAAGAACGTCGTAGCGGGGAGCAGTCATCAATGGTTCCTCTCATGGCGCTTTCGCGCGACGTGCATACCGGTTTCGTGCAGAAAATGCGTCAATGCCTCATGGCGAAGGGCGGCGCACTATAGCGATGCATCCCGGGAGGGCAAATCCAAGCGCGCGCGTGACCGCACCTCGTTTCGCCCGCTAAAGTGGGACCCGGAGGGGCTCTATCCCAAAGGCCAGGTAAGGATGTCGATCGCCCGGAACGTCGCCATCGTCGGCGCAGCGACGCTCGCCTCGCGCGTGCTCGGATTCGTCCGCGACGTGACGATCGCAGCGCTGTTCGGCGCCAGCGCGCGCGCCGACGCGTTCGTGGTCGCGTTCCAGTTTTCGAACCTGATCCGGCGGCTGCTGACCGAAGGCGCGCTGAACGCAGCCTTCGTGCCGCTCTATCTGCGCCGGCGCGACGAAGGCGGTGAGGACGCAGCGGGCGCCTTTGCCGGGAGACTGATCGGCACCGTCACGGTGGCATCGCTCGGCGTGTCACTCGTGCTCGCCTTCGCCATGCCGCTTTTGATGCTAGCGCTGGCGCCCGGCTTTGCCGATCGCCCGCAGTCGCTGAGCCTGTCGATCGAGTTGTCTCGTCTGATGCTGCCCTATCTCGTGCTGGCCGGTCCGGTCGCGGTCCTGATGGGTGTCCTCAACGCCAATCACCGCTTCCACACGGCTGCACTCGCCGCGGTGATATTCAATGTCGTCATCCTGACGGCGCTTGCCGGGATTTTCCTTGCACGCGCCGGCGACAGCGATGCCTCCGCGCGCATCGTTGCGTTCTCAATCGCCTGTGCCGGCCTGTGCCAGTTGGCCCTGGTGGCATGCGCGGTCTGGATCGGTCCTGAAAAATCGACGCCGCTGGGATTTCTTCCCCCTGGCGAAGCCAGACGCTTTGCCGCGCTCGCGATTCCGGGATTGATCGCGAGCGGCATCCCGCAACTCACCATGATCGTCGCGGTGATGGTGGCGTCGGACTGGCCGGGAGCGGTGTCCTGGCTGTACTACGCCAATCGCCTGGTCGAATTGCCACTCGGCATCGTCGGCATCGCGATCGGCACGGTCATGACGCCAGCACTCACTCACGCGATGCGCGGCGACGACGGCGAACTGGCGCCTCGCACCATTCGGCATGGCATCGAGATGGCGCTTGGGCTTGCTTTGCCGGCGGCCATTGCGCTGGCATTACTGGCATCGCCGATCGTGCGCATCCTGTTCGAGCGCGGCGCCTTCACGATACTGGACAGCAATTCGACATCGGCGATGCTCAGCGCGCTCGCAATCGGGCTGCCCGGCCATGTTCTTGTAAAGGCGCTGTCGCCGATCTTTTTCGCCCGCGAAGATACCCGCACGCCGATGATCGCCGCCGGTATCGGCTTGGTCGCGGCCCTTGCCGGCAGCATCATCTTCATGGCGATCGGCAGGCCGACCGGTATCGCGTTGTCGGTCGGGCTGTCCGGATGGCTCAGCGCCGCGATGCTGTGGCTGCTCGCGGAACGGCGCGGCATGCTCCATTTCGGTTGGGGAGAATGGCGCCGGCTGATCCTGATTTTCGCCTCGGCGCTGGTCATGGGGCTGTTCGCGCGCCTCATGGCAGAGTTCCTGAACCTGTCGCTGCTCGAAAGCCGTCTAACGCAGGTTGCTCTGCTGGGCGGCGTGATCGGTTTCAGCCTCGCGGTCTATGCCGCCTGCCTGTGGCTGTCCGGGATCGTGCGGCCGCATGAATGGCGCGCTCTGTTCCGGCGCGGCTGAAGGCCTTGCCATGCGCCGCCGCGCCGTGGCATGCACGCGCGGCTTTTCCATCGATGCGCGGTCGGACGCAGGACCGGACCGAATTTCCCGATCGCGCACGCCACCCCGCGGACACCGACATGGCTTTCAAACAACTGGTATTTTCCGGCGTGCAGCCGACCGGAAACCTGCATCTCGGCAATTATCTTGGCGCCATCGTCAAGTTCGTCGAGTTGCAGAATAATTTTGATTGCATCTATTGCGTCGTCGATCTGCATGCCATCACTACCTGGCAGGATCCGGAAGAATTGCCGCGCGCGATCCGCGAGGTCACGGCCGCGTTCATCGCCTGCGGCATCGATCCGAAAAAGCACATCGTCTTCAACCAGAGTCAAGTCGCCGAACACGCGGAGCTTGCCTGGGTGTTCAACTGCATCGCCCGCATGGGCTGGCTGAACCGCATGACCCAGTTCAAGGAAAAGGCCGGCAAGGATCGCGAGAATGTCTCGGTCGGGCTGTTCGCCTATCCGACGCTGATGGCGGCTGACATTCTGGTCTATCGCGCGACCCATGTTCCCGTCGGCGAGGACCAGAAGCAGCATCTCGAATTGTCGCGCGACATCGCGCAGAAATTCAACAACGACTATGCGGCTTCGATCGCCAAGCATGGCTTCGGCGACATGTTTTTCCCGCAGCCCGAGCCACTGATCCAGGGACCGGCAACACGTGTGATGTCGTTGCGTGATGGCTCGAAGAAAATGTCGAAGTCCGACGCCTCCGATTATTCACGCATCAACCTCACCGACGACGCCGACGCGATCGCGCAGAAGATTCGCAAGGCGAAGACCGATCCCGAGCCGCTGCCGAGCGAGGAAAAAGGGCTCGAGCCGCGCCCGGAGGCCGACAATCTTGTCGGCATCTATGCCGCACTCAATGGTACCAGCAAGGCCGACGTTCTTCGCGAATTCGGCGGCGCGCAATTTTCCGCGTTCAAGTCGTCGCTGGTCGATCTGGCGGTCACCAAACTCGGTCCGATCGGCGGCGAGATGAAGCGGCTGGTCGCCGATCCGGCCTATATCGATTCGGTTCTGGCCGACGGTTCCGATCGCGCCCGAGCGCTTGCAGCGAAGACAATGATCTCTGTCAAGGACATCGTCGGTCTTGTACGGCGCTGAATCCGTTCGCAGATTGGAAGCCGCGTTGCCCGTCCTTGTCATGCCGGCGCGCGCCGTGCCACCATCCATTGCGCGGGGGGATAGCCGATGAGCCGCCGACGCCGCTCCTACGAATCCGGCCACAAGCCGAAATATCTCGTCGTCGTGGACGATTCGCCGGAATGCGATCGCGCCATCTATTACGCGGCGCGCCGCGTCTCGCGCATCGGCGTCGACATGATCATGCTGCGCGTCATCGACATCGAGGACCGCAACCAGCAATGGCTTGGCGTCGCCGACATCATGCGCGCGGAGGCCTATGAGGAGGCCAACGAAGCGCTCGACCGCGCCGCCGGGCGCGCCAATGGCATCGCCGGGCTCACGCCGGACCGGGTCATCCGGGAAGGCTCGTGGATCGAGCAGCTTCTCAAGCTGATCGAGGAGGACGAGGATATCGCCATCCTCATCCTGGCGGCCGGAACCGCTAAAGAAGGCCCGGGCCCCTTGGTCTCGGCCATCGCGCGGACAGCCGGCGAATTTCCGATCCCGGTTGCGATCGTACCCGGCCATCTTTCCGACGAGGAACTGGACGCCCTGTCCTGACCGGAAAGGGCTTGCCCGGGCGCCGCTTGCCGGTTGACCTCGCCCGCCAAAACGCCATCTATAGCGGGAACAGGCCTGCGAACCGGCCTCCCTGGAGCGGATTCGATGTTTATTCAGACCGAAGTGACGCCGAACCCGGCAACGCTGAAATTCCTGCCCGGCCGGACTGTGCTGGACGGCACGCTGGAAATGACCAGCCGCGAGCAGGCGGCGAAGTCGCCTCTGGCGGAAAAGCTGTTCGACGTCCCGAATGTCAGCGGCGTGTTCTTCGGTTCCGATTTCATCACCGTGACCAAGAGCGACGGCGAGTGGCAACAGTTGAAGCCGCTGATCCTGGGCGCGATCATGGAGCATTACATGTCGGGCGCCCCGCTCCTGCGGGACGGCGAAGAGGCTGGCGACTCCGACGAAGCCGAGTTTTTCGACGCAGCCGACGCGGAAACAGTCAAGACCATCAAGGAACTGATCGAAACCCGCGTTCGTCCGGCGGTCGCCAACGATGGCGGCGACATCACCTTCCGTGGCTTCAAGGAAGGCGTTGTCTTCCTGTCGATGAAGGGCGCGTGCTCCGGCTGTCCGTCCTCGACCGCAACGTTGAAACATGGCATCCAGAATTTGCTGCGGCATTTCGTGCCGGACGTCACCGAAGTCCGCCCGGTCTGAGGCTTGTCTCCACGAACCCGCGGGGTTTCAGCAACCGCTCTGAGCCTGGGTCCGCTTCGCTGGGACGACTATAGTTGGCAGCATGCTCGTCCTTGCCATCGATACTGCGCTTGAAGCCTGCTCGGCCGCAATTTTCGATTCCGGTCAGCAGGCGATGCTTGCTGCCGAATCCGAAATCATGGCGCGCGGCCATGCGGAAGCATCGATGCCGCTGGTCGAGCGCATCATGCGCGAAGCGGGGCTCGACTTCTTCGCATTAGACCGCATCGCGGTGACGGTTGGGCCGGGCAGCTTCACAGGTCTGCGCGTTGGCATCGCCGCCGCCCGCGGCATCGCGCTCGCTGCTAAGAAGGAGGTCGTCGGTATCACCACGCTGGCAGCGCTTGCGGCACCATATATCGCAGCGGAACCGAAAATTCCCGTCGCAGCCGCGATCGACGGCCGTCATCGCCACGTCTATTTCGAACTCTATGGCGCGCAGGGCCGCGTGCTGCTGTCACCGCGAATCATTCCGGTCGAGGATGCGGCGCATGCAGCGGCAGGCGCGTCGGCACGGCTGGTGGGATCCGGAGCCCGGATGATGGCCGATATCTGGCCGGATCCCATGCACCTACCGCCAATCGACGAACGACGCGCTCCTGACATAAACTGGGTCGCACGTCTTGGTGCGGAAGCACTTCCGCGCGAGGCGCTGCCGAAGCCGCTCTATCTGCGTCCTCCCGACGCGCATCCGCAAACCGCATCAATTCTGTCGCGCCGCTGATGAGATGGCTGTTCGACATGTTCTCGCCGGCCCGTCCGCCGATCGTCTCCGACGCGGCGGCGCGCGACGTTGCTGCTATCGCGCAAATTCATGCGGCATCGTTTCGCCGCGGCTGGAGCGACGGCGAGATCGAAGGCATGCTGCTCGACCGCAATGTCGTGTCGCATCGGGCCACGATCGGGCGCAACGTCGCAGGCTTCGTGATGTCGCGCATGGCCGCCGACGAAGCAGAAATCCTGTCGGTCGCCGTTGCTCAGACCTATCGCGGCCGCGCGGTTGCGCGCGCGCTTCTGCGTCACCATCTCGGCCGTCTGGCGGCACTCGGCGTTCGCACGGTCTTTCTGGAAGTCGACGAAGGAAACGTTTCGGCGC
Organism: Pseudorhodoplanes sp.; assembly: GCF_059499825.1. Lineage (NCBI taxonomy): Bacteria > Pseudomonadati > Pseudomonadota > Alphaproteobacteria > Hyphomicrobiales > Pseudorhodoplanes > Pseudorhodoplanes sp. The sequence continues at coordinate 90,647 of NZ_JCABZI010000009.1, forward strand.
TGCGGCTTTATCGCCGCGCCGGATTTGTCGAAGCCGGACGACGCAAAGGGTATTACCCGAATCCAACGGGAGAGCCCGCTACCGCGCTGGTGCTGCGACGAAATCTGATGTGACCGCAAGGGCAATGGACGGATTCCGGCGGGCTGACTACAATGCGCTAACGATCGGAGACAGACGTGGTCGGCAAGGCTTCGAACCTGACACAATTGACCAATATCGAAGCGCGCTGCGCCGAGCAGGGCATGCGCATGACCGAGCAGCGCCGCACCATCGCGCGCGTGCTGAACGATTCCGACGATCATCCGGACGTCGAGGAATTGTATCGCCGCTGTGCGAAAATCGATGACCGCATTTCGATCTCGACCGTATACCGGACCGTAAAGCTGTTCGAGGATTCCGGCATTATCGAACGGCATGACTTCCGCGAGGGCCGCGCGCGCTTCGAGCAGATTTCGGACGCGCACCACGACCATCTGATCAACCTGCGCACCGGCGAGGTGATCGAGTTCCAGTCCGAAGAGATCGAGCGGCTGCAGGCCGAGGTTGCCCGCAAACTGGGCTACAAGCTGGTCGACCACCGGCTGGAGCTCTATGCGATACCGCTGAAGGACGACAAGGCCGGCTAGCCACCGGCATCGCGCCGGGCGGCCCTTGAACCGTCTAAAATCTGGGCTATTTCCAGTCCGGCCGGCAAAATACGGCCGTCCGTAACAGCGGCGAATTCCATTTTGGCCGGTTTGGATGTAAGAGGGGACGGTTCGAGGAACCCCGGTATGCCTGTGGCATTTGCACGCAAGGATCAGGACAGTTGACGCCCCTCGCGCCGACAGCGCCCCGCAACGCGGTATGACCGGACCCCGTAAGCTCCATATCAAGTCCTATGGCTGCCAGATGAATGCCTACGACTCGCTTCGTATGGCGGACATGCTGGCCCCGGACGGGTTTGCCGAAACAGGCGACGTCGCCGACGCCGACCTTGTCGTGCTGAATACCTGTCACATTCGAGAAAAGGCCGCAGAGAAGGTCTATTCGGAGATCGGCCGCCTGCGGGTCCTGAAAGAGGAAGCGGCGAAGGCCGGGCGCCAGGTGACGATCGCAGTCGCCGGCTGTGTCGCCCAGGCGGAAGGCGCCGAGATCATGCGGCGGGCACCAGTGGTCGATCTGGTGGTCGGGCCGCAGAGCTATCACCGCCTTCCCGCGCTTCTCGAACAGGCCGCGCGCGGCGAACGTCCGGTCGAGACCGAGTTTCCGGCGGAAGACAAATTCAATTTTCTGAAAAACCCGACGCGGGAAGCGATGCGCGCGCGCGGCGTTACCGCTTTCCTCACCATCCAGGAAGGTTGCGACAAGTTCTGCACCTTCTGCGTCGTGCCGTATACGCGCGGCGCCGAGGTTTCTCGACCCGTCAGCAAGATCGTTGCGGAAGCGGAGCGTCTCGCCGATGCCGGCATCCGCGAGATCACCGTGATCGGCCAGAACGTGAACGCCTATCATGGCGAAGCGCCGGACGGTCAGACGTTCACGCTGGCGCAGTTGTTCTATCGGCTCGCGCAAATCCCCGGCATCGACCGGCTGCGATACACCACAAGCCATCCGCGGGACGTCGACGACAGCCTGATCGCCGTGCACTGCGATCTTCCCGAACTGATGCCGCAACTGCATCTGCCGGTGCAATCGGGCTCGGACCGCATTCTCGACGCGATGAACCGAAAGCACACGCGCGACGATTATCTGCGGGTCATCGAACGGCTGCGCGGCGCCCAGCCGGCACTCGCCTTTACCTCGGATTTCATCGTCGGCTTTCCCGGCGAGACCGACCGCGATTTTGCCGACACCATGGCGTTGATTGCGGAGGTCGGCTTCTCGGGAGCATTCTCGTTCAAGTATTCGCCGCGCCCCGGCACCCCCGCCGCCGAGATGGAAGGCCAGGTGCCCGAGGCCGTGATGACCGAACGGCTGCATGAATTGCAGCACCTGATCGATCGGCAGACAACAGCCTTCAACAAGGCTTGCGTCGGCCAAACGCTCGACGTGCTGTTCGAAAAAGCGGGCCGTCATCCCGGCCAGATTGCCGGTAAATCGCCCTATCTGCAGCCGGTGCAGGTGAACGCGCCGGAAGCGCTGATCGGCACGATCGCGCCGGTGCATATCCACGATACCGGCCGCTTCAGTCTGTTTGGAACGCTCGCTGCGGATCCGGCCACGCGCCCGCTTCAGCGCGCCGGCCTTGCAGCTTTGGAGGCTTGACGCCGTTGCGCAATTACAAGCCAGGTACCGGTGCTCCCGTCGTGCCAAAGCCGAGCGACGAACCCGCAATACAGACCATGCTCGCCTTCGATGACAACAAGCGCGCCTCAGCGCTGTTCGGTCAGTACGGGCAGAATCTGGCGCTGATCGAACGCAAGCTCGACGTGGTGGCTGACTCGCGTGGGAACCACGTCACCATCGAGGGAACGCGTGAAGCCTGCGACCAGGCGCGCCGGGTGCTCGAGTCGCTTTACGAGCAACTGAAGAATGGCGGCGAGATCGTCGCCGGCGATGTCGAGGGCGCGATCCGTCAGGCGGTGGCGCAAGGCTCGCTGTTCGACAACGATCCGGCGACGGCGCGTTCGAACTTCGCCGATATCTCGCTGCGCAAGCGCACGGTGCGCGCCCGCACCGCGGGGCAGGACGCCTATATCCGTGCGCTCAAGCGTCATTCGCTGGTGTTCGGTACCGGCCCTGCCGGCACCGGCAAGACCTGGCTCGCGGTTGCGCATGCGGTTTCGCTGTTCGAGCGCAAGGAGGTCGATCGCATCATCCTGTCGCGGCCGGCGGTGGAAGCCGGCGAGCGGCTCGGCTTTCTGCCCGGCGACATGCGCGAGAAGGTCGATCCGTATCTGCGACCGATCTACGATGCGCTGTTCGATCTGATGGACCGCCGCGTGGTCGAACGCGCGATGGAAGAAAACGAGATCGAGATCGCTCCGCTCGCCTTCATGCGCGGGCGCACGCTGCATAACGCCGTGATCATTCTCGACGAGGCCCAGAACACGACGTCGATGCAGATGAAGATGTTCCTCACGCGACTGGGCGAGAATAGCCGCATGATCGTCACCGGCGATCCCAGTCAGGTCGACCTGCCGCCCGGTCAGGTCTCCGGTCTGGCGGAGGCGACGCGTCTGCTCGCCGATGTCGAGGGCATCGGCCATGTCGGCTTCAAGAACGAGGACGTGATCCGTCACGAACTGGTGGCGAAGATCGTCGCCGCCTACGACCGGCTGGCTCCAGCACACAAGCCGCGCGAGTCGAAATGACGAACGCGGCCGCATCGCTTCGCCCAAGCGCACCGGTCGATATCGATCTGGTCGTGGATTGCGAGCTTTGGTCCGGCTTCGCCGCCGCGGATGCAACTGTTCGTCGCGCGATCGAGGCCGCGGCACAGGCCGTAGGCAAGCCCGGCGCGGTCGCCGTCATGTTGACCGATGATGCCGCGATCCGGGTGATGAACGCGCAATGGCGGGGGATCGACAAGCCGACCAACGTGCTGTCGTTCCCATCGGCAGCGGCGCCGGCCGCCGCAGGCCACGTGCATCTCGGCGATATCGCCATTGCCTACGAGACGGTCGCCGCTGAATCCGCTTCGGAAAACAAGGGCTTCGCCGATCATCTCGCGCATCTGGCGGTTCACGGCTATCTTCACCTTGTCGGATTCGATCACGAGACCGACGACGAGGCCGTGCGCATGGAACATCTGGAGACGCAAATCCTGTCGGGCCTCGGCATCGCCGACCCGTATGCAGACCAGACGTCCGTGGACTGACGGAACAGAGCCATGCCCGAAACCGAGCAACGGCCGAGCCCAACGGCCGAACCCCAGAGTACCACCGGCCTTCCGGCCACACTCGACGCAGCCAAGACGCGCGACCAGAGCGAAGGCGCGTTCACACGCTGGATGCGCACGATCTTCGGATGGCGATCCGGTTCGACGCGCGCCGATCTGAAGGAATTCCTGGAGGGAAGCGTTCCGAGCGAGCTTGGCTTCTCGCCGGAAGAAGGCACGATGCTCAAGAATATTCTTGGGCTGCGCGAGCGGCGCATCGACGACGTGATGGTCCCGCGCGCGCATATCGTCGCGATCCAGCAGGACATCGCGCTTGGCGAACTGGTGAAGGTGTTCGAGAAAGCGGGGCATTCGCGGCTGGTCGCCTATGACGACACGCTCGACGATCCGGTCGGCATGGTCCACATCCGCGACCTGATCGCCTTCATGACCGCGCGCGCCTCGATTGCGCCCAAGCCGAAACCGCGCCGCAGGAAGAAGGCCGCCGCGACGACGGAGACCCCGCCGCCGGAGGAAGCCGTCGAAAAGCGCGCAGACAAGATCACCGACGGCATGCTTGACCTCAGCGCCATCGATCTGACGATGCCGCTCTCAAAGACCAAGATTATCCGGACCATGCTGTTCGTCCCGCCTTCGATGCCGGCGATCGACCTGCTGGCGAAGATGCAGGCCACTCGCATTCACCTTGCCCTGGTGGTCGACGAATATGGCGGCACCGACGGCATCGTTTCGATCGAGGATCTGGTCGAACTGATCGTCGGCGATATCGAAGATGAGCACGACGACGAGGAAGCACCCGGCATCTCGCGGCAAGCCGATGGCTCGTTCGTCGCGGATGCGCGCGCCAGCCTGGAAGATGTGATCGAAGCGGTCGGGAAAGGCTTCGACGTCGGCGAAGCATTGAACGAGGTCGATACGCTGGCCGGCTATCTGGTCTCGCAGGTCGGCCGCGTTCCGGTCCGCGGGGAGTTGGTACCGGGTCCGAGCGGCTTCGAATTCGAGGTGCTGGATGCCGACCCGCGCCGGGTGAAGAAGGTCCGCATTCACAGCGGCAAGAGCAGGTCCAGCGACCGGCCGCGCGAATTGCCGGCGCCTGCTCCGATGAAGCCGGTGTCGCCGGCGAGCACGTCGCAGGACAACGGTCCCGTCAAGGGTCCGCGGCAGCCGTGAGCATAAGGGCCGTTGCCAACGCCGTCATACTGTTCTGGGGCTGGCGCCGTGCGGCCATTGCATTCGCCGCGGGCGCGCTGTCGGTGCTTGCACTCGCCCCCTTCGATTTGTGGCCGGTCCTGTTTCTGACCTTTCCGGTCCTGGTCTGGTTGATTGACGGATCGGCGGCAGGCCGTCTCGACGGAGTCCCGGCAGCCGCGATTGCCGGCTGGTTTTTTGGCTTTGGGTATTTCCTCGCCGGCCTGTATTGGGTGGGTCACGCCTTCCTGGTCGACGCAAAGACGTTCGGGTGGCTGCTGCCATTTGCGGTAACGGCGTTACCGGCGGGCCTGGCGCTGTTCACTGCCGCCGGCTTCGCCTTCGCTCGCCTGATCTGGCCGCGCGGCGCCATGCGGGTCATCGCGCTTGCGGTTGCGCTGACAGCCGCCGAATGGCTGCGGGGGCACATGCTCAGCGGCTTCCCCTGGAATAGCTATGGCTACGCGCTGACCGGACCGCTCGTGCTCGCGCAGAGCGCATCGATCTTCGGGTTGTGGGGCCTGACCTTTCTTGCGGTCGCAATCTTTGCCAGTCCCGCGACACTCGCCGACGAGCAATTCGACGCGCGCACCCGTGCCGCACCTCTCATGATCGGTGTCCTGACACTCGCGGCAATGGCCGGCTTCGGCGCATGGCGGCTAACGCAGAATCCGACGCGCCTTGTCGACAAGGTGCAGCTGCGGATCATGCAACCAAATTTGGCGCAAGACGAAAAATTCAACTATGCGGCGCGCCAGAGGATCATGAAGCATTATCTGTCGCTCTCCGACCGCGCGACCGGACCCGAGAATTCCGGACTGCGCGACGTCACCCATCTGATCTGGCCGGAGTCGGCGTTCCCGTTCTTTCTGACCCGCGAAGGCGATGCGATGGCGCAGATCGCCGAATTGTTGCCTCAGGGAACGGTCCTGATCACCGGCGCCGCGCGGGCGGCGGACCCTGCGCCCGGCAGGCCGGTGCGCGCATACAACTCGGTCTATGTCATCGATCACGACGGCACCGTGCTGTCGGTCTATGACAAGGTTCATCTGGTGCCGTTCGGCGAGTATCTTCCGTTTCAGACCGCGCTCGAGAAGCTCGGCTTGATGCAGCTTACCAAACTACCGGGCGGGTTTCTGTCCGGTGACCGGAACCGCAGTTACCTTGTGCCCGGCGCTCCACGCATGTTGCCGCTCGTTTGCTATGAAATCATCTTCCCCGGAGCGGTTGTCCCGTCCGGAGAGCGGCCGGGCTGGCTCCTGAACGTGACCAACGATGCATGGTTCGGGATCAGCTCCGGTCCCTATCAGCACTTTCAGCAGTCTCGCGTCCGCGCCATCGAGGAAGGTCTGCCTCTGGTTCGCGCGGCGAATAACGGAATCTCCGCTGTCGTCGATCCTTACGGACGGATCGTCAGGCAGCTTCCACTCGGCGTCGAAGGCGTTCTCGATTCGCCTCTGCCAGCGGCGGCAGCCCGCACGATGTATGCAAGATTCGGCGATACGATCAGCGGGCTGATGGTCGCTATGTTTCTGCTCATAGTGATGCGTTATCGGTCAAAACGAACACGCTAGACCACTTCCAAAATGTGGTTCGCGAATTGCTTGCTAATCGCAATATTTGCCGATGCGGGGCAAATTGAGAGCGCGGTCCCAATTTGCCCCCTTGCCAATTGAATTCGATCGGGCAAAATTTGTTTGGAGCGGCACACTTGTGTCAGTATCAAAATTCGCCCTCGACGATCGTGTCGCAAAATCGTTGACCACGTGGCGGGAACATGCGCAAACCTCCCTGCGGCCTCTGAGCACCAGGAGATGTTGTGCGTCACGTTGCGGAGAACCCGATGGTTAAGAAGTCACCAAACCCCACGGACAAGCACGTTGGGGCTCGCGTTCGCATGCGACGTATGATGCTGTCCATGAGCCAGGAAAAGCTTGGCGATGCGCTTGGCCTCACGTTTCAGCAGGTGCAGAAATACGAGAAGGGGACCAACCGTATCGGTGCCAGCCGGCTGCAGCAGATCTCCAATATCTTGCAGGTACCGGTCTCGTTCTTCTTCGAAGGCGCCCCCAATAACTCGAATCCGGAATCGGGTTTTAGCGAGTCTCCCTCACCGTCCTATGTTTCGGATTTTCTGGCGACCTCGGACGGCCTGGCGCTGACCCGCGCCTTCATGAAGATCAAGACCCCGAAATTGCGGCGGCGGATCGTCGACCTCGTGGAGCAGATTGCCTCCGACGAGGAGTGAGCCCAACCAGCCCAATCCGGCTCCCATCCAGCCCACATCTTGACCGCGCCTTGACAAGGCTGCATTGAAAAGCTTTCCACAACCGACGAACGGTCCGTTTTCGTCCCTAGGGGGGAGTGCCATCAGTGCCGCGCAAAAGTCACCTTTTCACCAGCGAGTCTGTCTCCGAGGGGCATCCGGACAAAGTCTCCGACCAGATTTCCGATGCGATCCTGGACGCGTTTATCGAGAACGACGTCAAGCTCGGCATCGCTGATGACAGCCTGGTCAATACCCGCCTTGGCTGCGAGACTTTGACCGCCACAAACAAGATCGTCATTGCCGGCGAAGGACGCGGGCAGGCCCCGTTTTTCAAGAATTACGGCGGCAAGTCAGTCGTGAACCGTGAGCTGATCACCGAGATCGCGCGCGGCGTCGTGAAGGACATCGGCTACGATCAGGACGGCTTCTCCTATCATGGCGCCGACGTCGAAGTGCTGCTGCATGGTCAGTCCCCGGACATCGCCATGGGCGTGGATGCCAAGAAGAAGAAGGGCGGCGAAGAGGAAGGCGCCGGCGACCAGGGCATGATGTTCGGCTTCGCCTGCACCGAGAGCGAAGTCTACGAGAAGAACTCGTTCATGCCGGCGCCGATCTATTTTTCGCACAAGATCCTGAAAGTGTTGGCCGACCTTCGCCACTCCAAGAAGCTGCCGGATCTGCAACCGGATTCGAAGAGCCAGGTTACGGTTCGCTATGAAGACGGCCAGGCGGTCGGCTGCACCAAGGTGGTGGTGTCCACGCAACACAATGCGACCACCAAGAATGGCAAGAAATATACGCCGTCCATGGTCAAGGACATGATCGGGGATGCCGTCGCCTCCGCCCTGCCGAAGGGCTGGATGCCGAAAAAGGACTCCGACTTCCTCGTCAACCCGACCGGGAATTTCGTGGTCGGCGGTCCGGACGGCGATTGCGGCCTGACCGGCCGCAAGATCATCGTCGACACCTACGGCGGCTACGCCCCGCATGGCGGCGGCGCGTTCTCGGGCAAGGACCCGACCAAGGTCGACCGCTCGGCCGCCTATGCGGCGCGCTATCTGGCGAAGAACGTCGTGGCCGCGGGCCTCGCTGACAAGTGCACCATCCAGGTTGCCTACGCGATCGGCGTCGCCGATCCGATGTCGCTTCTGGTCGACACCCATGGCACCGGCAAGGTCGATGACGGCAAGCTGGAGAAGATTCTCGCCGAGCTGTTCCCGCTTCGCCCGACCAATATCCGCCGCACCCTCAAGCTGAACCGGCCGATCTACCGGCGCACCGCGGCCTATGGCCATTTCGGCCGCGCGCCGGACAAGGACGGCGGCTTCTCCTGGGAGAAGACCGATCTGGCCGATCAGATCCGCAAGGCGGCCCGGTAAGCCATTCGGCAGGCTTGTCTTTTGCGAACGGCCGCATCATGGATGCGGCCGTTATGCATTCCGACACCTCAGCACCCCCCGGCCCCGACCATCCCGGCGCCTTCTTCGGACGCCGCAAGGGCCGGCCCCTGAGGACCGGACAGACGCGTTTATTCGACACATTGCTGCCGACCGTCTGCGTTGATCTGCATTCTTCGGCGCCGGCGTCGCTCGCCGCATTGTTCCCGGACCAGCCCCGCGAGGTCCGCCTCGAGATCGGCTTCGGCGGCGCCGAGCATCTGATCGCGCAAGCCGCGGCCAATCCGGATTGCGGCTTCATCGGGGTCGAGCCCTTCATCAATGGCATGGCGAAAGCGCTCGCTGCCATCGATGCCAAGGGCCTGACGAATATCCGCCTGCATCACGGCGACGCCGTCGACCTGCTCGCCTGGCTGCCGGATGCCTCGCTCGCCAAGGTCTACCTGCTCTATCCCGACCCCTGGCCAAAGCGCCGGCACTGGAAGCGGCGCTTCGTACAGGAGCGCACCATCGCCGAGATCGCGCGCGTACTGCGGCCGGGCGGCGAATTCCGCTTCGCGAGCGATATCGAGGACTACACAGCCTGGACACTGATCCGGCTGCTGCGCGCGCCTGACTTCGCATGGACCGCGGAGCGCGCCGATGACTGGCGCAAACCGTGGCCGGAATTCCAGAGCACGCGCTACGAGAACAAGGCGAAGCGCGAGGGCCGCACGCCCTGCTATCTAACGTTCCAGAGGAAATGACGCTTTCGCGGATCGACGCTCAGACCGCGCTCTGCAGACTGTCCGGCGTGACCTGCCAGAACCGCACCACCCGCTTCGCGGTCGATGTCGACAGGCGGTCGAAATTGGCGCTGGCCGCATCGATGGACGGCGCGCTCTTGCCGCGACTGCCGAGGCGCGCCAGCAGAATTTCGCGCGCGGTTGGCCACGAATATCCGGCCGACTTGCACAGGATCAGGATCGGGTCGGGGCGCTCTCCGTTCATCAACCGGTCGACCACGTCGATCGGCACCCCGGTGAGCTGCGCCAGCGCGGCGACGGCGTCGTCGTAGGACTGCTTGCTCGCAAATTCCATGAGCTCGGCCTCGCCAAGCTGTCCGGCTTCGGCAAGCGCGCGCATCCGCGTCTGGGCTTCGGAAAAGTCGCGCACCGGCTTTGGCGCGAATACCTCGCCGGATACCCTGGCCAGCACCCGGCGGATCTCAGCCTGCGTCTCCGGACGGGCCTTCGACAGGAGCCGGCGCTGCACCACATCGGTCGCACGCGACAGCAATTCGCGAAACATGTGGTCGGGCACATCGCCCCGGAGCGCGACCGCCTCGGCGAGCACACCGTCCTGGTCGGCGCTCCGCACGAGCGTGGCAAAGCCGGTTTCCGAAATCTTCGCGCCGGCATTATTGGCGAGCTTGCGCTTCACGGTAAAGTCGCCCCGCCGAACCAGAATGTCGGTCACCGGCTCATCGATCTCGGCCCGGCTCGAAATCGCATAGAGATGTTCGGGGCTCATCGAATTGGCGATTTCCACCAGATCAGCGGTGCCGAGCCGTGGTGACTGCGCCAGCATGGGGCCAGCCACCATGATGTCCTCATCCTTCGCCAGCCGCCGCACCACCGCGAGCGGCGCATTGGCGACCGGAGCGAGTTGACGCGACAATTCGGAGCGAGCCTTGCTCTCGATCTCGTTGATCAGCATCACGAAGACATCGTCGAACAGACGGACGTGATCTTCGGAAAATCTGTTGGAGCCGTGCAGAAACAGCGCGGTGATCCGCCGCAACGCGTCCGTCCGCCGCTCGTCCGAACCGTGTCGTACGACGCTTTCCAGTTCGGGAATCAGCGAGGAGCCAGGAGCCATCGAATGGGTAAAATCCCCGAATCCAGAGGGAGCGATAAAAATTTACCGGCTGAGTCTGAACGAAGGGTTAGCCGGTTCCGCGGCTTTCTCCCTTGCGAAAAGACGGAAAACGGCTATATTGCCGCTGTCTTAAGACACCTCATAACGATCCGATTGGGTCGGTTTTTGAGAGTGGGCCCCGCCCGGGACCCGCTCTTTTTTATTACCTGAACGGCCGGAAGCCGCGCATGGCGCGTCTCCGGGAAACTCCCGGGCAAAAGTGAATTTCGCGGATTTAGAAACAGCGTCCATGAGCCTGTTGCCCGATGCCAAGATCGAAGCCGAACCGCGCCTGATCGCGGAGCCCGGCCTTGCTGCGCGCGTCGCCGCGATCGCGGAGCCGGTGATCGAAGGCATGGGTTATCGCCTGGTCCGCGTGCGGATCCTGGCGGCCGAGGGCTGTACGGTCCAGGTCATGGCGGAACGTCCGGATGGCAGCCTGACCATCGAGGATTGCGAAGAGATTTCTTACGCGCTGTCGCCGGTCCTCGATGTCGCCGACCCGGTCGATCGCGCCTACCGGCTGGAGATTTCCTCGCCGGGGATCGACCGCCCGCTGGTGCGGCGCTCCGATTTCGAAAAGCATGCCGGGCATCTCGCAAAGATCGAGATGAACGTCCCGGCCGACGGCCGCAAACGCTTTCGCGGCATCCTGCTCGGTGTCGAGGGCGATGCCGCCCGCATCCGGCTCGAGGATGCCAAGGCCGCCAAGACCGCCGACAAGACCGAGTTTTTGCTGCCGATCGAGGACATGGCCGAAGCCAAGCTCGTCCTGACCGACGAGTTGATTGCGGAGGCGCTGCGCAAGGGCAAGGCTGCAGAGCGCGAAGCGCGCGGCGAGGCCGAGCCGGAAGCCACACCAAAGCGCGACTACGCGCCGAAGCCGAAAGCCAAATCGAAGGCCTCGCCCGATCGGGCGAAGCAGAAACCGGACCGGACGATTCCCCGTCCGAAGCAGGCTCAATTGGACCGCGCCAAACAGGCACGGTCCGGTGGTTATGACGAAGGAGAGTGATCATGGCCGCGGTTAGCGCCAACAAACTCGAATTGCTGCAGATCGCCGATGCGGTGGCACGCGAGAAATCGATCGACCGCGGCATTGTCATCGCCGCGATGGAGGATGCGATCGCCCGCGCGGCGCGCTCGCGCTACGGCAGCGAGACCGAGGTCCGCGCCGAGATCGACCAGAAAAAGGGCGAGCTGCGCCTGTCACGTCACATGCTGGTGGTCGAGGCGGTTGAAAATCCGTCGAACCAGATCAGCGTCGAGGACGCGCGCCGTCTGAACCCCTCGGCACAGGTCGGCGATACCATCGCCGACGCGCTGCCGCCGCTGGAATATGGCCGCATCGCCGCACAGAGTGCCAAGCAGGTGATCGTGCAGAAGGTGCGCGAGGCCGAGCGCGACCGGCAATATCAGGAATACAAGGATCGCATCGGCGACATCGTCAACGGCGTGGTCAAGCGTGTGGAATACGGCAACGTGGTTGTCGATCTCGGTCGCGGCGAAGCGATCGTGCGGCGCGACGAGATGCTGCCGCGCGAAGTGTTCCGCAACGGCGACCGCGTCCGCGCCTATATCTACGACGTGCGGCGTGAGCCGCGCGGCCCGCAGATTTTTCTCTCGCGTACGCACCCCCAGTTCATGGCCAAGCTGTTCGCGCAGGAAGTCCCGGAAATCTATGACGGCATCGTCGAGGTGAAGGCGGTGGCCCGCGATCCCGGCTCGCGCGCCAAGATCGCCGTGATTTCGCGCGATTCCTCGGTCGATCCGGTTGGCGCCTGCGTCGGCATGCGCGGGTCGCGCGTGCAGGCGGTCGTGAACGAATTGCAGGGCGAGAAGATCGACATCATTCCGTGGTCACAGGACATCGCGACCTTCGTGGTGAATGCGCTCGCTCCCGCCGAAGTCGCCAAGGTTGTGCTCGACGAAGACAAGGAGCGCATCGAGGTGGTGGTGCCGGATGCGCAATTGTCGCTTGCGATCGGACGCCGCGGCCAGAATGTGCGTCTCGCCTCGCAGCTGACCGGCTGGGATATCGATATCCTCACCGAGCAGGAAGAATCCGAGCGCCGTCAGGCCGAGTTCCAGAACCGCACCAAGATCTTCATCGAGGCGCTCGATGTCGACGAGGTGGTGGGTCAGTTGCTCGCGTCGGAAGGCTTCACCACCGTTGAGGAACTGGCGCTGGTCGATGTGCGCGAAATTGCCGGCATCGAAGGCTTCGACGAGGAAACCGCCGAGGAATTGCAGAGCCGCGCCAAGGACTATCTCAATCGGATCGAGAGCGAATACGACGAGAAGCGCAAGGAGCTCGGCGTCGAGGATGCCCTGAAGGACGTGCCGGGCGTCACCACCCAGATGCTGGTGGCCTTCGGCGAGAACGGGATCAAGACCGTCGAGGACCTCGCCGGCTGCGCCACCGACGATCTGTCCGGATGGACCGAGCGCAAGGACGGCGAAACCAAGCGCGAGCCCGGCATTCTCGATGGCTTCGAAACGACCCGCGACGAAAACGAGTCGATCATCATGCAGGCCCGCCTGAAGGCTGGCTGGGTCACCGAGGCGGATCTGGCCAAGGAAGAGGCCGCCGACGAAGCGGCCGAGCCCGAAGCCGCGGGCGCGTGAGGTGACACACCGGACATGCTCGCAGCACTCGACGACGATACGGCGCTCGACAGCGGCCCCCACAAGGGGGTTGCGGCGGAGCGTCTTTGCGTGGTCGAGCGCGCGGTCAAGCCGGTCGAGGATCTGATCCGCTTCGTGGTCGACCCCACCGGAGAGGTGGTGCCGGACGTGAAGCGAAATCTCCCGGGCCGGGGCCTGTGGGTCACGGCAACCCGGGCCGCGGTGGATCTTGCGGTACGCCGCAAGCTGTTCGCCAAGGGCTTCAAGCGGGAGCTTCGCGGCGGCGCCGATCTCGGCGCTGTCACCGACCACCTGCTGGAGCGCGCGGCGCTCGATTCCCTGTCGATTGCGGGCAAGGCCCGCGACGTGGTCACCGGCTTCTCGAAGGTCGAGGCCGCACTGACCCGGGACAATCCGGCGGCGCTCCTGCATGCGTCGGACGGGTCCGAGGACGGCCTGCGCAAGCTGAAAGCGCTCCTGCGCCGCAACGAAGAACACGGAGCGCCCGAAATACCGGTCATCCGCGCATTTTCGGGCGCGCAATTGGATTTGGCATTAGGGCGGTCAAATGTGATACATGCTGCCCTGCTTGCCGGCCCAGCAAGCCAGGGCTTCCTCACGCGTTGTCAGCGCATGATGCGCTTTCGCACCGGCGAAATGGAAATGCCGGGGCCAAAGCGCGCGTTGGTCAAGGAACCCAAAATAACGAATTCGGGAACGGAATACGAATGAGCGACACGAAGACACCTGGCGAAAAGAAGGTTGGCGGCGGCAAGACGCTGACGCTGAAGCCGCGCACCGAAACGGGCGTGGTCCGCCAGAGCTTCAGCCATGGCCGCACCAAGCAGGTCGTGGTCGAAAAGGTGAAGCGCCGTGTGATCGGTGGCGCCGGCGATACCAAGCCGGAGCCCGTCGCCGAGCCCGTGGCGCCGAAGCGCGCGGCTCCGCCCCCCGCCAGGACCCCGGCTCCCGCCGCTCCCGCGCCGTCGAAATCCGGCGTCGTGCTGCGCACGCTGACCGACGATGAGCGCAATGCCCGCGCCCATGCGCTGGCCGACGCGCGCGTGCGCGAAGCCGAAGAACGCAAGATCGCCGAGGAAGAGGCGCGCCGCCGCCAGTCCCGCGAAGGCATCGAACAGGCCGAGCGCGAGGCCGCCGAGGCCCGCAAGCGCGAGGAAGAAGAGCGTCACCGCAAAGAGGAAGAAGCCAAGCGCAAGGCCGAGCAGGAAGCCAAGAAGCGTTTTGGCGACGGCGCGGCCGCGACGACCACCGCCGCCCCTGGCGGCGCACGGCTGGGCGTCGACCGCAAGCCTGTAATCGAGGCCGAAGAGGAAGAATCATCGTCGGCACCACGCGGGCGCCGTCCCGGCAGCACCGCACCGGCCCGCCCCGCGGCGCCGGTCAAGCCGACACGTACGGCGGCGCCGAAACAGCGCACGCGGCTGACGGTCGTGAATGCCGGCAGCGCCGACGAGGTGCGCGAGCGCTCGGTGGCGTCCTTCCGCCGCCGCACCCAGCGCCTGAAAGGCCATCACGCCGACGAGCCAAAGGAAAAGCTGATCCGCGAAGTGGTGATTCCGGAGACCATCACCATCCAGGAACTCGCCAACCGCATGGCCGAGCGTGGCGTCGACGTGATCCGGATGCTGATGAAGCAGGGCCACATGGCCAAGATCACCGACGTGATCGATGCCGATACCGCGCAGCTGATCGCCGAAGAACTCGGGCATACGGTGAAGCGGGTCGCCGAATCCGACGTGGAAGAAGGCCTGTTCGACGTAGCCGACGATCCCGAGGCGATGGTTTCGCGCGCGCCGGTCGTCACCATCATGGGCCATGTCGACCACGGCAAGACTTCGCTGCTCGACGCCATCCGCTCCGCGAATGTTGTGTCGGGCGAAGCCGGCGGCATCACCCAGCATATCGGCGCCTATCAGGTTGAGGAGCCCAATCACGGCAAGATCACGTTCATCGACACGCCAGGCCACGCGGCCTTCACCGCGATGCGCGCGCGCGGCGCCAAGGTCACCGACATCGTGGTGCTGGTGGTTGCGGCCGATGACGGCGTGATGCCGCAGACGATCGAGGCGATCCAGCACGCCAAGGCGGCCAAGGTGCCGATGATCGTCGCCATCAACAAGATCGACAAGCCGGACGCCAAGCCGGAGCGCGTGCGCACCGAACTGCTCCAGCACGAGGTGCAGGTGGAATCGATGGGCGGCGACGTGCTCGACGTCGAGGTCTCCGCGCTGAAGAAGATGAATCTCGACAAGCTGCTCGAGACCATCGGCCTGCAGGCCGAGCTTCTGGATCTGAAGGCCAATCCGTCGCGCGCGGCGGAAGGCACCGTGATCGAAGCCAAGCTCGATCGCGGCCGCGGACCGGTCGCGACCGTGCTGATCCAGCGCGGCTCGCTGCATATCGGCGACATTATCGTTGCCGGCGCCGAATGGGGCCGCGTCCGTGCGCTGGTCAGCGACAAGGGCGACACCGTGCAGGAGGCAGGTCCTTCGGTGCCGGTCGAGATTCTGGGCTTCAACGGCACGCCGGCTGCCGGCGACCGTCTCGCCGTGGTCGAGAACGAGGCCCGCGCCCGCGAGGTCACGTCCTATCGCGAGCGCCAGAAGCGCGACAAGCAGGCCGCCCGCCAGACCGGCATGCGCGGCTCGCTCGAAGAGATGATGGCGCAGGTCAAGACCGCGGGCCGCAAGGAATTCCCGCTGGTGATCAAGGCCGACGTGCAGGGCTCGATGGAAGCGATCATCGGCGCGCTCGACAAGCTCGGCACCGACGAAGTCGGCGCGCGGGTGGTGCTGTCGGGCGTCGGCGGCATCACCGAATCCGATATCACGCTGGCGGAATCGATCGGCGCCGCGGTGATCGGCTTCAACGTGCGCGCCCACAAGGAAGCACGCGAAGCCGCCGAGCGCGACGGCATCGAGATCCGCTATTACAACATCATCTACAATCTCGTGGATGACGTGAAGGCGGCGATGTCCGGCCTGCTCACGCCGGAACGACGCGAGACCATGCTGGGCAATGCCCGCATCCAGGAAGTGTTCAACGTGTCGAAGGTCGGCAAGGTCGCCGGCTGCATCGTCACCGACGGCACCGTGGAGCGCGGCGCCGATGTCCGGCTGATCCGCGACAACGTCGTGGTTCACGAAGGCAAGCTGTCGCAACTCAAGCGCTTCAAGGAAGACGCCAAGGAAGTGAAGGCCGGCCAGGAATGCGGCATGGCGTTCGAAAACTACCAGGACATGCGCGCAGGCGACGTGATCGAGTGTTACCGGGTGGAGCAGATCCAGCGCAGCCTGTGAGTC
Organism: Pseudorhodoplanes sp.; assembly: GCF_059499825.1. NCBI lineage: Bacteria > Pseudomonadati > Pseudomonadota > Alphaproteobacteria > Hyphomicrobiales > Pseudorhodoplanes > Pseudorhodoplanes sp. Next base: position 107,174 of record NZ_JCABZI010000009.1, read on the forward strand.
CAAGTCTCACGGCTTCGGTATCAATCTGTCATCGCCGGGCAAAAGCGCGAAGCGCGTCTTCGCTCTGAAGGCCCGGCGATCCATCTGCAAAGAAGCATTTTCAGGAAGATGGATGGATGCCCGGGTCAAGCCCGGGCATGACCACGTTCGAGATTTTTGATGCGAAACAAAAAACCGAAACGCGAGTCAGGCCCCGCGGTCGCCTCGCAACGCCAGCTCCGGGTCGGCGAACTGATCCGCCATGCGGTAGCCGAGATGCTGTCGCGCGGAGAGGTTCATGACCCTGTCATCGAAGGACACATGATCACGGTCCCCGAAGTGCGCATGACTGCGGACCTCAAGCTCGCGACCATCTACGTGATGCCGCTCGGCGGCAAGGACGTGACCGAAGTCATCAAGGCGCTGAACGACAACAAGCGCTTCCTGCGTGGCGAGATCGCGCATCGCGTTAACCTGAAATTCGCACCTGACATTCGATTCCGCGCCGACGAACGATTCGACGAAGCGGAACGGATCGAGAAGCTTTTGCGAACACCGCAGGTACGGCGCGATCTGGAGAGCGACGATGAGTAATTCAAATCGCGCCACAGATTCGGTCACCTCCCCCCTTGCGGGGGAGGTCGACGCGCGAAGCGCGTCGGGAGGGGGGTATTCTTCATTGTCGAATTCGGAATCCACCCCCCTCCCCAACCCTCCCCCGCAAGGGGGGATGGGGCCGTCGGAACAAGGTGCTGACGTCGGTGCAAGACCGAAGGACAAACGCAAGCAGCAGCACCGCCGCGACAAGCGCGACGTGCACGGCTGGGTGGTGCTCGACAAGCCGATCGGCATGACCTCGACGCACGCGGTCGCCGTGATCCGCCGCCTGTTCACGGCCAGACGCGGGGGCCACGCCGGCACACTTGATCCGCTGGCGACAGGCTGCCTGCCGATCGCGCTGGGCGAGGCCACCAAGACCGTGCCGTTCATCATGGATTCGACCAAGACCTACCGCTTCACCGTGCGATGGGGCGAGGAGCGCGATACCGACGATTCGGAAGGCCGCGTGGTCGAAGTGAGCGATGCCCGGCCGACCGCCGAGCAGATCCAGGCGATCCTTCCCTCCTTTCTGGGCGTCATCCAGCAGACCCCGCCCCGCTTCTCCGCCATCAAGATCGACGGCGAGCGCGCCTATGACATCGCCCGCGACGGCGAAGTGGTGGAGATGCAGCCCCGCGAGGTCGAAATCGACCGGCTGGAACTGGTGGAGAGCCCCGACCCGGACCATTCGGTATTCGAGACCGATTGCGGCAAAGGTACCTATGTAAGGGCGCTGGCACGGGATTTCGGCCGCCTCCTCGGCTGCAAGGGCCATGTGTCGGCGCTCCGGCGGACCTCGGTCGGCCCCTTTGGCGAGGGCGAAATGATTTCGCTGGAACAACTGCAGGCTTTGTGCGATAGAGCCGCCGCCGGCGAGGCAAGCCTCGCCGACGCGTTATGGCCTGTTGAGACCGCGCTGGACGACATCCCGGCGCTGGCCGTTAGCAGGTCCGATGCGGCAAGGCTCCAGAGAGGCCAGGCCGTCATCCTGCGCGGACGGGACGCTCCCATCCTTGAGGGCCTGGTCTACGTCACGGTTGCGGGCGATCTGATCGCCCTTGCCGAGACCGGTCAGGGCCAGATCGTTCCCAAGCGCGTGTTCAACCTCGCCGGCCTGACTGGCAGCGCCGGCAAAGACAAAGGCACCTGACGATGTCGATCGAAGCCGGCCGCAAGGCCGAAGTCATCAAGACGTTTGCACGCAAGTCCGGCGACACCGGTTCGCCGGAGGTCCAGGTCGCGATCCTGTCCGAGCGGATCAACAACCTGACCAACCACTTCAAGACCCATACCAAGGACAACCACTCCCGCCGCGGGCTGCTCAAGCTCGTGTCGCTGCGCCGCCAATTGCTCGACTACGTCAAGCGCAAGGACGAGGCGCGCTACAAGGAACTGATCGAGCGGCTCAATATCCGCCGCTGATTGCTGCCGCATCCATTGTGCGGAAAAGGCATGACCCCGAAAGCGCGAAACGGTTTCGGACAAGGTCATGCTCCAAGGAGCGCGGTGCCGAAAAGCGTGATGCGGTTTTCGGACGACATCGTGCTCAACTGTCGCGGACGCATTGTGGCGTCCGCTCAATCTTGAGCGAACGCGAAGCATCGCGTTCTTGTACGACCGGTAGCGAAATCTGCCGGACCCCGAGCGGTGACAATACGGATTGGCCCGCTCGCATCCCGGAGGGATGAGCCATGGCAGGATCGCCGGATATTGCCGCTTGAGCGCGTCTCACATCGCGCCGGCAATATCTCGCCGTCTTGCACATGGCTTTTTCCCTCAGTCCGAACCGATGAGAGAAAAGCAAAATGTTCGAAAAGCATACCGTTGAACTCGACTGGGGCGGGCGCAAGCTCACCCTCGAGACCGGCAAGGTCGCGCGCCAGGCCGATGGCGCCGTCGTCGCCACCTATGGCGAAACCACCGTGCTCGCGACCGTGGTCGCGGCCAAGTCGCCGCGCGAAGGCGTGGACTTCCTGCCGCTGACCGTCGATTACCAGGAAAAGTATTACGCCGCCGGCCGCATTCCCGGCGGCTATTTCAAGCGTGAAGGCCGTCCGACCGAAAAGGAAACGCTGGTCTCGCGCCTGATCGATCGTCCGATCCGTCCGCTGTTCGCCGACGGCTGGCGCAATGAGACGCAAGTGATCGTCACCACGCTCTCCCATGACATGGAGAACGATCCCGACATCCTCGCGCTGGTCGCCACGTCTGCCGCGCTGACACTGTCCGGCGTGCCGTTCATGGGCCCGATCGGCGCCGCCCGGGTCGGCTTCATCAACGGCGAATATGTCTTGAATCCGCTGGTCGACGAGATGACCGACACCGACCTCGATCTCGTGGTCGCCGGCACTGCCGATGCGGTGCTGATGGTCGAATCCGAAGCCAAGGAATTGTCGGAAGATGTGATGCTCGGCGCCGTGATGTTCGGCCATCGGCATTTCCAGCCGGTGATCCAGGCGATCATCCAGCTTGCCGAGAAGGCCGCCAAGGAACCGCGCGAGCTGAAGGTCATCGACAATTCCGAGATCGAAAAGGAAATGCTCGGGCTGTTCGAGAAGGACCTGCGGTCGGCTTATTCGATCTCCAAGAAGCAGGATCGCTATGCCGCCGTCGGCGCGGTGAAGGAAAAGATGCTGGCGCATTTCTTTCCGGAAGGCGCGGAGCCGAAATACGACAAGCAGCGTATTGCCGGCGTGTTCAAGGAACTGGAAGCCAAGATCGTTCGCTGGAACATTCTCGACACCTCCAAGCGCATCGATGGACGTGACCTGAGCACCGTTCGTCCGATCGTCTGCGAAGTCGGCGTGCTTCCGCGCACCCACGGTTCGGCGCTGTTCACCCGCGGCGAAACCCAGGCGCTGGTGGTCACCACGCTCGGCACCGGCGAGGACGAGCAGTGGATCGACGCGCTGCAGGGCACCTACAAGGAACACTTCCTGCTGCACTATAACTTCCCGCCCTATTCGGTCGGCGAGACCGGCCGTCTCGGCGGCACCAAGCGTCGCGAGATCGGCCACGGCAAGCTGGCCTGGCGTGCGATCCATCCGGTTCTGCCGGCCAAGCACGACTTCCCCTACACCATCCGCGTCGTCTCGGAAGTGACCGAATCGAACGGCTCGTCGTCGATGGCGACGGTGTGCGGTTCGTCGCTCGCGCTGATGGATGCGGGCGTGCCGCTGAAGCGGCCGACCGCGGGCATCGCCATGGGCCTAATCCTCGAGGGCGAAAAATACGCCGTTCTCTCGGACATTCTCGGCGACGAGGATCATCTCGGCGACATGGACTTCAAGGTCGCCGGCACCGAAGCCGGTATCACCTCGCTGCAGATGGACATCAAGATCGCTGGCATCACCGAGCAGATCATGAAGACCGCGCTTGCCCAGGCCAAGGACGGTCGCGTCCACATCCTCGGTGAGATGGCCAAGGCCCTGACCGCAGCGCGCGCCGAACTCGGCGAACACGCTCCGCGCATCGAGACCCTGAAGATTCCGGTGGACAAGATCCGCGAAGTGATCGGCACCGGCGGCAAGGTGATCCGCGAGATCGTCGAAAAGACCGGCGCCAAGATCAACGTCGAGGACGACGGCACCGTCAAGGTCGCCTCCGCCAACGGCGAGCAGATCCGCGCTGCGATCAAGTGGATCAAGTCGATCGCGTCCGATCCGGAAGTTGGCCAGATCTATGACGGCACCATCGTGAAGGTGATGGATTTCGGCGCGTTCGTGAACTTCTTCGGTTCCAAGGACGGCCTCGTCCATATCAGCCAGCTCGCGCAGGGCCGCGTGCAGAAGACCTCCGACGTCGTCAAGGAAGGCGACAAGGTAAAGGTCAAGCTGCTCGGCTTCGACGATCGCGGCAAGACGCGGCTGTCGATGAAGGTCGTCGATCAGGAGACTGGCGAGGACCTCGAGGCCAAGCAGAAGGCCGAGCGCGAGAAGGAGCCGGAAGCAGCCGCCGGCGGCGCCGAATAGCATCCGCAAGGCTGCTGTTCACGGAGAAATTGAAGGGCGGCCCGGTGGGTCGCCCTTTTTCGTTGCGGGTTGTTGCGTCTAACATCGGCCGTAGCATCATTTCCGCTCCGAGCCCCGGACATGCCCGACTGGTATCGCCTCAAATGGTATGGCGCCCTCGCGATCGGAATCGCATTCGTGCTGGCGGGGCTTTTCATTGCCGTGACGCGCGATTCAGGCGGATGGCTCGTCGTCGCTTTTTTTGGATTCGTCGTGGGGATGGCGGTTCACGAATTGTGGCCGGAAGTGATCGAGGGTCGGTTCATCGCACCTGCGACGATATCGAGTCGGTTTCCGGGACCGGCCAAACTCAGGACGCCGCGCCGCAAGCAGATATTCACCCTGCTTGCCACCATCTTGTTCGGCGGTTGCCTGTTATGGATGGCGCTCTACTGGGACTTCAGCGGCCTGGAACGCTTCTTCATGTGGCTGGGTGCGATCGGATGCGGGGTGGGCATCCCGTTTTTGTTGCTCCCGATCATCCGCGGATCGACATTGCAGATCGACGCCGACGGCTTCGAAGTCCTTCAGGGAATGAAGCGCAGCCGTTTCCTTTGGCGTGACACTGGCGAGTTTTCGGTTGCCGATGTCGGCGCGCTCATCGTCGTGTTCAACAATGAGACGATCGACAGCGGTGCTGTCGCCACCATCAACCAGAATGTGATCGGGCATAGCGGCGCCCTGCCCGATACCTATGGCATGGACGCTTGGTCGCTCGCATCGCTGCTGAACGAATGGCGGGCGCGGGCGCGGGCCGCTAACCCACAACCTCCGTTACAATCTTTCCCAATGCGTTGAAGTCGCGCGCGCGCGACGAGGTCTTGCGCCAGGCCAAGCCTACGGTGCGGAACGGCTCGGGCTTGGCGAAACGCAACAGCTTGACGCGTCCGTCGCGCACCTCGACCGGAACCGCGATCTCCGGGATCAGCGTCACGCCGTAACCGTTCGCCACCATCTGCATCACGGTGGTGAGGCTGGTCGCGCCAAGCTCGCGCAGCGTGCCGCCGGTGGCCTCGTTGCAGAAGGCAAGCGCCTGATCGCGCAGGCAATGGCCCTCCTCGAGCAGGATCAGGCGGCTCGGATCGATATCGTCGGCCGTGATGCGGGCGCGGTTCGGCAGGTCGTCACCGGCCGGGGCTGCGAGCAGGAACGCATCGTCAAACAGTGGAAGCGTCTCGATCTCCGCATGCGGCGCGGGGAGCGCGATCATCACCACGTCGAGCGCGCCGCGGATCAACTCCTCGACCAGAAATCGCGTCTGCGTTTCGCGCAATTCCAGTTCAAGGTCCGGATGCGTCGCCTGCAGCACCGGCAAGAGATGCGGCAGCACATACGGCGCGACTGAGGGAATGACACCGAATTTCAGCGTGCCGGACAGCACCGCGCCGCGATGGCGCGCGAAATCCTCCAGGTCCGAGACTTCGCTGAGGATCCGCTCCGACCGCCGGGCGATTTCGAGTCCGGTCTCGGTCATCGAGACGTCGTTGGTGCGCCGCTCCACCAGCGCCACTCCGAGGTCCTGCTCGAGATCCTTGATCTGCATCGACAGAGCCGGCTGGCTGACGGCGCAAGCCTCCGCCGCGCGTCCGAAATGGCGGTGGCGGGCAAGCGCGTTCAGATAGCGGAGCTGCCGGAGCGTGACCATTCCGATAAGATAATCTTATCGTTGATCCTAATCAATACGATTGGACCTTATAAAAACTAGGGAGCATGGTCCGGCCCGGCAGCCAAAATTTTCGACGATGAGGAGTGCAAGAACATGGACGCAAAAACGGACGATAAAGGCGCGGGCAAATGCCCGTTCACCGGCGGCTCGCGTGGACACAGGAACCGCGACTGGTGGCCGGACGCGCTCGACATCGAAATGCTGCACAAGAATTCCGCGCTGTCCGACCCGATGGGCAAGGACTTCGACTATGCGGAAGAATTCAAGACGCTCGACCTCGATGCGGTGATGAAGGACCTGAAGGCCCTGATGACCGACTCGCAAGAGTGGTGGCCGGCTGATTTCGGCCATTACGGCGGCCTGATGGTTCGCATGGCGTGGCACTCGGCCGGCACCTACCGCATCACCGATGGCCGCGGCGGCGCCGGCGCCGGACAGCAGCGCTTCGCGCCGCTCAACTCCTGGCCGGATAACGCCAACCTCGACAAGGCCCGCCGCCTGCTGTGGCCGATCAAGCAGAAATACGGCCGCAAGCTGTCCTGGGCCGACCTCATGGTGCTGGCCGGAAACGCCGCGCTGGAATCGATGGGCTTCAAGACGTTCGGTTTTGCCGGTGGGCGCGCCGACGTATGGGAGCCTGAAGAACTGTATTGGGGCCCGGAAGGCACCTGGCTCGGCGACGAACGCTATAGCGGCGAGCGTCAGCTGCACGACGCGCTGGGCGCGGTGCAGATGGGGCTGATCTACGTGAATCCGGAAGGTCCGAACGGCAACCCGGACCCGATCGCGGCGGCGAAGGACATCCGCGAAACCTTCTACCGCATGGCGATGAACGACGAGGAAACCGTCGCGCTGATTGCCGGCGGTCATACCTTCGGCAAGACCCATGGTGCGGGCGATCCCTCGCTGGTCGGACCCGATCCGGAAGCCGGCGCGCTCGAGGATCAGGGGCTTGGCTGGAAGAGCACGTATGAGAGCGGTATCGGCGCTCATGCGATTACCGGCGGTCCGGAAGTCACCTGGACGCAGAAGCCGACGCAGTGGTCGAACCTGTTCTTCAAGAACCTGTTCGAGAACGAATGGGAGCTGACAAAGAGCCCGGCCGGCGCCAAGCAATGGGTGGCCAAGAACGCCGTCGCCGACGTGCCGGATGCGTTCGATCCGTCGAAGAAGCACCGGCCGACCATGCTCACGACCGACCTGTCGCTGCGCTTCGACCCGGCCTACGAGAAGATCTCGCGGCGCTTCTATGAGAACCCGGACCAGTTCGCGGACGCCTTCGCCCGCGCCTGGTTCAAGCTGACCCATCGCGACATGGGCCCGCGCGCCCGCTATGTCGGCAAGCTGGTGCCGAAGGAAGTGCTGATCTGGCAGGATCCGATCCCTGAGGTCGATCATCCGCTGATCAGCGACACGGATGCCGATGCGCTGAAGGCGAAGATTCTCGCCTCCGGTCTGACGGTGCCGCAACTGGTTTCGACGGCCTGGGCATCGGCCTCGACGTTCCGCCGCTCCGACAAGCGCGGCGGTGCCAACGGTGCCCGTATTCGTCTCGCTCCGCAGAAGGACTGGGAGGTCAATCAACCCGCTCAGTTGAAGACGGTGCTGGCGAAGCTCGAGGAGATCCAGAAGGGCTTCGGCAAGAAGGTATCGCTCGCCGACATGATCGTGCTCGCAGGCAACGCGGCCGTGGAAAAGGCCGCGAAGGATGCGGGCGTCGATGTGAAGGTGCCGTTCAAGCCGGGTCGCATGGATGCGTCGCAGGATCAGACCGACGTCGAATCCTTCGCGCCGCTCGAGCCCCGTGCGGACGGCTTCCGCAACTACATCAACGACAAGAAGATGCAGTTCCTGTCGCCGGTGGAAGCGCTGGTGGACCGGGCCCAATTGCTGACACTGACCGGGCCGGAGATGACCGTGCTGGTTGGTGGCCTGCGGGTGCTCGGTGCGAATGCCGGCGATTCCAAAAATGGCGTCCTGACCAAGCAACCGGGCAAGCTGACCAACGACTTCTTCGTCAACCTGCTCGATATGAGCACAGAGTGGGAAGCCCCGAACGCCGAAGGCATCTACCAGGGACACGACCGCAAGACCAAGGCGCCGAAGTGGACGGCAACGAGCGTCGACCTGATCTTCGGTTCGCATTCGCAGCTCCGCGCCTTCGCGGAAGTCTATGCGTGCGCGGACTCGAAGGAGAAGTTCGTGAAGGACTTCGTCAAGGCGTGGAACAAGGTCATGAACGCGGACCGGTTCGATCTCCACAAGGACTCGCTGCGCGAAGCGGCGTAAGCGGAGATTGTCACGCGAGAAGGCAAAAGGGCGGCCGAACGGCCGCCCTTTTTAAGTGACGCAGAGACTCTCAGGGAATCTCCGGCTGGGTCTCGGCAATGGGCCACCAGCCGTCATCGCCGCGCTCAAATAGCGGACAGCCATACACGGCCCTGACCTGCGGTGGCGCGGACAAGCTTGCAAGCTCCGCCTGCCAGCGATTGGTCTGCTTCATCGCCAACACGATGCCCGAAACCTGCACGCCGATCCGCCGCAGCAACCGCACGGCGGCGACTGCCGTCGCGCCGGTCGAAATCGCGTCGTCCACCAGCACGATGCGTCGACCATCGAGCAGCGGAAGCATGTTGGGATCGAGCCGCAGCAGCTTGCCGGGCTCGGGGCTGGTGATGGATTGAACCGCTTCCGAGAGCGCGTCGTCGTACCAGAACTTGCGCGAATAACCGAGCGGCACAAACCGCGGATGGCCGAGCCGTTCGGCGACACGATCGGCGAACGCGAAGCCGAGCGTCGGTAGGCCGACAACCATGTCGGCTTCGAGAATGCGCGCTTGCTCGGCCATCGCGTCGGCGAGCGCGGCAATCACGACATGAGCGGCCTGGTTGGCAATCAGCGACGCGACGGCATTCTCGCCGGATGGCAATTGCCGCAGCGGCAGCACCAGAATCCGGCCGTCCGGCAGGCGCACCGGATAGCCATAGCGATAGGGTGGCGCGTCGGTAAAGCGGGGCGGAATATCCGCCGTGATCTCCTGCCAATAGCCGGTGGTTCGCTCGGTAAAGAAAGCCTCAGGCATCGGGAATGCATTCCAAAAACGAACGGCAGCCACCGGCAGGCCGCCGCCCTTCTCACGCAATGTATCGTGCAGGAGCCGTCGGCACGACGGAAAAAAATATCGACAGGCTGATCTTGAGAACCGCCTCAGCTACTCGCCGTCTTTTCCACCCGCTTCGGCACGCAGCGCCTCCGGCAGCGGCATCGCGATCACGTTGTAGCCTGAATCGACGAAATGGATTTCGCCGGTGACGCCCGTCGACAGATCCGAACACAGATACAGCCCGGCGCCGCCGAGTTCTTCCAGCGTCACACCGCGGCCGAGCGGCGAATGCCGCTGCTGGAACGCGAACATGTAGCGCGCGTCGTGAATGCCGGCGCCTGCGAGGGTGCGGATCGGGCCAGCCGAAATTGCGTTTACACGGATCTTCTGATCGCCGAAATCGACTGCGAGATAGCGCACCGAGGATTCCAGCGCCGCCTTGGCGAGGCCCATCACGTTGTAGTTCGGCATGGCGCGGTCGCCGCCGTTGTAGGTCAGTGTCAGCATCGCGCCGCCATTCGGCATCAGCGCTGCCGCGCGCTTGGCGCTTTCCGCGAACGAGAAACACGAGATCACCATGGTGCGCACGAAATTCTCGCGCGAGGAATCGCAGAAGCGCCCTTTCAGTTCGTTCTTGTCCGAAAATCCGACGGCATGGACGAAGAAGTCGATGGTGCCCCATTTCTGCTTCATCGCGTCGAACACCGCATCGACGGTCGAGATATCCTCGACGTCACACGGCATCAGGAAATCCGAACCGGCCGCTTGCGCCAGCGGCTTGACGCGCTTCAGCAGCGCATCGCCCTGATAGGTGAAGCACAGCTCCGCGCCATGCTCCGCCAGCGTCTTCGCGATTCCCCACGCGATCGAGTGGTCGTTTGCGACGCCCATGATGAGGCCGCGTTTTCCTTGCATCAATTTGGTCATTTGGCAGCTTCTGTCAGATGGAAACTTTGCGCTTCTGCTTCCACCACCCCGCCGAACAGGGTGACGGTCAGGATCTCGGTGTCGTCCCCGGCCTCGATCCGCATGAAATCGATATTACCGGATTTGCTGTGCTTGCGAATGCGGCCGGTCTCGCCTGCGAACAGGATCCGCTTGAGCCCGTCGCCAGTGCAGAGATAGCGCTTGCGGCGGTCGGCGCCGTCCTCGTCGGGATAGAGATCGAGGAACAGCCGGACGGTCTGCTTCGTGCCCGGCAATCCAGCGACGTGAATGTCGACGAGATTGCCGTCGTGCCAGTCGATGCCGTGGTCGGCGAGCCGCATCGGCGCTCAGGCGTCAAGGTGCTTGAACACGACCGAGGCATTGGTGCCGCCGAAACCGAACGAGTTCGACAGCACGCAGCCGAGCTTCGCGTTATCCTTGCGCTGGCGCACGATCGGCATGTCGGCGAAGGCGGGATCGAGCGTCTGGATGTTGGCGCTCTCACAGATGAAACCGTTCTGCATCATCAGCAGGGAATAGATCGCCTCCTGCACGCCGGCAGCGCCGAGCGAATGTCCCGTCAGCGATTTCGTCGCCGAGATCGGCGGACACTTGTCGCCGAACACCTCGCGCAGCGCCTCGATCTCCTTGGCGTCGCCGACCGGCGTCGCGGTCGCATGCGGATTGACGTAGTCGACCGGCGCTTTCACATCCTGCAGCGCCATCCGCATGCAGCGCACTGCGCCCTCGCCCGACGGCGCCACCATGTCATGACCGTCGGAGGTCGCGCCATAGCCCGCCACTTCGGCATAGATTTTCGCGCCGCGCGCCTTGGCGTGTTCGAGTTCTTCGAGCACCAGCACGCCGGCCCCACCCGCAATCACGAAGCCGTCGCGACCTTCGTCATAGGCGCGCGATGCGGTCGCAGGCGTATCGTTGTATTTCGAGGACATCGCGCCCATCGCGTCGAACAGGTTCGACAGCGTCCAGTGCAGGTCTTCGCAGCCGCCGGCGAAGATCATGTCCTGCTTGCCCCATTGGATGATTTCGGCGGCATTGCCGATGCAATGGTTGGAGGTCGCGCAGGCGGACGAGATCGAATAATTCACGCCCTTGATCTTGAACCAGGTCGCGAGCGTTGCCGACGCCGTCGACGACATCGCCTTCGGCACCGCGAACGGTCCGATCCGCTTGGGCGATCCCTTTTCGCGGGTGATGTCAGCGGCCTCCACGATGGTCGAAGTGGTCGGCCCACCCGATCCCATGATGATGCCGGTGCGCTCGTTGACGATGTCGCCCTGTTCGACGCCACTGTCACGGATCGCCTGCTCCATCGCGATATGGTTCCAGGCAGCACCCTGCCCGAGAAAACGCATCGCGCGCCGGTCGATCATGCTTTCGACGTCGATATTGGGAATGCCGGCAACCTGGCACTTGAAGCCGTGATCGGCGAACTGGTCCGCGCGCGAGATCCCCGATTTCGCTTCGTGCAGGCTGGCCAGAACCTCCTGCGTGTTGTTGCCGATGGACGAGACGATGCCCATCCCTGTCACGACCACTCGCCGCATGACTGCCTCGTTCGTCAGATGTCTCGCCAGCGCCCGCGATCACCAAGGACGCTTATGATAGGGCCCAAATTGCAGGCCCACTTGTTAGGCACACTTGGCCGGTCCCGCGCAATATCGCAAGGCGTACCGGATCAGCCGCCGGCCGCCGCCGGTGCATCCTGCTTGAACAGTCCGACCTTCAGGTCGCTGGCGCGGTAGATCACGGTGCCGTCCGCCGAGAGCCAGCCATCGGCGATGCCGAGGACGAGCTTCGAGCGCATCACCCGCTTGATCTCAAGCCCGTAGGTCACCTTCTGAACGCTTGGCAGAACCTGGCCGGAGAATTTCACCTCGCCCATGCCGAGCGCGCGGCCATTGCCCGACGACCCGGTCCAGCCCAGGAAAAAGCCCAGCAACTGCCACAGCGCGTCGAGCCCGAGGCACCCCGGCATCACCGGGTCGTTCTTGAAATGACAGGCAAAAAACCAGAGATCCGGCTTCACCGCGAGTTCCGCCCGGACCAGCCCCTTGCCGAACTCGCCGCCCTGTTCGGAGATTTCCGAAATCCGATCGAACATCAGCATCGGCGGCAGCGGCAATTGTGGCCCCTCGGAGAACAATTCCCCGCGACCACAGGCCAGGAGATCCTCATATTCAAAACTGGTTCGGCGGCTCTGCATGCCGGTCTCGTACCTCAATTTGCGTGGAAAAGTCCGGCGGTTCCTAACACAGGGGAAGTTGCCGGCAAAGCTGCGGTTTCGTGCTATTCTAATCTGGCCAGATGCGAAACGGTTGCAAGTGGCGGCCGCCCCCGGCTATAATTACATATGCAACCAATCCCGGCCTTGAACCGGGACCAAGGGGCAATGAGAGCAATGAACCCACCGCGTACTGTCGTATTTTCCACGCCGCAGGACTCCGTTCCGGTGCACCAGCATCCGGCGCCTGGCCATTCTCGCACCGATCTGAACGGGTGCCCTTGGCATGACGTGAAGTCGATGCTGCGGGAAGTGGGATTGCGTCCGACCCGCCAGCGCATGGCGCTGGGCTGGATCCTGTTCGCCAAGGGCGACCGGCATCTGACGGCGGAAATGCTGTACGAGGAGGCGTCCAAGGCGAAGGTGCCGGTGTCGCTCGCCACGGTCTACAACACGCTGCACCAGTTCACCGATGTGGGCCTCCTGCGCCAGGTCGCGGTCGACGGCTCCAAGACCTATTTCGACACCAACGCCTCCGAGCATCATCATTTCTTTGTCGAGGGCGACAACGAGCTCGTCGACATTCCGGGCGCCGACGTCATCGTCGACAAGATGCCGGTCGCGCCCGAGGGTTATGAGATCGCGCGCATCGACGTCGTGGTCCGGCTGAAGAAAGCTGACCGGCGGCGCTGATCCTCCGCCACTCATAAGAATTATGTCGATGGCCGGACAAAGCCGTTCGAAGAACGGCGTCGCTTCGCGCCACCTATGTCCGGCCATTTTTCATTTTGCAGGGCCAACCGACCGGTCTTGTCGCGACGAATTGCATCTTTATCTCTAGCCGCGGCTTGTCCTGCGGCGGCGACGTCAAACCGGCGCGGCCAGGCATGACGCCATACGGGGCTGGAGATTTTCGATGTTCGACGCGGCTTTCAAGGCCCTGCAGCAGATGTTCTCGCCGCCCTTCCGGTCGGTGCTGATCAAGTCGATGCTGCTGGCCTTGGTGATGATCGTCCTGCTGGGCGTCGGGCTTTACAAGTTTCTCGACTGGCTGACGGTCTCGGGCGGCGTCTGGGCGGAGGGCGCGCTGGGCCCGGGCGCGCATACGCCGCTATCTTGGATCATCTGGATTGCCTCGATCGCAAGCGCGCTCGGCATCGTCGTCGGCGGCATCTTCCTGATGCCGGCGGTGACGGCTTTCGTCGGCAGCTTCTTCGTCGACGAGATCGCCGAGATCGTGGAGCGCACCTATTATCCCGCCGACCCGGTCGGCACCGCGCTGCCGCTCGGACGCTCGATCTTCGAGGGCACCAAGACCGCGCTGATCGCGGTTACGATTTATCTGGTCGCGCTGCCCTTCATCCTGTTCGCGGGGCTCGGATTTCTGATTCTGTTCATCGCCGCTGCCTGGCTGCTGAGCCGCGAATATTTCGATCTGGCCGGAATGCGCTTTCGCCCGCCGGAGGAGGCCAAGGCCTTCCGCAAGGCCAATCAGGCGACCGTATTCACGGCAGGCCTGCTGATCGCGGCCTTCGTGTCGATCCCGATCGTAAACCTTGCCACGCCCCTGTTCGGCATGGCGATGATGGTGCACCTGCACAAGCGGCTGTCGGGGCGGCGCCCCTCCGAGATCGGCATGACGCGGGCCGACGCCATCCCCGGCTCCTCCCAAAGCGCGTCCCGAGGCGCGTCCCAAGGCCCGCGCGGGCTGAATTCCTGACACCGCCGGTTGCGCCCGGGTCGGTAAACGCGCAACTTTAATATTAAGCGGGTGTGAAAATTGCGCCGCCGGCTGCAAGCGCCGAGATGAACGGAGCCGTTTACGCTCTTGTCAGAGAGAAGGCCCGTGCCACACGGATGCTTTTCGATTTCGTTCCCTTTCTGGTTTAATGAGGCAACGGAATTCGGAAGCGAACGGAGTTCAGGTCCCATGCAACCGCTTACGGCAGGAATCACCAAGGCCTCGACCGGCATCGACGGCATCAGCTGGAATATCCTCGGCCAGACCTATGTCCCGAAAACCCTGTCGGAGCAGAGCTTCGCCTGGCACGCCACCTTCCCCCCCGGCACCTTCGTGCCGCCGCATATTCATCCGACCCAGGATGAGTTCATCTACATGCTGGAAGGCCGGCTCGATTTCCTGCTCGACGGGCGCGACTATATAGCGACCGCCGGCGACACGGTGCGGCTGCCGATGCAAATCCCGCACGGCATCTTCAACAAGTCCGACCAGCCGGTGAAATGCATGTTCTGGGTGACGCCGACCCGCAAGCTCTACGACCTGTTCTGGGGCATTCACTCCATGAAGGAGCAGAATCCCGACGAGGTGGTGGCGCTGTCGGCCCGGCACGAAGTGATCTTCCTGCCGCCGCCGCCCGCGGAGTGATGTGGGGAAGCCGCGACCTGAATAACGGATACAGCGCGTCACGCCGCGCTGTATCATAAGAACGATCGTCCTCGGAATTGCCGCCATCGCCATTTCGGCGATAAGTGCGCTGTGGGGCATCAGCGGATTTCGCTCCGATGCGCGCGACCTCGCGGCTAATGGCGGCAATGCCCCGCTTGCGGAGTACGCAGGGGCCGCAATTCAGTTCAAGCGCGGCAAGGATCGCGAGGGCTAGGCTGCCTTCGCGGCCGGCCGGTTGACCTGCTCGCGCGCAAAGCCCGCAGCCGATGCATAGCCGCGCACGATCGCCTTGCGCTGTTCGTAAGGCAACACGTCCTCGACATTGGCAAAGCCGTCCGGGGCGCGCGCTTCCACCGCATCGATCACGCCTTCCGGACCCCCCTTGCGGTTCGCCATCACGATCTGGGTGGTCATCGGCAGCCGCTCCTGTTCATAGGCGAACAGGGCGTGCCGCGCATGATCGCTGTCGACCAGCCGATCGGCGAGACAGCGCGCATCGAGGATCGCCTGCGACGCACCGTTCGATCCGACCGGATACATCGGATGAGCCGCGTCACCCAAAAGCGTGACCCGGCCGTGCGACCAGCGCGGCAACGGATCGCGGTCACAGAGCGGATATTCCCAGAATTCCGGCGTGGCCTCGATTAGCGCCTTGGCGTTGCAATAGGGGATCGCGAATTTCTGTACATGCGGCATCAGATCCTCGAAGCGGCCCGGCCGCGACCAGTCCTCCTTCTTCGGTGTGCCGCCGCCTTCCGAGACCTTCACCATCACCGCCCAGTTCATCAGGCAGCGGTCTTCGCGGGAGCCTTCGGCGATCGGATACAGCACCAGCTTGCCGGCCATGCCGCCGGCGATCACCATCGAGCGGCCGGTCAGGAATTTCGGCCAGTCCAGCGCGCCGCGCCACAGCACCGTGCCGGTGAAGCGCGCCGGCTCCTCGCTCGGGAAGAGCTGCGCGCGCACGAACGAATGCAGCCCGTCGGCACCGATCAGGATATCGCCGCGCACGGTGCGGATATGCGATCCGTTTCGGTCGAAGAAATAGGCGCTGACGCCGCTGTCGTCCTGGGTGAATGAACCCAGCCGGTGGCCGGTATGAACCCTGGATTCACCGAGCCGCGCCCGCGCTGCGGCATAGATCACGCCCTGAAGGCGTCCGCGATGAATGGAAAACTGGGGATAGTCGAAGCCAGCATCGGTGCCGCGCGGCTCGCGCCAGATCTCCTGGCCCAGGCGATTGCAATAAAACAGTTCGTAGGTGCGAATTGCCACGTCGTCGAGGCGCTCCAGAAGGCCGAGCTGCGCCAGCTCCTTGATCGCATGCGGCAAGGTGTTGATCCCGACCCCGAGCTCGCGGATCTGGTCGGCCTGCTCGAACACCTCGCAATCGATGCCGCGCGCATGCAGCATCAGCGCTGTGGTCAGCCCACCGACCCCGCCCCCGACGATGATTGCCTTCATTCCTTGAACCCTCACGCTCCGGCCGCCCATCTTGCGCGACGGGCGCCCAAAAGCGCAACAAAATCAATCAACCTTGGTTGACGCCACCCTCGGCCCGCCCGATCGCAGGTATTTTGTAACCACCTTTGATGACGCGCCGCGACATGGCGCAGCACACCCAAATGTCAGCCGACAGGGGTTGTCTGCGCACCGGTGTCCGGCCCTCTTTCAGACAGCGGCGAAGATCGCTATGGCATGCAGCAGGGCCCCGCAAACTGGCGCAGCCCCGGTCTCTTTAGTAGCGTTCGCCCGTGGCTCCGAACCTTAAAGAACAGATCCAGCGCCTCAATGAACGGCGCCTCGCAATTCGCGAGCAGCGGCGCGAGGAACGCGAGCAGCGCGCCGCGCTCCGCAAGCGTTTCAGCCTGCTTCGCTGGTTCGGCCTGACGCGAACGGCGGGCTTTGCACTGCTTGCCGGCTTCGTTGTATTCCGGTTGTGGGATCCTGCTCAGCTGGAAAATCTGCGCTGGCGCAGCTTCGACACGTACCAGTTGCTGAAGCCGCGCGTGGCGGCACCCGACAAGCGGCCGGCGGTCGTCGTCGACATCGACGAAGCGAGCTTGCAAACGCAAGGTCAGTGGCCATGGCCACGCACCCAGGTCGCCGAACTGGTCGACAAGCTGCAAAAGGCGGGCGCCGCCGTCATCGCGTTCGACATTCTGATGTCCGAACCGGACCGCATGTCGCCGGCCATCGTCGCGCAATCCTTGCCGCAGATCGACGCGGCAACCCGCGAGAAGATGAATGCGCTGCCAAGTAACGACGCGGTCCTTGCGTCGGTGATCGAGAGAGGTCGCGTGGTGCTGGGGCAGGCGGCCATGATCACGCCGACGCCACCGCCGGACGAAACGCCCGGCATCGCGATGCTCGGGGCAGACCCGACGCCGTTCCTTTTCAAGTTTGCCGGCCTTCTGCGCAACATTCCGGCGCTGGAAAAGGCCGCCGCCGGACGCGGCAATCTCACGCTCGTGCCGGAACGTGACGGCGTTGTCCGGCGCGTGCCTCTGATCGCCGAAGCGGCGGGCCAGAAAGTGCCTGCGTTGACGATGGAGATATTACGGGTGGCGACCGGAGCCGGGGCGCTTCTGATCAGCACCGACAAGGTCACAGGGATCCAGTGGGTCGCCATTCAGGGCGTTCCCGTCCAGATCCCGACCGACAAGAACGGCCGGCTCTGGATCAACTTCGCAAAGCACGATGCCGCGCGCTTCGTGTCGGCGAAGGAGGTGATGGAAGGCACTTTTCCACCGGACCGTTTTAAGGGACGCGTGGCCATTATCGGAACGTCGGCCGCAGGACTTCTCGACCTCAAGGCAACGCCGGTCGAGAGCGACATGCCCGGCGTCGAGGTGCATGCGCAGATCCTGGAGAACATCTTCTCGCAGTCGCTGCTGTCGCGTCCCGACTACGCCAACGGCGCGGAGATCCTGCTGACGGCTGTCGCCGGGATTGTGACCGTGGCGGTTGCGCCGCTGATGGGCGTTACCGGACTGCTGATCTTCGGCTTTTTCATCGTGGCCGCGATGCTGTACGGCTCGTGGCACTTCTATTCGCAATACGGATTGCTGTTCGACATAACGTTTCCACTCATCGCGATCTTCTTCATCTACCTGACGCTGGTGTTCATCAATTACTTCCGCGAGCAGGTGGACCGGCGCAGGATCCGGTCCGCCTTCGCGCATTATCTCTCGCCGACGCTGGTCGAGCAGCTCGCGAATGCGCCGGAGCGGCTCGTGCTCGGCGGCGAAACCCGCGACATGACGATACTGTTCAGCGACGTCCGTGGCTTCACCAGCATTTCGGAAACCTTCAAGAACGATCCGCAGGGTCTCACCAAGCTGATGAACCGGCTGCTCACGCCGCTGACCAACTCGATCATCGATCGCAAGGGCACCATCGACAAATATATCGGCGACGCCATCATGGCGTTCTGGAACGCGCCAATCGACGATCCGCAGCACGAAATACACGCCTGTGCCGCTGCGCTCGACATGTTGCACAAGATCGACGAACTCAATCACGAGCGGGAAGCAGAGGCTCTCGAAGACAACGTTCCGTTCCTGCCGATGAAAATCGGGCTCGGCATAAACACCGGCACCTGCGTGGTCGGCAATATGGGCTCGGATCTGCGCTTCGACTATTCGGTGCTCGGCGATCCGGTGAACCTGGCCTCGCGTCTGGAGGGCCAGACCAAGACCTACGGCGTTCCGATCATCATCGGCTCCCGCACGGCTGAAAAGGTCAATGGCCACTTTGCCGCGCTGCAGATCGACCTGATCACGGTCAAGGGCAAGCATGAACCCGAGAGCATCTATGCGCTCGTTGGAGACAGCAACGTCGCCGCCAGCGAGGGCTTCAAGTCCATCACCGGGCTGACCCGTGAAATGCTGGGCTGCTACCGTGACCGCGACTGGAGCGGCGCCGAGAATGCACTGCAGCGAGCGAAGCAGGCGGAACAGACATTCGGACTTGCCGGGGTATTCGAACTCTATCAGTCCCGTATCGAAGCCTTCCGCATCACCCCGCCGCCGCCATCATGGGATGGCGTGTTCGCGTTCGATACCAAATGACAACGAACGTTGCGCCGCATGAACTCAGCTTCAGTTACCTTGTTTGAAAGGGCGGTGTTAACCGGGGTCCGCGCAAATACGCGTGATAGCACTTGTGACAGGCCGGACGGGCCGCTTACGATGCAAACAGAGCCATGAACGGCCGCAACGCGGGGGCGACACGGTCAATGTCTGACTTCACAATCCGGTTCTGGGGCGTGCGTGGTTCGCTCCCCTGCCCCGGGCCGGCGACCAAACGCTATGGTGGCAATACCCCCTGTGTGGAAGTGCGCTGCGGCGAGCGTCTGATCATCCTGGACGCCGGCACCGGACTGCGCGAACTCGGCGACCAGCTGGTGCAGGACGGCGGCGCCATCGACGCCGACATCCTGCTGACCCATTGCCACTACGACCACGTCATCGGCATCCCGTTCTTTGCACCCTTCTACCATCCGCAGCACCGCTTCCGGATGTGGGCCGGCAACCTGCTCCCCGAATTCCGGCTGAAATCGGTCATGCAAAGGATGATGAGCGAGCCGCTATTCCCGATCGGCATCGACACCTTCAAGGCGGATATCGACTACCGCGACTTCCGCGCCGGTGAGAGCGTCGCCCCGGGCGCCGGCGTGACCATCCGCACGGTTGCGCTGAATCACCCGGGCGGCGCAACCGGCTTTCGGATCGAGTATGGGGGGCGATCGGTCGCCTACCTGACGGACAACGAAGGCGACCGCGAGGGACGCGACGAGGCCCTGATCGCCGCGGCCCGCGGCGCCGATCTCGTTATCTACGACACCGCCTATACCGAGGAAGAGATCGACGACAAGAAAGGCTGGGGTCATTCGACCTGGCAATACGGCATGCGGCTCGCGGATGCCGCAGGCGCCAGGACGTTCTGCCTGTTTCATCACGCGCCGGAGCATGACGACGCGGCGATGGACGCCATGCTGGCGCAGGCGCAGGCCGCGCGGCCGGGCACGATCGCGGCCATTGAGGGCGAGACCATTCGCCTTTAGGTCTACCGTCCCCGGACGGCGACCGAAGTCATTCGTTTGTAGTGATCGCCGGGTCGTTTATTCCCGTGCGATAACTATTCGATTCTTGCTCATGCGCGGCGGACATGGAAGGAATCGGGACACGCCGTGTTCTCCCGATCGGTCGTGGAGTGACCAATGGATTTTGGCTATCTCGTCACCTATCTGGTCGATTTCATCAGGTCCAAAATGGACCTGGCAAATCTGCTCGGCCTGATCGGCGCCATATTCTACGTTGCCTCGATGACGCTGCGGACCATGATCCCGCTGCGTATCGCCGCGATCATCAGCAATATCCTGTTCATGGGCTATGGGCTGATGGCGAAGGCGTTGCCGACCTTCTTCATGTACGCGGTGCTGCTGCCGATCAACTGCTTCCGGCTCTACCAGATTCAGCAACTGGTGAAACGCGTGAAGATCGCCTCGCAGGGCGACCTGGACATGGAATGGCTGAAGCCGTTCATGACCAAGAAGAACTTCAAGGCCGGCGACGTTCTGTTCAACAAGGGCGATGTCGCAAACGCGATGTATTACACCGTCACGGGCAAATTCCTGGTCAAGGAATTCGGCGTCGAATTGCCGCCCGGCCGGGTGATGGGCGAACTCGGCTTCCTCGCGCCCGACAACAAGCGTACCGCCACCGTCGAATGCATCGAGGATGGCCAAGTGCTGTTCATCATCTACGACAAGGTGCGCGAATTGTATTTCCAGGATCCGGATTTCGGATTCTACCTTCTCAAGCTTACCAGCGAACGACTGCTGCAGAATATCGCGCGGCTGGAGAGTGAGGTGGACACTCACAAGGCACGCATCCAGGCGCTTGAGGCCGCCGCCGCCGCATCGCGCCTTACATGATGTCGCGCGGCGCTTGCGTTGAAGCTGTGTCGGCCGCGGGCGTATCGAGCGCGGCATGGTGCAGGCCTTCGGCATCCGAATCGAGTTTGGCCAGCAGGCGATATTGGGTGAACTCCAGATCGACCAGCGCGAACCTGCGATTGTCGAGCAGCAGCCAGCGCCCGTCGAGCCTTGCCGCGGCCAGCGCATGATCGCTGCGGGTCGCGGCGTCGTGCACGATCAGCAGCTTCAGGTCGTCATTGGCAAAACCGGCTTCCTTCAGCGCCAGCAGTTTGAGGATGGCATAGTCCTCGCAATCTCCGACGCCGTCGGTAATCGTCTCCAGCGGGCTTGACCATTGGTCGGCGACACCGAAGCGGCGCTCGTCGCTGACCGGCCGGATTGCAAGATTGACTGCACGATTGATCTCGCCGATCCGGGCGCGTCCGTCACGCAGACGTCCGGCGGCAACGATGGCCTCGAAGCGCAATTCGTCATCGCTGCATGTCCAGATATCCGCACGGCATGCACCGAGCCGGGCTTCATCCTCCGCGAGGCGACGCTGCATCGTTCGCCACTTCGCAGCCAGTATCGGCGAGGGCGCAGCATCGATCGCGTACGACTCGCGATCATCGGCGTGAGCCGGGCTGTTCCCCAGACACGCAGACGCCAGCACAACCAATCCGAATGCCATTCCGAAGACGCGCCGCATGACCGGTCCCCTCAACCGCGCGAACCCGTGTCTTGTGCATCGGTAATCGCTGCGGCAGCGCAACCGTTAGCAGCAGAAGCATGTCATCCGGTTAAACCGGGCTGTCGCTTGCATGAATGGTGAATTTTTCCACCACGCAACGCAAAAAGGGCTCCCCTTGCGGGAAGCCCTTCGTGTTAGGACAGAGCCGTATTGCGACTCTGTTTACCAGCGCTGCGAGCCATACCAGGTGTCGACGTCCGACTTCACCTGATCCTTGGCCATGCCATAGCGCTCCTGGATCTTGCCTTCGAGCTGATCGCGCTTGCCGTTGATGACGTCGAGATCATCGTCGGTGAGCTTGCCCCATTGCTCCTTGATCTTGCCCTTCATCTGCTTCCAGTTACCTTCCACACGATTCCAGTCCATCGTGAGACCTCCGCGTTTGTTGTGAGAATTAGTGCCCCGACAACGCTGCGACGCGGAAGACGTTCCATCGGGAACCACAGCCCCCATCACACGTTGTTTATGGGCCCTGAACGGAGACAGCGTCATGGAATCGCCGAAAGATCGCTCATCGCCTGACGCAAAGTCGAATGAAGGCCGGCCGGCCCGCAAGAGCTCCGAAATCCAGCCTACCAAGCACAAAGACGATGTCGCGCTCGAGACCTACGAGCAAAGCCCGGAACGCCAGGGCGGCGACGAGCGCAACGCGCCAGCGACACCTGACGGACCGATGCCGGATCGCGAGCGCGCGACGCCGGATTAGAGCGCGACCCCGAACAGGGGGCACCGGCTTTCGGACGGATCGCGCTCAGTAGGAAATGTTCACACCACCGTTTTGTAACGGGCGATCACCGTATCGAGCACCTCATCGATCGGCCGCGACCACCAGTCATTCGACAGCAACTCCACTTCGATGAAGCCATCGAAGCCCTGCGCTTCGACGTCGCGCCGGTAAAGCGGAATATCGATCACGCCGTCGCCCATCATGCCGCGGTCGAGCAGCATATCTTTGGTTGGCACCAACCAGTCGCAGACGTGAAACGCCAACAGCCGGTTCTTTCCGGTGCGTGCGATCTGCGACCACACGTCCGAGTCCCACCATACATGATAGGTATCGATCGCCACGCCGATCGCGCCGCTCTGCGCCGGATCGAGCCGGTCGCAGATATCCAGCGCCTGACGCAGCGTATTCACGCAGGCGCGGTCGGCGGCGTACATCGGGTGAAGCGGCTCGACCGCAAGCGGCATGCCGGCGCTCTGCGCATAAGGCAGCAGCTCGGCGAGTACGTCGGTCACCTGGCTATGGGCGCCGCGAATGTCCTTCGAGGGTGCCGATCCCGGCCGGGAGTATTGCGGCAATCCGCCGACGACCAGCACCAGACAGGGCGAGCCCAGCGCCGCGGCCTCATCAATGGCGCGGCGATTGTCGTCCAGCATCTCCTGCCGGTGCGCGGCATCGGCGGTGAACATGCCGCCGCGGCAATAGCCGGACAGCTTCAATCCGGCGTCGCGCACCGCCTTGACCGCGCGCTCCAGCCCGACATGGGCGACCTGATCCCGCCAGGGTGATACGGCGCGAATGCCGCGCCGCGCGCAGGCCTCGACAATGCCGACGAAATCCGCCTGCTGGCGCACCGTGGCAGTGTTGATCGACAGCCAGTTGTGATCCCTGGAAAGGTCGCGCATCAGGCGCCGACGCCCCGCACCGCCAGTACGGCGCGCATGCGCGCAACCGCAACCTCCGGATCGCGCAGCAAGCCGGCAGCATCGGCAAGCCGGAAAATCTCGGCGAGATGCAGCGTCGAACGGGCGCTCTCCTGCCCGCCGACCATGGTGAAATGATCCTGGTGGCCGTTGAGATAGGCCATGAACACCACCCCGGTCTTGTAGAAGCGCGTGGGCGCGCGGAAGATATGCCGCGACAGCGGCACCGTGGGTCCGAGAATGCCGTGGAAGGTCTCGCCATCGTCTTTCGACAACGCCACCAACGCCGCGGCCGCGGCCGGCGCGATCGCGTCGAAAATGCCGAGCAGCGCATCCGAATAGCCGTGCGTGTCGCCCGCGATCAGCTCGGCGTAATTGAAATCGTCGCCGGTATACATCCGCACGCCTTTCGCAAGGCGGCGCCGCATCGCGATTTCCTTGTCCTTGTCGAGCAGCGAAATCTTGACGCCGTCGACCTTGGCGGCATGCGTATTGATGATCTCCACAGCGACATCCATCGCCGCCTCGAGATTGTCCGTGCCCCAATAGCCGGCCAGCGCCGGATCGAACATGTCGCCCAGCCAGTGGATGATCACCGGCTCCTTCACCTGCGACAGAACGCGGCCATAGACCTTGCGGTAATCGTCGCCCGAGGTCGCGACCCGTGCCAGCGCACGCGAGGCCATGAGGATGATGCGGCCGCCGAAGGCTTCGATCGCCGCGATCTGCTCCTCATAGGCGCGGATTACATCGTCGATGCTCCTCGCGTCTTCCGGCGCAAGCTGGTCGGTGCCGGCGCCGGAGAACACCAGACCGCCACGCGGCTTTGCCGCCGCGACCGAGCGGCGGATCAGTTCGAGCGATTGCGGCCAGCTCATGCCCATGCCGCGCTGGGCGGTGTCCATCGCCTCCGCGACGCCGAAACCAAGGTCCCAGAGATGTTCACGAAACGCGATGGTGCGGTCCCAGTCCACCGCCGCATCGAGCCACGGATCGGACTCGGTGAGCGGATCGGCCACCACATGGGCAGCCGCAAACGCGATCCGGTTCAATGGCGCATTGACCGTCGCCGGAAAATCGCCCGGCGCCGACACTGCGAAATTCTCCATGCTGCGGTCGGCGCGCGGCAGCGCGATGGTGAGATTGGCGCGCGGGCGTTCGTAGCGGTTCATCTCAGGACCTCACACCAACATTAAACCTTCAACGGCGGCACATCGACGAAACGCCGCTCCTTCCAGCTCTGCAGCGCGCATTCGACAAGCTGCACGCCCTTGGCGCCTTCCAGCAGCGTGTAGCGATAGGGTGCATTCTCCGCGACGTGGCGGATGAACATTTCCCACTGCACCTTGAAGCCGTTGTCGTAGACCTGATTGTCCGGCACCGGCTGCCAGGTCTCGTAGAAATCGATCGGCTGCTTGACGTCGGGATTCCAGACCGGGCGCGGCGTACCCTGACGCGGCTGGATGACGCATTCGGTCAGCCCGGCAACGGCCGAGCCGTTCACGCCGTCCACCTGGAAGGTCACGAGATCGTCGCGATAGACGCGTGTCACCCAGCTCATGTTGATATGCGCAATCACGCCGCCTTCGAGTTCGAACGTCGCGTAAGCCGCGTCGTCGGCGGTCGCCTTGTATTCCTTGCCGTTCTCGTCCCAGCGCGCAGGGATATGCTTGGCGCCAAGGCACGACACGCTTTTCACTTCGCCGAACAGGTTGTCCAGCACATAGCGCCAGTGACAAACCATATCGAGGATGATGCCGCCGCCATCCTCATCGCGATAATTCCAGGACGGCCGTTGCGCCGGCTGCCAATCGCCCTCGAACACCCAGTAGCCGAACTCGCCGCGCACCGCGATCATGCGGCCGAAGAAACCGGAATCGCGCAGCATCTTCAGCTTCAGGAGACCAGGCAGGAACAGCTTGTCCTGCACCACGCCGTTCTTGAGCCCGGATTCGTTGGCGATCCTGGTGATCTTCACCGCCGAGGCAAGATCGGTCGCGATCGGCTTCTCGCAATAGACATGCTTGCCGTGAGCGATCGCCTTTTCCAGAAGCTCGGGGCGCATCTGCGTGGTGCCGGCATCAAAGAACACCTCGTCGTCCGGATTGAGCAGCGCCTTGTCGAGATCGGTCGCCCAGCGCGTCACGCCATATTGCTGCGCCAGCGCGGAAATCTTGTCCGGGTTGCGCCCGACAAGGATCGGGTCCGGCATCACGCGGCTGCCGTCGGACAAGACGACACCGCCGGCATCGCGAATGGCCAGGATCGAGCGGATGAGATGCTGGTTCATGCCCATGCGTCCGGTGACGCCATGCATGATGATTCCGAGACGCTTTGCCGCCATTCCTCGTGGTCCCCCGTTCAGCTCTTTGCGGATGTTTTAACCGGATAGTTAAAAGATGAAAAGAGCCATTTTGTCTGCCGCTTCAGCCCGTCTGACGATCGATCGCACCGCGTCGGATCACCTCCGGATCGACACCGGACGCAAAGCCCGGGCGCTGCCCGAGCGAAGCGATGGTCAGCGCCCCGCCGTGGATCGCGAGCCGAACCTGCCCGTCCCGCTCCTCGTACAGATCGGGATGGGCGGCCTGGAAGGCGCGCACCTCGTCCGCGGGCGTTGCCGGAAAGCCGCCGACATAATGGTGTCCGTTGCGCTCCGAATGCGCGATGCCGTGAAACGCCAGCAGCGCCGTATCCTGCTGGACGGCGAGACCGGCCTGGCAGGTGAGGTCTTCTCCGGCCAGAAAGGTGCGCGCGCCGCCGGCCGCGGACCAGTGTGCCGCGCGCGCGCCGTTGATCAGCGACTTGTAGATCCCCTTGCAGGCCTTCGATGAGATGCCGCGATAGCCGAGCGCGACCGCTTTCGGAAAGGTGTCGTAGTCGCTCTCGCCTTCGTCCACGATGATGGCGAAGCTCTTGCCGAATTCGCCGAGCGGCGTTGCGAAGGTCAGGTCGCGCGGCAACGGCTGCTCGACATAAAGCAACCGTTGCAGGAAATTTTCGAATTGCGGCCGGCTCAGCATCCCTTCGCCAAGGGCGGCCAGGGCATCGTGGCTGGCATATTGCTCGTTGGCATCGAGCGTAACGCGGTAATCGATGCCGTCCGCTTCGAGCGTCGCGGCAATATGGCCGAGCCGCTGCGTGTCGGCGCTGACGTCGCCCGACAGTTTCAGCTTGAAATAGCGGCAGCCGGTCTGCGCATGGATATCCGGAAGCTGCGACACCGGATCCGCCATGCCGACGGTATGCCGCAGCATGATTCGGTGCTGCGGATTCCGGCTTCGCAGATAGGCGGCAATGACGCCATCGTCGATATCCGGTGTGAGCCTGGCATCGAGCCCCGCGATATTGTCTCCGAGGCCACCGAACACGTCGCGCCCGTATGCGCGCAGCAGCGCATCCAGCACCGCCTTGTCGATCTGCGCCGGGCCGAACGCGGCGGCGAGGCCCGGAATGCCTTCGCGTGCGCAGGCCTGGAGCACCGCCGCGTGGGCTATCGCGTGATGGCCAAACGCCGTGTCGAGTTGCGCCCGCTCAAGATACGCATCACGCGCGATCACCAGTGCGCGCCGCAATTGCTCTACGGTTTGCTCGGGCGACAATGCCGGGTCCTTGTTGAACCATTTCGGCACCATCAGTTCGGCGGTCGCACCGAGGCTGCGGCGGCCGTCTTCGGTCTCGATCTCTGCAAACAGGAAAGCCTGGGTCGCGGCCGTGACGGTGGCTGCGCCAAACCGGAATGGCACGCGGAACTGAACCGGGCGCTCGAACCAGTCAATTGAAACGATACGCAAACGCGGCGCCATGCCCCACCCAAAATCTGCTGATTAACTCACTGGTTAAATCGTCGAAATTTCCGGCCGCCGGGTCAAGTGCGGTATTCCGCTGCCGAAGACATGGAACTTTTCGGCGGCTTTCGCGTTGCACAACAAGTCACCGCGGATCGTGAAGCGGCCTTGGGCAAGCCTGATGCTGCGCCCCGCGGCTGCAGCGAGAGGGGGATTACAGTTCTGACGATCACCGTGCGCCCTGCGCGGCTCTCATAATCGCCATTTCGATGGGGCAAGGCCTGATGGTCGCCCCAGAAACAATCGGCCGCGCGCGTCGCATATTCAGCGAACGCGACGGCGGGAAGATGAGTTCAGCCTCGCCTCATGCCTGATACCCTTGCCCAGAGTAACTTAGATGCCGCAGGCCTCGCCAAGGACGCTGCTCCAGCGCAGCCCAGGCAAGACCAGCTGCCGCCGACACCGATCGACCCGCAGACCACAGCTATCTTCCTGGATATCGACGGCACACTGCTCGACATCGCACCCACGCCGCTGGAAGTGAAAGTGTCCGACGCGCTGCGTGCCACCTTGGCATCCCTGTCGCGCATGTTCCACGGCGCCGTCGCCTTCGTCAGCGGCCGGCCGATTGCCGAGATGGACAGGCTGTTCGACCCGCTGCGGCTCGCCGCCGTTGGCGGTCACGGGGCTGAAATCCGCTACGCACCCGCCGGCGAGATCAGGCGCAGCGAGATTGCGACACTCGACGAGGACTTGCGCGCGGAATTCTCGCGGATCGGCCGCATCGGCGACGGTGTGATCGTCGAAGACAAGGGCTATTCACTGGCGATCCATTTTCGTCTCGCGCCGCAACTTGGCGGCGAGATCATGAAAAGCGTCACCGCCGTCTGCAAGGACGACCGCTGCAGCGCGCTCGAAATCCTGCCCGGCAAGGCCGTGGTGGAGATCAAGCCCGGCGGTTACGACAAGGGCACCGGTCTGCGCGAGATGATGAGCGTGCCGCCCTTCACCGGACGGACGCCGATCTTTGTCGGGGACGATGTCACCGACAGCGCTGCTTTTGCGGTTCTGCAGGATTTCGCCGGCACCGGCTTTTCGGTCGGCGGCGTCGTGCCCGGCACGAGCTTCAATTTCGATGGACCGCAGGACGTGCGCGGCTGGTTGCGGCACCTGAGCGAGGCCGGCCGATGACAAGCCCGAAGACCGATTACGGTCTTGACCTCGCAATCATCGGCAATGGCCGCACCGCGGCCCTGCTGGAGCCGTCCTCGCGCATCACCTGGTGGTGCTTTCCCCGCTTCGACAGCGACCCGGTTTTCTGCCGCCTGGTGGCGGGTGACGAGGAGAAGGGCTTTACCGACGTCGTTCTCGACGGCGTCAAGGACGTGAAATCGCAATACCTGCGCAACACGCCGATCGTGGTCACCGAACTGACCGACGAATACGGCGGCGGCGTCCGCATCACCGATTTCGCGCCGCGCTTTCAAAATCTCGACCGCACCTATCGTGCCCCGCAACTGATTCGCATCATCGAGCCGATTGCGGGCTTGCCGCGTATCACCATTCGTTTCCGCCCGACCTACAATTACGGCACTCCGGTTACCCATCAGGCGCTCGGCAGCAATCATATCCGCTATTGGGGCGGCGAGATGCAACTGCGTCTCACCACCGACGCTCCGCTCTCCTACATCGAGCGCGAATCGTCATTCGTTCTGACGCGTCCGCATTACATGGTGTTCGGCGCCGACGAGCCGTTCCCCGCCGCGCTCGGACCGACCTGCCGCGACTTTCTGGACAAGACGAGGGATTACTGGCGCGAATGGGTGCGGCGCCTGAACCTGTCCTATGACTGGCAGGACGCGATGATCCGCTCCGCCATCACGCTGAAGCTGTCCAATTTCGAGGAGACCGGCGGCATCATTGCCGCGCACACCACCTCGATTCCGGAATCGCCGGGTTCGCAACGCAACTGGGACTACCGCTTCTGCTGGCTGCGCGATGCGTATTTCGTGGTGAAGGCGCTCAACCGCATCGGCGCCACCCGCACGATGGAAGATTTTATCCTCTACATCATCAACCTGGTGTCGGAAGAAGCGGAGACGATTCGTCCGGTGTACCCGATCGTGCCGGACGATCCGATGGACGAACGCATCGCGGAGAACCTCGCGGGTTTTCGCAGCGATGGACCGGTGCGTGTCGGCAATGCCGCCGCCGAGCAGGCGCAGCACGACACCTATGGCAGCGTGATCCTTGCCGCGATGCCGATGTTCTTCGACCGCCGGCTGCCGCAGATGGGCGACGAATCGCTGTTTCATCTGCTCGAAGTCCTCGGCCGCAAGGCCGAACGGCTGGCGCTCACGCCCGATGCCGGCATCTGGGAATATCGCGGGCGCCAGCGCATCCACACGCACTCGGTCGCAATGTGCTGGGCCGGCTGCAACCGTCTCGCCGCCATTGCGCAACGCCTCGGCTTCGTCGAGCGCGCCAATCACTGGAACGACGTGGCCGACCGCCTGCACGCCGCGATGATGGACAAGGCGTGGAATCAGAAGCGTGGCGCCTTTACCGCCGCCTTCGGCTCCGACGATCTCGATGCCAGCGTGCTGCTGATGCACGAGCTTGGCGTGGTGGAGGCGGAAGACCCGCGCTTCGTATCGACCGTCGCCGCCATGGAGCGCGAACTTTTACGCGGCAACCACGTTATGCGTTACGCCAGCCCCGACGATTTTGGCGTTCCTGAAGGCGAATTTCTCATCTGCCGCTTCTGGCTCATCGACGCATGGTGGTCACTCGGCCGCAAGCAGGAAGCGCGCGATCTGTTCGTGGACGCGCTGAAATACACCAACCGATACGGGCTGCTGGCGGAGCATATCCATATGCAGAACGGACAACTCTGGGGCAATTTTCCGCAAACCTACTCGATGGCGGGCCTGATCTTGACCGCGATGCGTCTGTCGCGAAGCTGGGAGGATCGGTATTGGCGCGGCTAGTCGTCGTATCCAACAGAGTGTCGTCGCCGAAATCGGGCACCCGGGCGGGTGGCCTCGAGGTGGCGGTGATGGCGGCGCTCAAGCGCAATCCGGGCGTCTGGTTCGGCTGGAGCGGAAAGCTGTCGACCAACATCCTGGCGACCCGCACCATCGAAGGCGATCCCGTAACCTTCGTGCTCGCGGACCTGCCGAAGGAAGCCTATGACGAGTTCTATTACGGCTTCGCCAATCGCGTCTTGTGGCCGATCCTGCATTACCGGCTCGACCTCGCGGAATTCTCGCGCCAGGACCTGTCCGGCTATACCCAGATCAACGATCATTTCGCCGACGAATTGAACGAGATCCTGAAGCCCGACGATGTCGTCTGGGTTCACGACTATCATTTCCTGTTGCTGGCCAAGGCGCTGCGCGAGCGCGGCCACAACAACCGCATCGGCTTTTTCCTGCACACGCCGTTCCCGCCGGTCGAAATCATTACCGGTCTTCCGCACCATGAGCGCGTGATCTCCGCTCTTGCTCACTACGACCTGGTCGGATTCCAGACCGAAACCGACTCCGCCAATTTCGCGCGTTATCTGGAAAGCGAATGCCACTATCCCGGCAATCGCGAGAAGGGTTACGACACCGGCGAACGCATCGTACGGATCGGCAGCTTCCCGGTCGGCGTCGAGACCGAGAGTTTCAACAAGCTGGCGCGCCGGGCGGTCACCTCGTCCTTCGTCGAGGGCGTGCTGTCGTCGCTCACCGGCCGCGCGATGATCATCGGCGTCGACCGTCTGGACTATTCGAAGGGCATCCAGAACCGTCTCGAAGCCTTCGAGCGGTTTCTCGAGACCTATCCCGAATGGCGCGACAACGTCACCTATCTGCAGATCACGCCCAAGAGCCGATCCGAGATTCCCGAGTATATGGACATGGAGCGCAACGTCTCCTCGACGGTCGGACGGGTGAACGGCAAATATGGTGAAGCGGCATGGACGCCGATCCGTTATGTCAATCGCGCGCACACGCGAACCGCGCTCGCAGGATTGTATCGCGGCGCGCGCGCGGCGCTGGTCACGCCGCTGCGCGATGGCATGAACCTGGTCGCCAAGGAATTCGTGGCGGCCCAGGATGAAGACGATCCTGGCGTGCTGATCCTCTCCCGCTTCGCCGGCGCCGCGATGGAGTGCAAGCCGGCGCTGTTGGTCAATCCCCATGATACTGAGGCCGTTGCCGCCGCGATCCATCGCGCACTGACGATGCCGCTCGAAGAGCGTCGCGCCCGCCATCGCGCGCTTTACGACATCATTTTGAAAAGCGACATCAACGACTGGCCTGGACGCTTCCTGTCCGCGTTGACCGGTAAAGCTACGCTGGGCGCAGAGACCGGCTCCGGCCCGTTGCCACCACCGAACGATGTGGTCCCGTTTGCGGAGCGAGGCGCCGCCATCCGCCGGAACTGACACTGACGACTAAAAGGGAGATACGTGATGCCCGCGATCGGCAAAACGCGATGGGCCATTCCCGAAGGCTATATTCCATCGGGCAGCGTGTCGCAGGACCGCACACTGCTGTCGCACGAAACCGCGTGCATCCTCAACGCCGGGGAGCGCGACGCCAATATCCGGCTGACGGTTTACTTCGCGGATCGCGAGCCGGTGGTGTATCGCGTCACGGTGCCGGCGCGGCGGACGCTGCATCTGCGCTTCAACGACCTGTCCGACCCCGAGCCGGTGCCGCTCGATACTGATTATGCGTCGGTATTCGAATCCGACGTGCCGATCGTGGTGCAGCATACCCGGCTCGACTCGCGCCGCGCCGAAATCGCGCTGCTGTCCACCGTGGCCTACGGGCAGGACTGATCGCCCCGCCCGCCGATCTGTCTTTCCGGCAAGCGTTCCGCGCGCTGTCGGGCACATGCGGATGCAGCCCGATCAGCGTTTCAGTGATCGCCGTACGACGTCTCTGAAGCGAGCGATCCCGGCCACAAGGAGACGTTCTCGGAGATTCTCTCACGGAGCGCTGGATCAGTTTTTTTCCAGCCAGGGTCAGAAAACTCGCTTTTCTAGTTGCGAATGCTTCTTAATAGCGGCATGAGAATTGGACGGTTCCGGGGCAACATGCTCCGATTGTACGAATCGTACGTGACGCGGGGGCGTGATGGGGCGGTGTGAAACTCTGGCGCAACCGGTCGCGTGGCCACGCGTCGGGTTGGCTTTCCTGATAGTGATCGTCGCAGGAGCTTCGTTGGCCTTGCCGGACGCGGCGCGCGCTCAGTCGATCAATGGCAAGACCAATGGAAAGCCTGCCGCCAATGCCATCCCCGAGGTTCCCGGCGACGACATTTTCGGCTTCACCGCGCCGACGGATACCGGCGAAAAGGGTGACTTCGGTTTCGCCAACGAACTGACCGGCTTTCGCGGAAAGCGCTCCGGCAAGTATCTCGCGCTGAGTAACAAGATGGAATTCAGCTACACACCGGCTGAGGACTGGTGGATCGCAGCATCCGCCTTTGTTGCATACGACTTTATGAGCGGCGTCCACGGCTACCTGGACATCAATAAAACCCAGTTCGAAGGTTTCTCAGCCGAAATCGAGTACCGGCTTATCAAGCGTAGCGCTTCCAATCCATTCGCACTCTCGGTCTCA
Source organism: Pseudorhodoplanes sp. (assembly GCF_059499825.1). NCBI lineage: Bacteria > Pseudomonadati > Pseudomonadota > Alphaproteobacteria > Hyphomicrobiales > Pseudorhodoplanes > Pseudorhodoplanes sp. Next base: position 139,841 of record NZ_JCABZI010000009.1, read on the forward strand.
GTCGAGGCGGCCGACGCTTTTGTCGATCTTCCGACCGGCCAGAAATCCAATGCCTACGGCGCAGCCTTCAAGCTGTTCGTCGATGCCGTGGTGGTGCCGGACAAGATTTTCTGGGCCGCCAACATCATCTGGGCCCCGGTTCGCGGGCAGGACGTCACCGATCACAGCGTTTGGACCACGAGTTCGGCCAGCCAATTGTCGACCGCTCTCACCTTTCAGCTTAACGAGAAGCTCTTTGTCGGCGCGGAAATCATGCAATTCGCCGCGTATGACGGGAGCTTCTTCAACGAACGCTCGGGCTATGCCTATTACCTCGGCCCGACGCTGCTGTGGAAAATCACCGACAAGGTCGCTTTCAACACAACCTGGCAGCCGCAGGTCGCCGGCCGCTCGTCCGACAATCCGACTTTGCCTTTCGAACTGGATACGTTCACGCGCGCACAGTTCCGCTTCAAGCTTGCGGTTCAGTTGAACTAGGCACTGCGCAGGGCCCCACTCGCCAATTTCGTGTTTTTTCAGGGGCTGGCCCGACACATTCCAGTATGCGGTGCGACCTGCCGTTTGTCGTGAATAGATGCGGAATGAAACCCTCGGCCCGTTGGCAGGGAGCATCGCCGCGCATATGGTCGCCGCCCCGAATCGATTGAGGGTGCTGATGGCTGCTGACCTTTCGCGTATTGCGCGCACGATTGCCGACGAGATTGCTGCAAAGCCGCCGCAGGTTACCGCTGCGATCGGACTTCTCGACGAAGGCGCGACCGTCCCATTCATCGCGCGTTACCGCAAGGAGGTCACCGGCGGACTCGACGACACACAGCTGCGCCAGCTTGAGGAGCGCCTTGCCTATCTGCGCGATCTTGAATCGCGGCGGGACACCGTGCTCGAATCGATTCGCTCGCAGGGCAAGCTCACCGACGATCTCGAGGCGAAGATCGGCGCGGTGACGACCAAGGCCGAACTCGAAGACCTGTACCTGCCCTACAAGCCGAAGCGTCGCACCCGCGCCGAAATTGCGCGCGAACGCGGCCTCGGCCCGCTAGCCGAAACCATTCTGTCCGATCGTGTGGTGGTGCCGCTCGAACTCGCCGCGCAGTTCATCACCGAAGACGTGCCCGACACCAAGACGGCGCTCGATGGCGCGCGCGACATTCTGGTCGAGACCTTCTCGGAAAACGCGGATCTGGTCGGCCGCCTGCGCAGCTATCTCAAGGAAAAGGCCGCCGTGCATGCCAGGGTCATTGACGGCAAGCAGGAGGCCGGCGCGAAATTCTCCGACTATTTCGATCACACCGAGCGCTGGGCGACGACGCCAAGCCATCGCGCTTTGGCCATGCTGCGCGGGCGCAACGAGGAGATCCTGACCATCGATATCGAGATCGATGCCGACAGCACCGCGCCGGTGAAGCCGGTCGAGCAGATGATTGCCGACGCCTACGCGATCCGCCCGGATGCCGGGGCCGCCGACAAATGGCTGATGGATGTCGCGCGCTGGACCTGGCGGGTGAAGCTCTCGCTCACGCTGTCGATCGACCTGATGACCGAGTTGCGCGAGCGCGCCGAAGAAGAGGCCATTGCGGTCTTCGCGCGCAATCTCAAGGATCTGTTGCTGGCGGCGCCGGCCGGTTCGCGCGCCACGATCGGACTCGATCCCGGCATCCGCACCGGCGTGAAAGTCGCAGTGGTCGACAACACCGGCAAGCTGCTGGAAACCGCCACGGTCTATCCGTTTCAGCCGAAGAACGACATTCGCGGCGCGCAGGCCGAAATCGGGCGGCTGATCGTGCGCCACAAGGTCGAACTGATCGCCATCGGCAATGGCACCGCGAGCCGCGAGACCGACAAGCTGGTCGCCGATCTCCTGGCCGACATGCCGCCGCCGAAGCCGATCAAGGTGGTGGTGAGCGAAGCCGGTGCGTCGGTGTACTCCGCCTCGGCGACCGCAGCGGCCGAATTTCCGGGCCTCGACGTGTCACTGCGCGGCGCGGTATCGATCGCGCGGCGCCTGCAAGATCCGCTGGCGGAATTGGTCAAGATCGAGCCGAAGTCGATCGGCGTCGGCCAGTATCAGCACGACGTCGACCAATACCGGCTGGCGCGTTCGCTTGACGCGGTGGTGGAAGACGCGGTGAACGCGGTCGGTGTCGATCTCAACACCGCGTCGGCGCCGTTGCTGGCGCGGGTGTCGGGCCTGGGCGCGTCGCTCGCCGAGATGATTGTCGCGCATCGCGACAAGGTCGGCGCCTTCAGGAACCGCAAGCAGCTGCTTGAAGTGGCGCGGCTTGGACCGCGCACCTTTGAACTCTGCGCCGGCTTCCTGCGCATCCCGAACGGCGACGAGCCGCTCGATGCGTCCTCGGTCCACCCGGAAGCCTATGGCGTCGCCAAGAAAATCGTTGCGGCCTGTGGCCGCGATGTGCGGTCGCTGATGGGTGACAGTGCCGCGCTGAAGGCGCTCGACCCGGGCGTGTTCGTCGACGAGCGTTTCGGCCTGCCGACGGTGCGCGACATTCTGACGGAACTGGAAAAGCCGGGCCGCGATCCGCGCCCCAGTTTCAAGACCGCGACCTTCACCGACGGAGTGGAGGAAATCACCGACCTGAAACCCGGCATGCTGCTGGAAGGCACGGTGACCAACGTCGCCGCTTTCGGCGCCTTCGTCGATATCGGGGTCCATCAGGACGGGCTGGTTCACGTCTCGCAGCTGGCCGACCGCTTCGTGAAGGATCCGCATGAGGTGGTGAAAGCCGGCGATGTGGTGAAGGTGCGCGTCGTCGAGGTCGACGTGAAGCGCAAGCGCATCGGCCTCACCATGCGCAAGGATGGAGCGGCGGCGGCGCCGCGCACCAGCACGGCCCATGCGGGTGACGGCAAAGCCAAGTTCAGCAATAGCCGTCCGCAGGGTGGCGCACAGCGCACCCCCGAGCGCCCGGCGGCACAGGGCGCGCTGGCGGCCGCTTTGGCAGAGGCGATGTGGCGCAAGTAGGAACGGCGCAGGCAACGACCAAGCAAGCCCGATGGCTCCTCAGTCGCGCCGCCCGCCTTGCCGCAGGCTGTAGGACGCAATCGCAGCGGACGCCACCGTGAACACCGCCGAAGCGATCCAGATCGGCCCCAGCATGAAAATTGCGATGGCGCCCTGCCCGCAATTTACCGCAACGCACGCACTGAAAAACAGGAACGGAAAGCAAATCAGAGTGACAATAACGAGTGCGGTGCCGATCCAGATTCCGCGCCGTCCCGATCGAAAGCGAAACAGCCAGGGCACGGCGGGGAAGCCGATCGACAGAAAAACCATCAGGTTTATCAAGTTGTCGAACATCGACCGAGCGCCCTAAGCCAGACACCCGGCGAGGACGCGCGCCACATGCACCCCGTCGCGTCCGGTGCCGTCGTGGATCTGGTGCCGGCATGAGGTGCCGTTGGCAACGATAATCGCGTCGTCCGCAGCCTTGCGCACCGCCGGCAGCAGCGAGAGCTCGCCCATCGCCAGCGATACATCAATGGTGTCGGCCGCATAGCCGAACGCGCCAGCCATGCCGCAACAGCTCGACTCGATCGTTTCCACCGCGAGATCGGGCACAAGCTTGAGGACAGTCTGTACCGGACCGAACGCCTCGAATGCCTTCTGATGGCAATGACCGTGCAGCAGTGCGCGCTGCGGCAGCGATTTCAACTTGAGATCCAGCCGGCCGGCCTTGTGCTCGCGCGCGAGGAATTCCTCGAATGTGAGCGCAAGCGACGCAAGCTTCTGTGCGGTCCCCGACTTCACCAGCGCCGGTACCTCATCGCGGAACGACAGGATGCAACTCGGCTCGAGGCCGATCACCGGAATGCCCTTGTCGATGAAAGGCGCAAGTGCCGCAAGCGTACGTTCGGCTTCCTCCCGCGCCTGATCGACCGCACCGACGGAGAGGAACGTGCGGCCGCAGCAGAGCGGGCGCTTGCTGGCGTCGGCGGGTTGCGCAACCTGCACGGCGTAGCCGGCCGCCGTCAGCACGGCGATCGCGGCATCGAGATTCTCGCGCTCGAAGTAACGGTTGAAGGTATCGGCGAAGAGGATGACCTGGCGTACATCGTCGCCACTTGCTCGACCCTCTCCTCCTCCTGAAAGGGGGAGGGAGTTCGACCGAGCATGGGGAGCGACGATTGCATTCGCCACGACATCATCAAACACATCACGACGCCACCCTGGCAAGCTCCGCCGCGCCGACAAACCGGCGACCTGTTCCGACAGCCACGCCGCACCGGGCAGCACATTGCGGAGATTCATCAGCCACGGCACTTTCGCGGCGTAGGGCGCATAGCGCGGCAGCCAGCCGATCAGGCGGTCCCGCAGCGAAAACCCGAAGCGCGCGGCGCGCGCGGCCTGCACCTCGATCTTCATGCGCGCCATGTCGACGCCGGTCGGGCATTCGCGCCGGCACGCCTTGCAGGAGACACAGAGCTTCATGGTCTCCGCCATCTCGTCCGACGTGAGCGCATCGGGACCGAGCTGGCCGGTGACCGCAAGCCGCAGCGAATTGGCGCGCCCCCGCGTCACATCGCGCTCGTCGCGGGTGACGCGATAGCTCGGGCACATCACGCCGCCGTCGATCTTGCGGCAGGCGCCATTGTTGTTGCACATCTCGACCGCGCCCTGGAAACCGCCGCCCGCGCCGGGCCACGCCGACCAGTCAAGCTTTGTCGCAATATCTTCGCCGCGATAGCTGGGCTTGAACCGGAAATTGCTGCGGTCATCGAATTTCGGCGCGTGCACGATCTTGCCGGGATTGAACAGCCCGTCCGGATCGAACCGCGCCTTCACCTGTTCGAACGCGCGCACCAGCTTCGAGCCGAACATGAATTCGTGAAACTCGGAGCGCACGATGCCGTCGCCGTGCTCGCCGGAATGCGAGCCCTTGTACTCGCGCACCATCGCGAAGGCGTCTTCGGCGATCGCACGCATCGCCTTCACATCCTTGTCGAGCCGCAGATTGAGCACCGGCCGCACATGCAGACAGCCGGCGCCCGCATGCGCGTACCAGGTGCCGCGGGTACCGTGTTTCTCGAATACCGCGGTGAGCTTTGCGGTGTATTCGGCGAGGTGCTCGAGCGGCACGGCGCAATCCTCCACGAAAGAGACGGGCTTCCCCTCCTCCTTCATCGACATCATGATGTTGAGGCCCGACGTGCGCACCTCGGTGATCGCAGCCTGCAACGCCGGATCGAGAATCTCGACCACGCCGCCCTGCTTCGCGCCGGTGTTGCTCCACGCGTAACCAAGATCGCCCATCAGCTCGCCGAGCTGCTTCAGGCGCCGCAGATTCTCGGCCTGATCGTCCTCGCCGAATTCGACCAGCAGGATCGCATCCGGATCGCCGCGCACGAACTGCTCCAGCGTCGGCCGGAACATCGCGATCTGCCGCGCCAGCTCGATCATGGTGCGGTCGATCAGCTCGACCCCGATCGGCTTCAGCCGCACGATATGCTGGGCGGCGTCCATCGCGTCATAGAAGCGGCCGAAATGGCACGCTCCCACCGCGCGGCGGCCGAGCAGCGGCGCCAGCTTCAATTCGACCTGCGTGGTGAAGCCGAGCGTGCCTTCCGAGCCGATCAGGATATGCGCGAGATTGAGATCGTTGCGACCCGGCAGAAATGCATCGAGATTATAGCCGCCGACCCGGCGCTGTACTTTCGGGAAGCGCGCTTCGATCTCTCCGGCTTCACGCGCGCCCAGCGCCAGCAGATCGGAGGCGAGCGCGTGCATTGGCGACGACGGCGGAAACTCCGCCAGGCTCGGCGAAGCCGGGCCGAAAACCTGCGCCCGTCCATCGGCGAGAATCGCGTTGACCGAAATCACGTTCTCGCGCGTATTGCCGTAGCGCATCGACCGCGCGCCACAGGAGTTATTGCCGGTCATCCCGCCGATGGTGGCGCGCGATGCCGTCGAGATATCGACCGGAAACCACAGGCCATGCGGTTTCAGCGCGCGGTTGAGATCGTCCAGCACGATGCCCGGCTCGACTACGCAGCGGCGGTTCTCGACATCGAGCGATACAATGCGGTTGAGATATTTCGAGCAGTCGATCACCAGCGACGCATTCACCGTCTGCCCGCATTGTGAGGTGCCGCCGCCGCGCGGCAGGACCGAGACGCCCTCCTCGCGCGCAATCGCAATCGCCCGTGCCGCCTCGTCGACCGTACGAGGCGCCACCATGCCGAGCGGCATGATCTGATAATGGGACGCGTCGGTGGCATAACGCCCACGGGTGAAGCGATCGAACCCGACATCGCCCGCGACCTCGACTCTCAGGCGCCGTTCCAGACCCGGCCGCAAAGTGTCAGCCAAACGTGACTCCCTCCCGCTCGTCGCCCATCCGCCCATGGCCAGGGCGCCGTCGATACGGCTCTGCTATCGGGCCATTTTGCTATCCGGCCATGCCGCCTTTGGGCTTGACCGGACCTTGGCATTCGGTGTTCATCCCGGCAAGTTCGGGCCGCGGCATGCGGCCGTTTTGCCCTATGGGCAAGCCTTGATCACCGGAGCTTTTCGACGATGGCCCAGAATTCCTCGCGCGCCGCCGGGCGCCATTTCCTGCAGATCCCCGGGCCGACCCCGGTGCCGGACCGCGTGTTGCGCGCCATCGACCGGCCGGTGATCGACCATCGCGGTCCGGAATTCGCCAAGATGGCGAAGACCGCGCTGGAGGGCATCAAGACCATTTTCAAGACCGCCAACCCGGTCATCATCTACACCGCGACCGGCACCGGCGCCTGGGAGGGCGCGCTGGTCAACACGCTGTCGCCCGGCGACAAGGTGCTGATGATCGAGACCGGCCAGTTCGCCACGCTGTGGAAGAAGATGGCGGAGAAGTTCGGCCTCAAGGCTGAATTCATCAAGACCGACTGGCGCACCGGCGCCGACCCGGCCGAGATCGAGGCGCATCTGCGCAAGGATACCAACAAGGAGATCAAGGCGGTCTGCGTCGTTCACAACGAGACCTCGACCGGCTGCTCGACCTCGATCCCGGCGGTCCGCAAGGCGATCGACGCCGCCGGCCATCCGGCACTCTTGATGGTCGACACCATCTCCTCTCTCGCTTCGACCGATTACCGGCATGACGAATGGGGCGTCGACGTCGCGGTCGGCGGTGCGCAGAAGGGCCTGATGATGCCGCCTGGCATGTCGTTCAACGCACTGAGCCCGAAGGCGCTCGAAGCCTACAAGACCTCGAAGCTGCCCAAGTCGTTCTTCGACTGGGAAGACATGATCAACATGAACAAGGTCGGCTTCTTCCCCTACACGCCGGCAACGCTGATGCTGAGCGGTCTCGTCGAAGGCATCGCGATGCTGCACGAGGAAGGCCTCGACAACGTGTTCGCGCGCCACGATCGTCTGGGCGAAGCCGTGCGCCGGGCCGTCACGCATTGGGGCCTCGAAATCCTCTGCAAGGACCCGAAGCATTATTCGTCGACGGTCACGGCGATCCTGCTGCCCGAGGGGCATAACGCCGACGCCTTCCGCACGCTTGCGCTGGAGCACTTCAATATCTCCTATGGCGCGAGCTTCGGTCCTTACGCGGGCAAGTATTTCCGCATCGGCCATCTCGGCGACACCAACGACGCCACCATCATCGGCGCGCTGGCAGCGACCGAAATGGCACTGTCACTTGCCGGCGTGCCGCACAAGAAGGGCGGCGTGCAGGTGGCGATGGATTACCTGATCACTGCGCATTCCACGCCAGCACGGCAGGCGGCGGAGTAAGCGAGCGTTGTCAAAATAATGTTCAAATGGCCGGGCCTGCCCCGGCCATTTTTTTATGTGGTGGCCCGTCGATCCAACGGCTCTCCGAAGCTCAGCAAATACCCATCAGGATCGCGGATGGCGAACTCCACCGATCCGTAGGGCATTTCTTCCGGCCCCCATTCCGCGGTCACGCGGTCCTTGATACCGCTCCAGAGCGCGGACAGATCGTCGACGTGAATGTATTGGGTGGCGCTGGCATGCGGATCGCCAAGGTGCGCGTTCTGTATGAACATCAAAGCGACACCGTCGCGTTCCAGACGGCACCAGCCGTCCTGCCGGCCCGTGCAGCGAAAGCCAAGCACCGATTCATACCAGTCGATGCTACGCTGCAGATCAGCGCTCTGCAGCATTGGTGTGAGCGACTGCAGGCGCATCATTCCGTCCTTCTTGTCACAAGCAGGGACGGCCAGCATAGCGCGAAGAAGCGGCGTCGCTAATAGGTCTCGACGTGGTAGCGGCCCTGCGCGCGCATGGCCTGGCGCAGTTCGGCCCAGTCCATGCCGGAGCCGCGGCAGATATCCGCCAGCGCCTCATCGACGCCGGTCTCCATGCCTTTCAGGCCGCAGATATAAATGTGCGTCTTGTCGTGCTTCAGGAACACCGACACCTCGTCGGGCGTGGCCCGCATGCGATCCTGCACATAGGTCTTCGGTTCTCCCGCGACGCGTGAATACGCAAAGAACTTACGCAGCAGCCCGTCCGGCACTTTCTGCAGCGGTCCGAAATACGGCAATTCCTCCGGCCGCCGCGCGCCGAAAAAGATCATCATGCGGCCGGGCGCATCGCGCATGGTGCGTCGCCGGCGCTCGGTGAAGCCGCGGAACGGCGCCGAACCGGTGCCGGTGCAGATCATGATGATGTTGGCGGACGGATCGTCCGGCATCAGGAAGGTGGCGCCGAACGGCCCGGTCACCTGCACCCGGTCGCCCTTCTTCAGGTCGCACAGATAATTGGAGCACAGCCCCTGCGGCTCGCGCTTCACGGTGAGCGCAAGGTTGTTGTGCTTCGGCCGTTCGCCATCGCGCGAACTGGCCACCGAATAGAGCCGGATCACATGCGGCTTGCCGCTGTCATCCACGCCCGGCGGAACGATGCCGATGCTCTGGCCCTCCAGCACCGGAAACGTGGTGTCGCCGAAATCCAGAATGATATGACGCACGTCGTTGTCCGCATCGGCTGCGGTCAGGCGGAAATTACCCGTCACGGTCGCCGTCGCCGGCCGGCTGCGGTTGTAGAGATTGATGGTGGGCTTGCTGGCCGATTGCGGCGCGACACTCTTGCCGCCGCTGCCGGCATGCGCCTCGGCAATCAGTCTCGCAGCCTCGTCGTCGTCCCCCTCACCGCCAGTCTCACTGACCGCAATCTCCTCCTGCGGCGGCAGTTCCTCCCAGCCGAACTGATCCTCGATCGAATAGGCATTCGCCACGATCCGCCAATTGTCGATCGATCCGGTCGGGCACGGCGAAATGCAGTCGAGACAGAAATTGCACTTCTCCGCATCGACGACGTAATTGTTGTCGTCATGCGTGATCGCATCGACCGGGCAGGTTTCTTCGCAGGTATTGCAGCGGATGCAGATCTCGGGATCGATGAGATGCTGCTTTTGCGGGGATGTGGTTGTGGTTGCGTCCATGTGTCTGCTCTCGGCAATGCACAGCGCTTCCTCTCCCTCCCCCGTTTACGGGGGAGGGTCGATCGACTAAGCGAGCGAAGCGATGCGCAGGAGATCGGGGTGGGGGGCATTTTCTTATGCGCACGAAGCCCCCACCCGGCTCGCCGCTTCGCGTCTCGCCACCCTCCCCCGCATGCGGGGGAGGGATAAGAAAGAAGGCTACGCCGCGATCCTCACATATTCGAAGTCGCCCGGCTTGTTGTCGATGCCGACCTTGGGCGGTGAAATCCAGCCGGCGAACTTGCCGGGCTCGACTACCGGCTTCATCAGCGCTTCGATGAAATCGCCATCGGCCTTCGACGGCAGATAATTGTCGCGCTGCTTTGCCCATTCGCCATCGCTGAGGATGACGCCGGTCGGCGTGGCATGCACGTCCTTGAACTCGCCGACATGGCGGTGGAAGGCGACATGCGGCAGTTCGAGTCGGAAATTCACGCCGGTCTTCTCGATCACCTTGTTCCAGCGCTCGACACCCTTGGCGCAGTCGGCGGTGTAGTCGTCGCGCAGCCGCATGTTGAGCGCGGTCAGCGCCGGCTCGTCGACCCGCTTGATCTGGCCATCGACCATCTTCAGCACCGGATAGGTATCATTGGTGAGACGATGATCGTCCTGGATCCGGGTCTCCTGATAGCGGCCCTTGATGCCGTTGTTGTAGGCATTGGCGGCGTTGGTCGAGACTTCGGAGCCGAACAGATCGAGCGACAGCGAGTAATGCAGGTTCAGCTTCTTCTGGATCGTCGGCAGATCGATGACGCCGAGCTTGCGCACCTTCTCGATCTCGTTCGGGTCTTCAATGCCGGCTTCCTTCATCGCCTCGCAGGTGCGCTGCACGGTGCGGGAAATGCCGGTCTCGCCGACGAACATGTGATGCGCTTCCTCGGTCAGCATGAAGCGGCAGGTGCGCGACAGCGGATCGAAGCCCGATTGGGCAAGGCTTTCGAGCTGCATCTTGCCGTCGCGGTCGGTGAAGAATGTGAACATGAAGAAGGACAACCAGTCCGGCGTCGCCTCGTTGAAGGCGCCGAGCATCCGCGGCGCCTCGGCCGAGCCGGAACGGCGGCGCAGGAGATCATCGGCCTCTTCGCGGCCGTCGCGGCCGAAATACTTGTGCAGCAGATAAACCATCGCCCAGAGATGGCGGCCTTCCTCGACATTGACCTGGAACAGGTTGCGCATGTCGTAGAGCGACGGCGCGGTCTTGCCGAGATGGCGCTGCTGTTCGACCGACGCCGGCTCGGTGTCACCCTGGATCACGATCAGGCGGCGCAGCAGCGCACGATGCTCGCCCGGCACTTCCTGCCAGGCCGGCTCACCCTTGTGCTGACCGAAATTGACCTTGCGACCCTCTTCGGCGGGAGCAAGCAGCACGCCCCAGCGATAGTCAGGCATCTTCACATAGTCGAATTTGGCCCAGCCCTTGGGATCGACCGAGACCGCGGTGCGCAGATAGACCAGCGATTGCTGAAAGCCTTCCGGTCCCATGTCCTGCCACCAGCTCAGATAGCCGGGATGCCAGGTTTCGAGCGCTTTCAGGACGCGCGCGTCCTCGGTGAGCCCGACATTGTTGGGGATGCGGGTCGAGTAGTCGACATTCATGAAGTTCATGGGACGCTCCTCTGATTTTTGCTACACGCGCCGCGTATCGAACACCGGCTTCTGGCCGCTGCCGTAACGGCGCAACGCGCCTTCCTCGCCAACTGCGTTCGGCCGCTGGAAGATCCAGTTCTGCCACGCGGTCAGGCGCGCGAAGATTTTCGATTCCATCGTCTCGGGACCGCCGAAGCGGAGATTGGCTTCGAGTCCGGTGAGACCGTCGGGCGAGAAGCTCGCGCGCTCTTCCAGGAAGATGCGGATCTCGTCCTCCCAGTCGATATCGTCGTACGCGAAGGTGACGAGACCAAGCTTCTCGGCCTCTTCCGCGTTCAGCATCGTGCCGATCGCGGCCTTGGCCTTGTCGAGCGAGGCCTGGTCGTCGAGGAAACGGCTCTCCAGACGGCTGATGCCGTTCGGCATCGGATAGGGGCCGAAATTGGCTTCGCTCAGCGCGATCGCGGCGGGCGGGCGGTTGCCACCATTGAGCTGACCGATCAGCATGTAGGAGCGGTCGCAGGCGAACGGAATTTCCGCCAGCGTGCCGGCAAAGCAGGAGCCAGGCTCGATGATCGCGACCAGCGATCGCGAGGTCAGGTCGACGCGCTTCAGCACGCGCTTCCAGTACAGGCGGATTTCGCGCGCCAGCCAGTTCGACTGGTTGTCGGCGAGGAAGGCGTCATAGGCGAGAACCTGCGCCGGATCACCTTCCGACTTGAAAACGATCACGGCGATGTCGCCTTCATTGGTGCGCAGATCGAGGATTGCGTCGTCCAGCTCGCGAGCAAGCCTGAGTGGCCAGAACTCGGCGCCGAGCTTCTGCATTTCTACGAGGCTTGCCGGCGGCGGCAGATCGGGTCCGCGCAGCGTGATCGTGGCGGTGCGCGCCGGGCGGTCGATGGCCACGCTCACGGATTGATAGTCGCAGGTGTCGCCACTCCACTTTTTCTTCAGTGGGGCCAGAACAATGCCGACCGCGTCAGACGGTCTGTCAGACCTGGCCGCAAATTCCTTTGCTCGGGTGGCGACGATCTCGTCGAGCTTCGGCGCGGCCACGACCTCATCCACCAGACGCCAGTCGACCGCGCGCTTGCCCTTAACCCCTTCTTCCGTCGTGCAAAAAACATCCGCATGATCGCGGCGCACTTTGCGCTTGTCGGTGACGCGGGTCAGTCCGCCGGTACCCGGCAACACCGCAAGCAGCGGCAATTCCGGCAGCGACACAGCCGACGAGCCGTCATCCACCAGCATGATGTGATCCGCCGCCAGCGCCAGTTCATAGCCGCCGCCGGCGCACGACCCCGTCACCACGCAGATGGTCTTCTGCTTCGAATTTTCACTGGAATCTTCGATGCCGTTGCGGGTCTCGTTGGTGAATTTGCAGAAATTGACCTTATCCGCGTGGGTCGAACCCGCCAGCATGCGGATGTTGGCGCCGGCGCAGAACACGCGCGGCTTGCCAGAGCGGAGCAGAATCACCTTCACCGCCGGATGCTCGAAGCGCAGCCGCTGCAGCGCGTCGGCGAGTTCGATATCGACGCCGAGATCGTAGGAATTCAACTTGAGCTGATAGCCCTCGAACAGGCCGCCATTCTCGTCGACGTCCATGGCAAGGGTGGCGACGTCGCCATCGATCGACAATTTCCAGTGCCTGTAGCGGGCGGGCTCGGTCTCAAAACCGATACGAGTCAAGCCGTTAGCAAGCTTGCGGGCGTGTTCTGCCATCCCTGAAATCCCGTTTTGCGCTTGGTTTGTTGACATGCACTATAGTGCATGTTGATCGCGAGTCCAGCGGAAACTTGGCATCGTTCTAAGCCGGGCGCGCGGGATGTCCCTGCCCTTTAGATTGGATTGTGACCGCGGAATCGGACGCGTCGGCCGCCTACGCCACCGGGGCCGTCTGCTCATGCTGTTGCAGGATGCGGCTCACGAAATCCGACGTGGTGCGCAGGGTTACCTCCGGTGCCTCGCGGGCCGGATTGTGCTTGACCCCCGGCAGCAGTGCGACGTCGACCGGGCAATAGCATTCCTCCTGCGCGATCTCGATCTGGCGAACCGTGCCGTATTGATCGTCCTCGCCCTGCACGATCAGAACCGGGATGCGGATGTAAGCGAGATGTTCCGAAATATCCCATTGCCGGAAATCGTTATCGAGCCAGACATCGGCCCAGCCGCGAAACGCGTTGTCGACATTCGGATGATATTTCGCAAGCCGCGCACGCAGGTCGCCGTTGTCGTAGGCGTCGCGCGCCTCCGCAATCGACTTCGCTGTCACGTCCTCGCAGATGAAATGCGGCGCCATCAGCACAAGCCCGCGCACCCGATGATCCTGATGGCCGCCGGCATAGATCGACGCGATCGATGCTCCGTCGCTGTGACCGATCAGGATGCCGCGCTGAAACCCGATCGCGTCGAGCAGCCGCGGTAAACTGTCCTGCGCCTCGTGATGCATATATGAGATCGGCCGCGGCAGCGTGACCGGGCTCGACTTGCCGTATCCCGCGCGCGAATAGACAAACACACCGCAACCGGTTGCCGCCGCAAGCTTGTCCGGGAAGTCGCCCCACATGCCGACGCAGCCCAGTCCTTCGTGCAGCAGCACCAGGGTCGGCGCGACGTCGGGACGTGGCCCGATCATGCGATATTCCAGCATTTCCGGGCCTAAATCGAGCATCCCCTGGTCCGCAAGCGCGCTCATCTCGTCCACTCCTGCACCAGGCGAAGCAACCGATCCGTGCTCTGTTCGACCGTGAGGCCGGAGGTGTCGAGTTGCGCCTCGGCCTGCGCATAATCCTGCGACCGCGCTTCCAGAATGGCGACGAGATCGGCCATCGCCTCTCTGTTCTCCGACATCGGACGGAGATCGCCCTGCGCCATCACGCGGCTCATATGCTCCTGCGGTTGCGCCTTGATCCACACCGTGTGCGCACGGCGCAGCAGCAGCGCATAGGTTTCCGGCGACGACACGATGCCGCCCGCGGTCGCGATCACGACCTTGTCGTGGTTGCCGATCACTTTCTCGAGCGACGCGCGTTCGTAACGACGGAAGGTCGACACACCGGACATCTCGATCAGCATCGAGATGTTGGCGCCGTATTCCTGCTCCACGACGCGATTGAGTTCGACAAACGGATAGCCGAGCCGCTCGGCCAATATCTTGCCGAGAGTCGACTTGCCGGCACCCCGGAGGCCGACAAGTGCGATCCTGTGCGCGCGCTCGGACTTCGCGCTTTGCACGATGCGGCTTTCGATCAGATCTTCGAGCGCCGGCCATTCCGACGGCGCGAGCCGGTTCACGAGATCGACGATGCGGTTAAGCCGTTCGTGCCGGTCGTCGAGCGGCAGCAATGCGGTGATCGGACTTTCCAGCGCATCGGCGACGGCCTTCAGAACCGTCAGCGAGGGGTTGCCATAGCCGCCTTCGATCTGCGCCAGATAGCGTTCCGAGATGCCGGAATCGGTGGCCAATTGGCGGCGGGTGATCCCCCGGCGGGCCCGGCCGCGGCGGACCAGACGCCCAACGGCCTCCGCAAATGCCATGCTCGTAGAAGTCTGATCGCTCGCGTCGGGAGCGGCCTTTTCGCGACGTTTTTCATGAGTCTCGGACAAGGGAGCACCACGCCATGTTCTGTATGCACAATAGTGCATGCAGACCGATCCGCAAGCCAGCGGATCGGCTCCCTCTCGGCCCTCAGGCCGGCTGGGGCAGGACACTCCAATCGAGCTGCGCCGCCTCGTCCTTGATCCAGTCGCGGAACGCCTGGACGCTGGGGCGGCGCCGCTCGCGCTTTGGATAGACCAGGTAGTATCCCCGGCCCGAGGGCAGGGCCAGCGGCACCGGGATCACCAGCCGTCCGCTGCGCAGGTCATCGTGTGCGAGCAGGTCGGCGGCCAGCAATATTCCGGCACCCTCGGTGGCCGCGTTGAGCGCGTGATCCGGGCTATCGAAGCGAAGGCCGCGACGAAGATCGATGTTTTCGACCTTCGCGGCTGCGAACCAGTCCGCCCAGGTCGGTACGGTGGCGCGCTGTGCGAGCGTGTCATCGTGAATGAGCGGCATCTTTGAGAGCGCATGCGGTGTCGGTAGCGAACCGCCTTCCAGCAGACGCGGACTGCAGACCGGCACGAGCGTTATCTCGACCAGCTTCTCGACGACGAGAGATGCATCGGACCTGGCGCCGGTCGGCAGATTGCGCACAGCGACATTGACGCCGTCAGTGGTGAAATTTGCATTCTGAAGCGAGGACGAGATGCGCACGTCGATATCGGGACCGGCACTGGCGAAGCGATAGAGCCTTGGCACCAGCCACTTGGATGTGAGGCCGGGCGACGCGCTCACGACAAGCACTTGCTGATTGCCCGATTGCCTGAGATCCGCAACCGCCTCGAGAATCTGTGAGAAGCCGCGCTGAAGTCCCGGATAGAGCATCTTGCCGGCGGGGGTCAGCGCAATCTTTCTCACACCGCGCTCGAACAGACTGACGCCCAACATGGCCTCGAGGCCGCGTAACTGATGGCTCACGGCGCCGGGCGTGACGTTGAGCTCCGCTGCTGCCTTGGTCAGGCTCATATGCCGCGCCGCGGCTTCGAACGCCCGAAGCGCGGTCAGCGGTGGGATCGCATGCATGAGCTTTTCTCATCTATCGAGCGAGATCATATCCTTTGTAATTGAAACTGGACGGAAGGAAATAGAGCCCCTGTCTGAGAAAACCTCATATCCGAAAGGCCGCGCCATGCGCAGGATTCTGCCGGAAGGCTTTGCGAACCTGTCGCCCTTCGGGGTGGCCCGATGCCTGTCCCTGATGCGCGGCGTCATCCGAACGGGCGCGCGTTATGCCGACGAACGCAGGGCCGCAAAGCGGGCCAAGCGCGAACAACGATGCTCTGAGATGAAATTGACCGACGAGCTGGAGCGGAGAATTGCGCAACGATTCATGCGGAACCACGGCTTCAGACTCTGACCGGACCTCAATGTCCGAAGCGAGCAGCGGACTTAAGGCGCGGAGCGCCGTAGCCTCGATCAGCACGAAGGCGGCTGCAACAGGATTGAAAGATGACTGAGCTGATTCTAACCGAGACGCATGGCGCAATAACGCTGCTGACGTTCAATCGTCCCGAAAAGCTGAACGCCCTGAGTTATGCGTTGATTGACCGCCTGATGCACATCCTCGACCGGATCGAGGACGACGCCCGCATTCACGCGGTGATCCTCACCGGGGCCGGCGATCGTGCGTTTTCCGCCGGCGGAGACATTCCCGAGTTCTCAGAAAGCATCAGGCAGGGTCCGGACGCGGCTCTGAAAGCATTTGTCAGGCGTGGTCAGGCCATGACGGCGCGGCTTGAATCATTTCCGAAACCCGTCATCGCTGCCGTCAACGGGATTGCATTCGGGGGCGGCTGCGAGATCACCGAAGCTGCTCATCTTGCGGTCGCCAGCGAGCGCGCTGTTTTCGCCAAGCCGGAGATCAACATCGGAATTCCGCCGACGTTTGGAGGAACGCAGCGCCTGCCTCGCCTCGCAGGCCGGAAGCGCGCGCTGGAATTGCTCCTCACCGGCGACACCTTCACGCCGCAACGCGCCTACGAGATCGGGCTCGTCAATCGCGTCGTGGCGCATGAGCAGCTGATACCGGCAGCTCTGGAACTGGCGGACCGCATCGTGCGGCATTCCCCGCTCGCAGCATCGCGGATCATCACGGCCGTGACACGCGGGCTCAACGCCTCGATCGCTGAGGGACTTGCAATCGAAGGCGAGCAATTCGCGCGCATGGTGCCGACCAGAGACAATCGGGAAGCGCTCGACGCGTGGATGGCGCGTCGAAGGCCGCATTATACCGGAACCTGAGCGGGGCCGGCTTGACATTCGTCCATATGTCGAGAATTATCGACATATGGATTCAACCAGCGCGATCCTCGCCCTTGCCGCGCTCGCGCAACCGACGCGGCTCGACGTATTCCGCCTGCTGGTCAGGCATGAACCGACGGGCCTGCCGGCCGGCGACATCGCGCAGCACCTTGCGGTGCCACACAACACCATGTCGTCGCATCTGGCGATCCTGACGCGCGCCGCCCTGATCTCGTCCGAGCGGCACGGCCGCTCAATCGTCTATCGCGCCAACCTCGCGACGCTGCAATCGATGACGCTGTTCCTGCTGCAGGATTGCTGCGGCGGCGAGCCGGGACTGTGCGCGTCGCTTATCGAATCGATCAAGCCTTGCTGCTCCCCGAAAAAGGAAAAGCCCGATGGAAACGTCAAAGTCCGATCGCGTGTTTAACGTCCTGTTTCTGTGCACCGGCAACACCGCGCGTTCGGTGATGGCCGAGTCCATCCTGCGCAAGGAAGGCCGCGGACGCTTTCGCTCCTTCTCGGCCGGGAGCCAACCCAAGGGACAGGTCAATCCATACGCGATCCGGGTGCTGGAGCGCGCTGAGTATCCGACCGACGGCCTGCGCTCGAAAAGCTGGCTTGAATTCGCGAGCCCGGATGCACCGGTGATGGATTTCGTGTTCACAGTTTGCGACAACGCCGCCGGCGAAGCCTGCCCGGTATGGCCGGGGCAGCCGATGACGGCGCATTGGGGCATCGAGGATCCCGCCGCTGTTGACGGCACCGACCTCGAGAAAGAGGCCGCGTTCGTGAAAGCCCAGCGTTATCTGAAGAACCGCATCGTCGCTTTCGCCAACCTGCCGCTCAGTTCGATCGACAAGCTCGCGCTCGGTACCAAGCTGCGCGAGATCGGCCGGCTCGACGGCTCGACGTCGCAATCGAACGTCGCGTGAACGCGTCATGAGCGTATTCGAACGTTATCTGTCGGTCTGGGTGGCCCTGTGCATCGTCGCGGGCATTGCGCTCGGACATCTGTTGCCGGGGTTGTTCGCACTGATTGCGCAAGCCGAGATCGCCAAGGTCAATCTGCTGGTCGCCGTTCTTATCTGGCTGATGATTATTCCGATGCTGCTGAAGATCGACTTCGGGGCACTCGGGCAGGTGCGTGAACATTGGCGCGGCGTCGGCGTCACGCTGTTCATCAACTGGGCCGTCAAACCGTTCTCGATGGCGCTGTTGGGTACCTTTTTTATCGGCTATCTGTTTGCGCCGATGCTGCCGTCAGACCAGACTCAATCCTACATCGCGGGATTGATCCTGCTCGCGGCCGCACCCTGCACCGCGATGGTGTTCGTATGGTCGAACCTCTGTGACGGTGAGCCGCATTTCACGCTCAGCCAGGTGGCGCTGAACGACATCATCATGGTGTTCCTGTTCGCGCCGCTGGTTGGACTTCTGCTCGGCGTCGCGTCAATCGTCGTGCCTTGGGACACGCTGCTCCTATCCGTGGTCTTGTATATCGTCGTGCCGGTGATCGTCGCCCAGCTTTGGCGCCGGATGATTCTGGCATCCGGACCCGCGGCCCTGGATCGCACGCTGGCGATCCTGCAGCCGGTATCGCTTTGCGCGCTGCTGACCACCCTTGTCCTGCTATTCGGTTTCCAGGGCGAACAGATTCTGGCGCAGCCGATCGTGATTGTGTTGCTGGCGATACCGATCCTGATTCAAGTCTACTTCAACGCCGGGCTGGCCTATTGGCTCAGTCGACGCTTTGGCGTTGCATGGTGTGTCGCCGCGCCGGCAGCGCTGATCGGCGCCAGCAATTTCTTCGAGCTGGCAGTAGCGGCGGCGATCAGCCTGTTCGGCCTGAATTCCGGCGCGGCGCTGGCCACAGTGGTCGGCGTTCTGGTCGAAGTCCCGGTGATGCTATCGGTGGTCAAGATCGTAAAGGCGACGCGCGGATGGTATGAAGCCGGCAATCCCGCAACGCCACCGGTGACAACAACCGTCCAGTCCAAGCCATGACCGTCACCATCTACCACAATCCAGCCTGCGGCACGTCGCGCAACACGCTTGCGATGATCCGGCAGAGCGGCGTGGAGCCTGTCGTGATTGAGTACCTCAAACACCCGCCAAGCCGCGAGCGCCTCGTCGACTTGCTGGGCAAGATGGAAATGCGACCGCGCCAGTTGCTGCGCGAAAAGGGCACGCCGCATGCGGAGCTCGGGCTCGCCGATCCGAAATGGACCGACGATGAACTCATCGACTTCATGATAAAGCATCCGATCCTGATCAACCGGCCGATCGTGGAGACGCCGAAGGGCGTGCGCTTGTGCCGGCCGTCGGAGACGGTGCTGGGGATCCTGCCGAATTCGACGATCGGGCAGTTTGTGAAAGAAGACGGCGACGTGATCACAGGTCCGGAGTCGCTATGAAGCCTGATCTGTCCGACCTGCGGAACATCTCGCCTGAATCCCTTGCTTTGCCCGATCCTGCCGCATTGCGGCCCGCGGTCTCACACCACAAGCCGCGCATCCTGATGCTCTACGGCTCGCTGCGTGAGCGTTCCTACAGCCGGTTCCTGACGATGGAGGCGGCGCAACTACTCGAAGCGTTTGGAGCGGAGGTGCGCATCTTCAATCCGTCCGGCCTGCCGCTGCCCGACGATGCGCCGTCCGACCATCCGAAGGTGCAGGAGTTGCGCGAATTGTCAGCCTGGTCAGAAGGTCAGGTATGGACCAGCCCGGAGCGTCACGGCGCGATGACCGGCATCATGAAGGCGCAGATCGACTGGATTCCACTGTCGATCGGATCGGTGCGTCCGACGCAAGGCAAGACGCTGGCCGTGATGCAGGTGAGCGGTGGGTCGCAATCTTTCAACGCCGTCAATCAACTGCGTGTGCTCGGCCGCTGGATGCGGATGATCACGATCCCCAACCAGTCGTCGGTCGCAAGAGCCTATGAGCAATTCGACGAGGCGGGCCGGATGAAGCCGTCCGCCTTTTACGACCGCGTGGTGGATGTGATGGAAGAACTGATGAAGTTCACATTGCTGACGCGCGATGCCGCCGATTACCTGACCGACCGATACAGCGAGCGCAAGGAAAGCGCAGCCAAGCTCGAGGCGCGGGTGAAGCTGGGGTCGATCTGAGGCGCGACGACTCGTCCGTCAAACCCCCAGATAGCGGTGCTGGATATCCGGCGCGGCGCCGAGTTCTTTCGATGTGCCGCTCCACACCGTGCAGCCGCGCTCGATCATGTAATGGCGGTCGGCGATCGCGATCAGCGCCGACACGTTCTTGTCGATCACAAGGATGGACTGCCCGGCCTGTTTCAGCCGCGTCAGACATTGCCAGATTTCCTGGCGGATCAGCGGCGCGAGGCCTTCGGTCGCCTCGTCGAGAATGAGCAAGCGCGGATTGGTCATCAGCGCGCGGCCGATCGCGAGCATCTGCTGCTCGCCGCCGGATAGCAGATTACCCATCTGACCAGCGCGCTCGGCGAGACGCGGAAACAGCTCGACCACTTTCTCATAGGTCCAGGGGTCGCTCGCTCCCGACGCATTGGCGGCAGTCGCGATCAGGTTTTCGCGCACGGTGAGATTCGGAAAAATCTGCCGGCCTTCCGGCACCAGACCGACGCCCAGCTTCGCCACGCGATAGGATGGAAAGCCGCGAATATCCTTGCCGCCGAAACGGATGGTGCCGGCGCGCGCCGGCGTCAGCCCCATGATCGAGCGCACGGTCGTGGTCTTGCCCATGCCGTTGCGGCCCATCAGCGTCACCATCTCGCCGGCGGCGATGGCAAGCGACAGCCCAAACAGCACCTGGCTGCGGCCGTAGCAGGTCTCGATGCCTGAAACTTCGAGCAAGGTGTCAGCCATGGCTCACCACCGCTTCCTGCTCGCCGAGATAGGCCTGGCGCACATCGGCATTGGCGCGGATCGCGTCCGGCAGGCCGGTCGCAATCACCCGGCCGTAGACGAGGACCGAAATGCGGTCGGCAAGCGCGAACACCGCTTCCATATCGTGCTCGATCAGCAGGATCGTATATTCCTTCTTCAACTCCTGCAGCGTCCGAACCATCGCCGCGGATTCCTCCGGACCCATGCCGGCCATCGGCTCGTCGAGCAGCAGCATTTGCGGATTGGTGGCGAGCGCCATCGCGATCTCGAGCTGGCGATGCTCGCCATGGCTGATGCTGGACACCAGCGTATCGGCGCGATGCGACAGGCCGACGCGATCGAGCGCCGCGCGGGCGGGCGCACGCAACGCCTCTTCGCTGCGCGCATTGCGCCAGAAATGAAACGAGTGGCCGGCATGCGCCTGAACCGCGAAGGCGACATTGTCGAGAGCGGTGAAATCCTGAAACAGCGAGGTGATCTGGAACGAGCGCGCCAGTCCCATCATCGAGCGTTCATAGGTCGGCAGCGCGGTGATCTCGCGCCCACCAAACATGATGCGGCCGCTGTTCGGGATGATCTCGCCGGTGAGCTGGCCGATCAGCGTGGTCTTGCCGGCGCCGTTCGGACCGATGATCGCGTGCAGCTCGCCCTGCGGCACCGACAGCGTGATCGCGTCGGAGGCCAGCACGCCGCCGAAGCGCTTGGTAATCCCCTCGATGGCGAGAAGGGTGTCAGTCACGACGGAGTTTCTCCAGCAGGCCATCGATGCCGCCGCGCGCGAACAGCACCACCAGCAGCAGCATCGGTCCGAGAATGAGCGCCCAGTATTCTTTCGCCGCAACCACCGGCTTGCCGGTCACGAATTCGCCGACCGCGCCGATCATGCCCGGCAGCGTCTCTTCCAGAACCAGCAGCGCAACCGCGCCGATCACCGGGCCGAGGACCGAGCCCATGCCGCCCAGCACCGCCATCACGATCAGGTCGCCGGACCGGGTCCAATGCATCATCGCCGGACTGACAAAGTCGGCCTGGTTAGCGAGCAGGATGCCAGCAAGCCCGCACAGCACGCCGGCGATCACGTAGCAGGTCAGCCGGTAGCGATAGGTCGGGAAGCCGATGGCGCGCATGCGACGCTCGTTCGACCGCGCGCCCTGGATCACCATGCCGAACCGCGAGTTGACGATGCGCCAGACCAGATAGCAGGTGCCAACCAGACAGACGAAGCAGACATAGTAGAAGGTGGTCCGGTTGGACAGATTGATCAGGCCGGCAAAATCGCTGCGCTTGTAGATCGTCAGCCCGTCGTCGGCACCATAGCGGTCGAGGCTGACGCCGATGTAATAGACCATCTGCGCGAAGGCGAGCGTGATCATGATGAAGTAGACGCCGCGGGTGCGCAGCGACAACGCGCCGGTCACCAGCGCGAACAGCGCGCAGGCCAGGAGTGCGATCGGCCATTGCACGAAGCCGGAATTGATCCCCTCATGAGCGAGGATGCCGACCGCATAGCCGGCGATGCCGAGAAAGGCGGCATGCCCGAAGCTCACCATGCCGCCGAAGCCCATGATCAGATTCAGGCTGACGGCGGCAATCGCGAGGATCACGATGCGCGTGAACAGCGTCATGATGAAGACGTTGCCGGTCATCTGCGAATAGACCGGGATCAGCGCTAGAAAGATCATCAGCGCCGCGACGGCGATATTGCGGACGGTCAGCTTTCGGGTCATTTGCTCGCCGCCGGGAACAGACCTTCCGGACGCCAGACCAGAATGACCGCCATCACCAGATAGATCAGCATCGAGGACAAGGCCGGCCCCGCGGTGGAGGCGGCCGCGTTGGAGAGGAACAGCTTCAACACGTCCGGCAGGAAGGCACGGCCGACGGTATCGATCATGCCCACCAGGATCGAGGCGACGAAGGCGCCGCGGATCGAACCGATGCCGCCGATGATGATGACCACGAAGGCGAGGATCAGGATGTTCTCGCCCATGCCGATCTGCACGGTCAGGATCGGCGCCTGCATCATGCCGGCGAGCCCGGCCAGCGCGGCACCCATGCCGAACACGAAGGTGTAGAGCAGCTTGATGTTGATGCCGAGCGCGCCGATCATTTCACGGTTGGATGCGCCGGCGCGGATCAGCATGCCGACGCGGGTGCGCATGACGACGAAATAGAGCGCAATCGCGACCGCCAGCGACACCAGGATCATCGAGATGCGATAGGTCGGATAATAGACGCCGGGGAAGATCTCGAAATTTGTGGTCAGCCAGGCCGGCAGCGGCAGGCTCAGGCCCGCGGGCCCCCAGATCAGGCGCACCATCTCGTTGAAAAACAGGATCAGGCCGAAGGTCGCGAGCACATGATCGAGATGGTCGCGGCCATACAGCCGCCGCAGCGCGATCACCTCCACCGCCATGCCGACGACAAGCGTCGCCGCCAGCGCCAGGATAATTGCGAACACAAAGCTGCCGGTCAGCGCGGCGAAAGTCGCGGCGAAATACGCCCCGAGCATATAGAGCGAACCGTGCGCGAGATTGACGAAATCCATGATCCCGAACACGAGCGTCAGCCCTGCCGCGAGCAGGAACAGCAGCAGCCCGAATTGCAACCCGTTCAGGGATTGTTCGATAAAAAGCAGCATGGACTGGCGCCGCCCCCACACGGCAGATCCGGAATTGCCCCGCGACGCCGGGCGGAGTCAACGAAGAAAAAAGGGCCGGACGGCGGGCACGCTCCGCCGTCCGGCCCCGATGTCAGACTACCATTTCATCGAACATTTGCCGTGGAAGCGGTCCTGGCTGCCCTCGACGATCGTAGCAACCGTCTTGAGCGAGAGCGGGAAGTCCTTGTCCTCGCCCTGGACTACGTCCTGCAGATAGAAATTCTGGATCGGGAAGTGATTGTTGCCGTATTTGAAGGAGCCGCGGACCGACTTGAAGTCGGCCTTGCGCATCGCGTCGCGCATGGCGTCCTTCTTGCTCGTGTCGCCGTTCACCGCAGTCACCGCGCTGTTGATCAGCTGCGCAGCATCGTAGGCCTGCGCGCCATAATAGGTCGGACGCAGTCCCGGATATTTCTTGCGATAATCGGCCACGAACTTCTTGTTCTGGTCGTTCGGCAGGTCGTGAACCCATTGCTGCGCGCCCGGAACGCCAAGTGCAAGTTCCTTCTGCAGCGGCAGTGACAGCTCGTCGACGGTGAAGGCGGTGTAGAGCGGAATCTTGCCCTTCAGGCCGGCCTGCGCATATTGCGTCAGGAATTGCACGCCCGAAGCGCCCGGATAGAAGACGAACACGGCGTCGGGATTGGCCGCACGCGCTTTCGACAATTCGGCCGAGAAGTCGAGCTGATCCGGCCACTTGGTCAGGTCCTGACCGAGCACCTTGCCCTTGAAGGTCGAGGCGAGCCCGGACAGCATGTCCTTGCCGGCGGCGTAGTTCGGGCCGATCAGATAGACCGACTTCACGCCCTTCTGGTTCATGTATTCGCCGACGGCCTGCGGCGTCTGGTCGTTCTGCCACGAGGTCGAGAAGAAGAACGGCGAGCACAGTTCACCGGCGATCTGCGAAGGGCCGGCATTGGCGCTGATAATGAAGGTCTGCGAATCCACCGCCGGCTTCAGCGAGGCCAGCAGCACGTTCGACCAGATAAAGCCGGCGAGGAAATCGACCTTGTCGGACTGGATCAGCTTCTCGGTCTTCTGCTTGCCGATATCCGGCTTCTGCATGTCGTCTTCGTAGATCACTTCGACGGGGCGGCCGCCGATCTTGCGGCCCATGTGATCGAGCGCCAACTCGAACGAATTACGCATGTCATTGCCGATCACCGCGGTCGGGCCGCTGAATGTCGACACGAAGCCGATCTTGATGGGCTTGTCCTTGTCCTGGGCCACAACCGGCCCGGCTGCGAGCGCGAGCACCGCGCCGGCAGCGATAAGCGTTTTTTTCATCCTGCAGTTCCTCCGTTTTTTGGGTCGCCCGCTTGAGCTGCCTTTCACTCTATTGAACTGTCCCGGCCACAGGAAGCCCTGTCAGCGCGCGACATTCCGCTGCGGTTAAGATCGGCACAGTGACCGCGAATTCATCTGCTTTCTGCCGCTTCCGCACGCAGCCTGAAGCGCTGGATCTTCCCGGTGGCTGTTTTCGGCAGCTCCGTGCGGAACTCGATCCACCGCGGATATTTGAACGGTGCGAGCATCGCCTTGACGTGATCCTGCATCGCACGGGCGAGTGCATCGCAGGCCTTGCCATGATCCTTCAGCACGATGAAGGCCTTCGGCTTGATCAGGCCGTCGCCGTCCAGCCAGGCCACCACCGCGCATTCGAGCACATCCGCATGCGTTTGCAGCGCACCCTCGACCTCGAACGGCGAAACGTAGAGGCCGGACACCTTCAGCATGTCGTCGTTGCGCCCGCAATAAACGTAATAGCCGTCCTCATCCTGCAAGTACTTGTCGCCAGAGCGCGTCCATTCGCCCATGAAGGTGGTGCGCGAGCGCTCGCGGTTGTTCCAGTACATCACCGCGCTGGTTGGGCCGTTGATCAGAAGTTCGCCCATCTCGCCGGGCTTCACGGATTGTCCGTGTTCGTCGATCAGCTTCAGGGTATAGCCCGGCACCGGTTTTCCGGTGGTGCCGTATTTCGTGGCACCCGGCGCGTTCGACAGGAAGATGTGAAGCATCTCGGTGGACCCGATCCCATCGAGAATGTCGCAGCCATAGGTGTCGCTCCAGCGCTTGCCGACATCGGCCGGTAGCGCCTCGCCTGCGGATACGCAGCGGCGGAATTTCGTCTCACTGCGATCGGGCATGCCGGGACTCGCGAGAAAGCCCGCATAGAAGGTTGGCACGCCGAAGAAGATCGTCACGGGATGCTTGCGCAGCAGCGCCGCGACCCCGTCCGGCGTCGGCCGGTCCGCGAGCAACACGGTGGTGGCGCCAGCCGACATCGGGAAGGTCATCGCGTTGCCGAGCCCATAGGCAAAAAACAGCTTCGCCACAGAATAGCAGACGTCGTCCTCGCGGATGCCGAGGATCGGTGCGGCATAAAGATCGTTGGTAAGTTTCAGGCTTGCATGTACATGCACCGCGCCCTTTGGCTTGCCGGTCGAACCCGAGGTGTAGAGCCAGAAGGCGATGTCGTCGCGCGTGGTCGGCGCCGTGTAATCGTCCGGCTCGGACGCTGCGATCAGCGTCTCGAAATGGTCATGGCCATGCGCGTTCGCGCCCGACACCACCACATGCGCAAGGTCCGGCGCGTTTGCGATCAGACCGGCAAATTTCGGATACAAAGCCTCCGACACCACCAGCATGCGGACGCGGCTGTCGCTCAGCATGAATTCGTAGTCGCTTTCCGTCATCAGGGTGTTGACGGGGATCGCAACAACGCCAGCTTTCAGCGCGCCCAGAAATGCGGTCGGCCAATCGATGGTGTCCAGCAGGCAGATCAGGATGCGTTCTTCGCGGCGGATCCCTTTCGCGCGCAGCATCGCACCGAAGCGCGCGGCGCGGTCGGCGAGCTGGCCATAGCTCCAGCTGCCATTTGCATCGATGAAGGCAGCCTTGTCGGCCCGACCCGCAGCAAGATTCGTTTCGAGAATGTCCGCAGCGAAATTGTAGTCGCGCGCGATATCCGGGAGCCTGACAGTCCCAACCGTCTCGTCGCGCCCCGAAGACGCCGCTGCCGCAGCCTGAGCCATATCCTATCCCGCTTGCTTGTTTCTTATTGTTGGGCCGTAGCGAGCCCAATTCGATCCATTCCAAACATGAACTATAATGCATGTCGCGTTTGGCCCGTCAATTCCCGGTGGGCAGCCCGGCTCAAGCCATTGCGCGACATCAGTTTTTTGAACCGGCTGATGGGCCGTGCTAGGCGACAGACCGGACGTCCGGGAGAGAACGACGATGTTGACCAGCAACGAACGCATCCTCACGACGCATGTCGGGAGCCTGCCGCGCAACGGCAAGCTCACCGACCTGTTGATCCGGCGGGAGGCCGGCGAAGCGATCGACCCCGCTTTGCTCGCGGCCGAAATGGACGCCGCGCTGAGCGATGTGGTGGCGAGGCAGATCGCGGCCGGCATCGATATCGGCAATGACGGCGAGCAACAGAGGGTCGGCTTCCAGACCTATGTGCCCGAGCGCATGTCGGGTTTTGCCGGCGAATCGAAGCGCAAGGTGGGCAAGGATTTCGCCGAGACACCGGAATTGATCGAGCAGTTCCTGCGGCGCTTCCCCAAGCGCGGCAAGATCTCGAACGCACCGCAGGCGCAGGCCGAGGTGAAGTATCACGACCTGAGCCAGATCAAGAGCGAACTCGCCCGTTTCCGACGCTGCGCGCCGAAGGGCACATTCGTCGAAGAGTTCGCGACCGCGCCATCGCCGGGCATCGTCGCTACTACGTTGCAGAACGTCTTTTACGACAGCCACGAGAAATATCTCGACGCGCTGGCGCGAGAACTGCGTCACGAATACATGGCGATCCACGATGCCGGCCTGATCCTGCAGATCGACGCGCCCGATCTTGCGATGGAACGCACCATGATGTTCCAGGATCTGCCGGATGCAGACTTCCTGAAGATGTGCGAACTGCACCTGCATGCGATCAACACGGCGGTGGACGGCATCCCGCGCGACCGCTGGCGCCTGCATGTCTGCTGGGGCAACTGGGAAGGGCCGCACGAGCATGACGTCGCGCTCGGCTCGATCCTGCCGATCCTCTACAAGACGACGGCGGGCGCACTCACGATCGAGTTTGCCAATCCCCGTCACGCCCACGAATACGACGCGATCAAGCGCGCCGGCTGGCCGAAGGACCTGATCCTGATTCCGGGCGTGATCGAATCGACCAGCAATTTCGTCGAGCATCCGGAGGTGGTGGCAAAGCGGATCGCCGAGGCGGTCGCGGTCGTCGGCGACCGGGAGCGCGTCATCGCCTCGACCGACTGCGGCTTCGGCACATTCGCGGGGCGCGAATGGGTGGCGGCTTCGGTGGTGTGGAAGAAACTCAAGTCGCTGCGCGAGGGTGCGGACATCGCCTCGGCGCGACTGTGGGGCAAGAAAACCGCGGCCTAATCTGGTGTCTGCAGAAGGCGATCCTCGGCTGCCTGACCGGCAGCCGAAGATCGCATCGGCTTTGGGGGCAAGCCGGGATTTAGACAGCGGGGACTGCGACAATCCGGGGCTCGGTCAACCGGACCGCGATGATCCAGGCGACCCAGAAGGCCAGCAGAAACGAGGTCATGAACGCGACACCGCTCCAGCCCTCGATCAGCGGCTCGATCAGCACGATCAAACCGATCCCGAGACCCTGTATCACCAGGGCGATCAGAGTGTACACGAGCATCAGGACTAGGGACGACGATGACATTGCAGCCTCTCAGGCGAGTGACCGCCTGAACCTGCGCCCGCCACGGCCTGTCGCAAACCTGTCAAGGTTGACAGGGGGCCCAGGGATCGGGGCCCAAGGGATCGGAGATCAGGGCTTGATCAAGCCCAGCAAGGCACATTTGACCGCAGCCTGAACGCGGGTCGCGACGCCGGCCTTCCGCATCGCATTGTCCAGATGGAAGTTGACGGTGCGCTCGCTGATGCCAAGGATGGTCGCGATGTCGGATGACGACTTGCCGCGCGCCACCCAGGTGAGGACCTGCAGCTCCCGGTCCGTCAGGTGCAGTTCGGTCTTTTCCGCGCTCCTGTCGCCGGCCGCGGTCAGACGATGCCGGATGATCGCAATCAGCAACTCGAAATCGATCGGCTTGGTGACATAGTCGTCACAACCCAGTTGCCGGGCCCGCAATTGATGCGACCGCTGCGAAAACGCCGTCAGAAAGATGAAGGGCACACCGGGCGGCAGCAGACTGCCGGCGCGGATCCGGGCCAGAATATCGAAACCCGAGACATCCGGCAGATCGATATCGCACAGCACGAGATCCGGCCGCGTCTCGAGCGCCGACAAGCCTGCCTCACCTGACGCGACGGCCGACACGGCGAAGCCCTCCGAGGTCAGCACCTCGACCAGGAGTTCGCAGGTGTCGGGATCATCCTCAATGCAAAGGAAGTGTGGCATCGGTCTTGGGGTTGTTTAGGACATTCGGGGCGCCCTGGACATCTTCGGCAACCGGCCCTGCGACCGGCAGGGATATCGTCACCGATGTGCCGGCATTAAGCGCGCCATCGACCGTGATGGTTCCACGGTGATGTTCGACGTACTTTTTGGCGACATAGAGCCCGATCCCCGCGCCATGGACGCCGCGGCTGTTGCGCGCGCGGTAATAGGGTTCAAAGATTTTCTCGCGCTCGTCGGGCGCGACGCCGCGGCCTTTGTCGATGACCGTCAGCACCGCCCGATCGCCGACGCTTTCACCGGCGATCCGCACTTCGCCACCGGGCGAAGAAAACTTAATGGCGTTGGAGAGCACGTTACCGACGATCTGCCGCAACATGTCCGGGTCGCCCAGAATGGTGTCCGGCAATGCGGCGAGGTCCGCCTTGAAAAACACCGCGCTGGTGTCGAGGTCGACGAACAGATCCTCCAGCAACCGACGCAGGTTTATTGACTCGGATCGCATGTCGGAGGCGCGTTCCCCGACTTCGGATGCGAGTTGCACCTGCTGGACGATCGCCTGGATATGACGGACCGCGCTGCGGATCTTGTCGGCACGCGGCTGGTCGGGCTCATCCAGCGTCCGGCGCAACAGGAAGGCCTGGCCGTCGATCGTGGTCAGCGACGTACCGATCTCGTGCGACAGCACATCGATGAACCGGCGACGCGTTTCGGCGCTAGCGGTCTGCTCCGCAAGATCAGAGCGCATCAACGCCTCGGCATCCTTGCGTGTTGTCACCAGCACCGCGACGATCCACTGGGATACGATCGCAATGGCCCGGTTTGCAAAAAACACCACGCTCACGGCCTCGGTCGGCGGGTTGACGAACGAGCCGATCACCGAGAACAGGGTCGCGACCGCCGCGGCAATATAGGCCGACCGGTAAAAGCTGAAGATCGACAGAAAAATGATCGCCGTGTAGATGAAACAGATGGTGACGTGGTCCGGCGTCGTTTCGAGATCGGCAGCAAGCACCAACGCCATCAGCACCATGACAAGAGCAAAGACGAGCCACTCTTTCGTGCTGATCCGGTCCAGCGGGGACAGGGCTTCCTTTTTACTCATGCGCGCGCGGATCGCTTTCTGTAGCCTGATGTCTTTCGCCGATGCGCCGTCTCGACGCGGACGCAGTGTCTACCTCGAAACACCCGGTCCACCGCATACTGCCTGCTGCGCCGCAGGACAACGAGGCTCGAGCGGGTCTCTCACACCGGCCGCCGCATCACCACGAGATTCGACACCATCACCTGTACCGGCTCGTCATTCTGGTTCAGCGTGGTGGTGCGTACCTTCATCAACCCCTGGTCCGGCCTCGATTTCGACGGCCGCACCTCGAGCACCTCGGTGACCAGCCGCAGGGTGTCGCCCGGCCGGGTCGGTCGGGGCCAGCGGATCTCGTCCACGCCGGCGCCGATGATGCCGCCCGCGATGGGCAGGCCGCCATCGACCAGAAGCCGCATGGTGACCGAGACGGTGTGCCAGCCGCTAGCGGCGAGTCCCTTGAAAAAGGTTGCTTCGGCCGCCTGCTCGTCGAGATGGAAGGGTTGCGGATCGAACTGCCTCGCGTAGCCCTTGATTGCATCGGCGTCCATGGTGACCGATGCCGAGGCAAAAGTCTGACCAGGTGAAAAATCTTCCAGATAAAGGGCCGATCGGGTTGTCACGTCACCCCTCCCCCTTGCGCGCCATGCCGTATAGACTAGTGCCAGACCCGCGCGAAAGCGCCAACAACACCCGAGGAACCTCATGGACCAGTCCGCCATCCGCAAGGTCAGCGCCGAAGACATCAACCCGCGGTACAATTGGGGCCGCGCCCTGCCCTCGCTCGGCATCATGGGGGTCGATTTCGAGGAACGGGTCGACTATCGGCGCCTGCACAATTACCGGCTGAGCCGCGCCCGCATGGCGCTGGAGAAGTCCGACCTCGGCGCCCTGCTGGTCTTCGACGTCAACAACATCCGCTATCTCACCTCGACCAAGATCGGCGAATGGGAACGCGACAAGCTTTCACGCTGGGCGCTGCTGACCCGCGACTCGGCCGACCCGATCCTGTGGGATTTCGGCTCGGCCGCGGTCCATCACAAGCTCTATTCGCCGTGGCTCAAGCCGGAAAACTGCAAGGCCGGCCTCGTCGGCCTGCGCGGCACCGTGCATCCGGATTTCGGTCTGATGAAGCGGCATGCCGAGGAGATCGCCGCGATCCTGCGCGAGCATGGCGTCGCCGATATGCCGCTCGGCGTCGACATCATCGAGCCGCCGATGATGTTCGAACTCGAAAAGACCGGACTGAAAGTGCAGGACGGCCAGCAGGTGATGCTGGAAGCGCGCGAGATCAAGTCGATCGACGAGATCGCGCTGCTCAATCGCGCCGCGGCCATGGTCGACGGCGCCTACGACCTGATCAACGAGAAGCTGCGGCCCGGCGTGCGCGAGAACGACATCGTCGCCGAGGTCAACAAGTTCCTCTACACCCATGGCTCCGACGACGTCGAAGCGGTCAACGCGATTTCCGGCGAACGCTGCAACCCGCATCCGCACAATTTCACCGATCGCCTGATCCGCCCGGGCGACCAGGCCTTCTTCGACATCCTGCAGAGCTTCATGGGTTATCGCACCTGCTATTACCGCACCTTCAACGTGGTGCGGGCGACCGACAGCCAGCGCGACGCCTACAAGAAGGCGCGCGAATGGCTGGACAATGCGATGGACCGCATCAAGCCGGGCGCGTCGACCGCGCATATCGCCGAGGCTTTCCCGGTCGCTGGCGAGTTCGGATTCCCGGACGAGATGAGCGCGTTCGGCCTGCAATTCGCGCATGGCCTCGGTCTCGCACTGCACGAGCGGCCGATCATCTCGCGCGTCGTGTCGATGGATCACCCGACCGAAATCAAGGAAGGCATGGTGTTCGCGATCGAGACCTATTGCCCGGCGACCGACGGCTATTCCGGCGCGCGCATCGAGGAAGAGGTCGTGGTCACCGACAAGGGCTGCAAGGTGATCTCGCTGTTCCCGGCGGAGGAACTGCCGATCAGCGCGAAATATTGATCGCGCGGGAGACGCCGCCGCGGACATTCTGGCTACAACGGCGGGTCGGGGTTATCTATCCCGACCCGTTGCATACGTGATAACCCGCGAACGACGTGACGCCCGCCGGCGAGTTGCCGTGGGCCTTGAATCCATTCGGGAGAGCTAAATGGCGACGAGCGTGAAGGCGATGATGGAAGCTGCGAACGCGGCCGTGCCGCGTATTACTTCCGCGCAGGCGACCGAAATGGTCGAGAAGGACGGCGCCGTGATGCTCGACGTGCGCGATGCGATGGAAGTCGCGCAGAGCGGCAAGGCTGCCGGCGCAGTCCACATTCCGCGTGGCCTGCTGGAGTTCAAGGCGGATCCGGAATCGCCCGCCCATGACAAGAGCCTCGACCGCAGCAAGCCGGTGATCCTGTATTGCGCATCGGGCGGCCGGTCGGCGCTGGCGGGAAAGACGCTGAAGGATCTCGGCTACGAAAAGGTCTACAATCTCGGCGCCTTCAAGGATTGGGCGGAGAGCGGCGGCAAGATCGACAAGGCCTGACACCCCGCGCGGTCCGCGAGCGCTCCAATGGCCGAGCCGGCCCGCAAGGCGGCCTCGCGCTTCGGCTGCCTTGTCCCGCTCGCCACTGCCTTGCTCTTGATGGTCATCCTGCCCTTCGGGTTTCTCGCTTTTGTTTTCTGGGCGGCCGACGGGAGCTGGGACTTCGAAGGCCGCAATGGCCTGCGCTACTGGGTGTTTGTGAAGGGGTCGCGGCTCGAGAGCTTCGGGCTGATCGAGCCGACGAACGAGCCGGGCAAGTACAGCGTCAGCCTGCAGGACGGGACCTTTCCGGGCTGGAGCGTGCTGACCTATCGCAGTACCGCGATGCCGGAGGCCGTCATCGCGGCCTATGCGCAGCGGTGCCGGGAGATGGGCCTGAAGATCACGCGCGAGTCGCACTCTAAACCCGGTGACGGCACGGCCGGCGGCGTGGCCCTGGTCTGCGAAATCAAACCGTATATCGACGCCGAGTTCCAGGCGCAGCGAAAGCCCGGCGAGGCCTCAACCGAGGTCGGCCTCAGGGTCTGGGGCGACGACTGAGGCCGCAGCGCTGATGCGCCCGCGCTGTCATTCCTTTCCCTTCGCGAGGTCGTCGCGCAGACCCGCTGCGTGCGCGCGGAAGCCTTCGGCATCGCCGTAATCGTCGAACTTCAGATAGCGCGCGTGCGACCCGATCACCCGGCGCGCATGTTTGATCGGGCACCAATATTGCTCGGTCCGGGCCGCGATCTCGCGCACATAGGCGATCAGGCAATTGGCGTAGGAACAATAGGCGCAGTTGAGCTTTTCCAGCGCATTCAGATACGCGAGATGATGCCGGTCGAACGCGAAATAGTCCGCGCGCCTGACCTTCGGGATGCCATAGACCGGAAAGCAGATCATCTGGTACACAGTGACGAACAGATCGAGCAGGACCAGCGGCACGATCATCGCGTAGATGACCGGCGCCGTGACGATGACAAGAAGATTGGCGTTCCAGACATAGGAGAGCAGAGCGGTCTTCAACTCGCGATGCCGGCGCAGCACCTCCTGTTCGAACACGACCCGGCCGCGCTCCATCCCGACCCGCAATTCGGCCCGGCGCTGCGCGAGATGGGCATCCATTTGCGCTTCCAGTTCGCGAATTTTCCGGGTCAAATCGTCAATCAACGTATCCATCGGACGCTCCCGCGATTGTCGGCATCATGAGCCAATACCCGCCTCCAAACTATCGCAATCCGAAGCAGGCGGCCGCGCAGCGCGCCGACATGATCCGGACGATCCTCTGGCTCGCGGCGATCCCGCCGCTGTTGTTCGTGCTCATGGTCTATGGATATAGCGACCAGGCGCCGGCATTCCTGCGCAGCTTCACATTGCAACTGGATGGCGCCCTGGGCCAGCCGGTCTGGTCGCTCATTCGCCCCCCGGCGAAATAGCGCGCGTCGTGGCCGGTGGATCGCTAACCACAGCGATACAACCCAAAAAGAAAAGGCCCGCATCGCTGCGGGCCTTTCGAAGCACAGACTGGAGGCGCCGTCGTTACTGCTGGCGCTGCTGGCTGGCCGGCTGCGCGGTGCGGGCCCGCCGCTGCGGCTGGGCTGCCGGCTGCTGCTGTTGGAAGCCCGGGAAGCTTGCCGCGAACGGATTGCCTGACTTGCCGCCGCGATTGAGATCCGCCATCCGATTGATGAAGCTTTGCGGCAGATACATGTTGGGGTTCGGCGAATCGAGACCGATATGCCGGGCGATGTCGGCGGCGAAGGCGTTGCAGTTATAGGTCGTCGCGTGCCAGGTCTTCTTGGTCGCCTGCAGATGCTTGATATAGGCCAGCGCCTTTCGGTATTCGGCCTCGGTCAGCGTCACGCAGAAGCGCGCCGTCAGATATTGCTCGTCCTGGTCGCCCCATGACGGACCGGTTTCCGATTCGACCGGCACCATCATGCCCTGCATGTAGACGTTGGGATCATCGCCCTTCGGATGCAGGCCGGCGATCTGGTAGCTTGCGAAGCGATTGCCGTCGCCGAGCCGCCCATGAAGAACGAAGGTGTGGCCGTAGCTGACCGCGGTGCGTGAACGGAACTCGATGAAGTAGGGCTTGCCGGGCGCGCGGGCCGATTTGCAGCCGCTCGAATTCACCGGGATCTTGATCGGCTCGCGCTTGGGACCCTGCGTCATCACCTGACGCTGCACCGGCTTCTGCTTCGGCTTTTCGGCGTCCACATTGATGGCCGGCAGGTTGGAGCCTGTGGAACCGGTGCTTGCCGGTTCCGGCGCCTGTGTTGTCCGGGTCGGCGCGGCCACGGTGACGCCAGCGGATGCCTGGGCCGCGGCGACCGGCGCGGCGGAAGCCTGCACGGCGGCGGCGGGCGCGGGCGTCGGGCGGCCTTGAGCCATCGCCCCGCTGCTGCCGACCGAGAGCACACAAGCCGCAGCCACCGCTGCCATGCCGAGACGGGCGCCGTGCCCGATTACGTGTTGGTCTCTGGCTCGCATTGACGTCCCCCGAAACACTGTCGTTGCCGGATCCTGCATCGCTCATCACATGCGCCGGCGGACGCCGGAGTCAAGCCGCTGGACGCCCATAGTCGAGGTCCGGGCAATGTTCTGTCGGCGGCGTTGCGAAAGAGCCTCAGGATGGCTTGCGAAGGCTCCCGCCTTCGCAGCGGCCAGGGCTTCAGGTGGCCTCATAGCAGGCCTCGACTCGCGAAGGAGCCGGGGTTCACCGGAAGTCCCGAGATACGGACGAATGCGAGAGAGGCGGCCGGCGACCGTGAGACACGCGGCCAGGGCTCGATCGGCCGCAACGCCACCCAAAAACAAAAAGCGGCCTATGCGGGGACGCCGCATACGCCGATATTGTAGGCACCATAAGGCTCAATTCACTCAGCCCCACAACCTTTCGGTCACGGACCTGAATGCCACCAACGTCAGGAACAGAAAGGGGCCGGCGTGAAAGCCGGCCCTTTCTCGGCCTAAACCGTTAGTACTTGGCGACGACCGGCGCCTTGCCGACCGGAGCCTTGCCGTACATGGTGCAGCCAGCAGCGCTCAAAAGCACGAGCACAGCAGCGGATGCCATCGCAAACTTCTTCATAGGGAGCCCCCAGGTGAATCAACCAAAACACGATAGTGCGGTGTGACAAAGGCCACTAGTGCATTATTGCCACAGTCCGTTAACTAAATAACCAAAAGCCCGGCCTTTCCACCGAAGCATGGGGTGTGGGGCTCACAAAAATTCAACGGATAGCCGTTCGCCGGGGAAAACCCGGCCTGACCGCCCTCAATTCGGCAGCCGGGGCGGCTGTCGCGCCCCGCGGACCTTTGCCTCGACCACCGGTAACGTGAGACAACCAGCCAACAGGTGGTTCGCACCAGCGTCACAGGCTTGCTAGTGTCCTTCGGACCCGAAGTCCGCTCACCAGCACGCCGCGCAATGAAGCGGACTTCGGATTCGGGACACTCGTCTGGCGCACGTCGCGCCCGGCCCCCAGCATAACCGATGGCGCCGATGCGTTTTCGCCTTTTAGCCGCTCTTTTGCTCGCCCTGCCCACCTCTGTCATCGCGTCCGATATCGCCGTTCGTGAATTCCGCAGCGACGACACGCTGCTGACGATGGCGCGCTATCGCTTCGACAATGGCCGCATGCTGAACCTGTCTGTCGGCATCGGCAGCGGCGCCTTCCGTCATCCGGACGACCCACCCAATGTGATCTGGACGGTCGGCGATCGCGGTCCGAACCTCACCTGCGGCGATTTCAAGTCGGCGGCGCAGATGGAGCTTCCGGCCTGCCGCGAGACCAAGAGCGCCAGGATTTTCCTGACGCCGCCTTACGCCCCGTCGATCTATCGCGTGATCCTGACCGATACCGGGACGTTCCGGATCACCGATGTCATCACGCTCAAGGATCGCGACGGTACGCCACTCAACGGCATGCCCAATGCGTTGCGCAATGCCGTTACCGAGCCTCCATTCGACGGACACGGCAAGCCGCTCGAGCAGAATGTGCATGGGGTCGATGCGGAGGCGGTCATCCGTCTGACCGACGGCACCTTCTGGATTTCGGACGAGAACGCGCCCTCGATCATTCACGTATCCTCCGACGGCCGGATCATCACGCGCCATGTGCCGCAGGGCATGGAAGAGGACTTTGCCGGCGCGCGCTACGGCGTCGTCGGCTCGCTGCCGGCGATCCTCGCAAGACGTCAGCTCAATCGCGGGATCGAGGCCCTCGCGGTCTCGCGCGACGAGCGCTTCCTGTATTTCGCGCTGCAGAGCCCGCTCGCCAATCCGGACGTCGCAGCCTTTCGTACCTCTCGCAATGTGCGGCTATTCCAGGTCGAACGCACCTCGATGCAGATCGTCGCCGAATATGTCTATGTCCTGGACGACCCGAAAACCTTCCGGCGCGACCCGTCATCCAACCAGTACGACCCGCGCGTCAGCGAAATGACGGTGGTCGGGACCACCCATCTTGTGGTGCTGGAGCGAACCGAGGCCACCACCAAGCTCTACGAAGTCGATCTCGGCAAGGCGACCAACATCATTGGCACGCCGTGGGACCAGATCGCGACGTCGCCCTCGCTGGAGCAACTCAGCGTCGCCGAGGCCCTGATCGAGCCGGTGAACAAGTCGCTGCGTTTCGATACCGCGGACTTTCCGAAAATCCTGGGCAAGACCGAAGGCGTTGCCGTGCTTCCGGACCGTTCACTGGTCCTGATCAACGACGACGATTTCGGGATCTCCGGCGCCCGTACCCAGATCGTGGTCGTGCGCGGACTGAATTTCGGCGACAAGCCCTAGCGCTTTCCAGCCGACGGCATCGAACGGCGCCACCCGCGCGGGTCGGCTTCAGAGGTGCTTCATGCCGATGCTGACGATCAACGGAACAAGCTCGTCGCGCGCAGCAACGCGATGCTGCCGCGCGGAAAGATGAGCCTCGTCACCTGCTCCGTCCCGAATGGCAGCGCTGATCCGCTGGTGAGCGGCAGCGGAGCCGACGGGTTTCGCGCGAAGTTTGAGTGTCAGCATCCGGGCGCGATGCGCCTGGTCGGTGACCGTCTGGGAAATGCGGCGAAGCCGGCTGTTGCCACAGCGCGTGACAAGGATGCGATGGAATGCATCGTCGGCGCTTGCCCAGGCGACAAGATCGTCCGCGCGCAGCGCTGCCTCCATGCGCGCGGTCGCGGCTTCGAGGTCGTCGGCGACGGAATGCCGTTCCGGTTCGGGCAAGGAAGCCAGCAGCTCCGCTGCCATCGATTCGATGGCGATGATGACATCGTAGATTTCGCGCACGTCTTCCGGCGCAAGCGGACAGACCAGGACGCCGCGTTTGGACAAGACCCGGACGAGCCCATCCTCCTGTAGCCGGATGATCGCCTCATGCACCGGCGTCCGGCTCATTCCGAGGCGCACCGCGATTTCCTGCTCGGAGCCCTGGTAGCCAGGCGCAAAAACATTGTCGCGGATCGCCTGCTTCAGCGCCGCGTAGGCTTCCTCGACCAGCGAGGGTTTTCTGCTGCCGTCCGGGACGGCTGGCGCCAGCAGCTTTGTGGCCATGGTGTCTCCCTAGCCGACCGAGCAACGAACGCGGGCGCCCACGCAAGCAAAAAGCGGAGGCATTGACCTGCCGCACACCGTCCATTTAAATACATGGAAGCTTCCATACAAGAAAGCTGGGTCTTAGACGTCATCAGGAGGAAGCAGAGATGATCCAACTCCAGCGGATGTTTGCCGCAGCCATGGGGCTCGCCGCCGCGGTCGTGACGGCCGGTCCGTCCGCGGCCCAGGCGACGTATCCTGACAAACCCATCACGATGATCGTGCCTGCGGCCGCCGGCGGCCCGAGCGATACCGTCGCGCGGCTGGTTGCCGAGACGATGAGCGCCGACCTCGGCCAGCGTATCGTCATCGAGAATGCTGGAGGCGCGGGCGGCTCGCTCGGCGCGGCGCGCGTCGCCAAATCGGCACCCGACGGGTACACGATCCTCCTCTATCACATCGGGGTCGCCACATTCGGCGCGCTCTATCCCAACCTGCCCTACAATCAAGAAGAGGCTTTCGACTCCGTCGGGCTCGTAACAGACGTGCCGCTTACGCTTGTCGGCCGAAAGGATTTGCCACCCGCCGACGTCGCGGCGCTTCTCGACTGGCTCAGGGGCAAGGGCTCCGGCGCAACCTTCGGGACTGCCGGCGTGGGCGCGGTCTCGGACCTCTGCGGCCGGCTGCTGATCGACGCGACGGCGATCAAGCCAACCGTAGTGCCGTACAAGGGTACGGGACCGGCCATGAACGATCTGATTGCCGGACAGATCGACTTCATGTGCGACCAGACCACCAACACGACCAACCACATCAAATCCGGCAATATCAAACCCTATGCCGCAACAACACGCGACCGGATCAATGTACTGCCCGAGGTGCCAACTTTGAACGAGAGTGCCGTCAAGGGCTTCGAGCTCTCGGCCTGGCACGCCATCTGGACGCCCAAAGGTACTCCTGCCGCAATCCGCGAGAAACTTGCGGCGTCTTTGCAGAAGGCCCTCAAGGATCCGAAAGTGATCGAACGGTTTGCGACTCTCGGCACCGTTCCGGTGCCTGCCGCGCTGGCCACGCCAGCGGCGCTCGACGAGCGTTTCAAATCGGAAACGGCGCGCTGGAGCAAGCTGCTGGGGGGCGCAGCTCAAAAATAGACGCACTTCCCTAAAACCAGCGAGGCTTGATAAAGCCTCGCTCGCATATTCCGACGCGACCAGAACCACTCAGCTCAAAGAGGATACATGCGTACCCACAAGATCGCCGCCATCGGCGGCGACGGCATCGGGCCCGAAGTGATCGCGGCCGGTCTCGACGTTCTTGCCGCCTGCGCCGCACGCGACGGCGGCTTCGCACTCGACGTCAGCCATTTCGACTGGGGCTCGGACTATTATCGCAAGCACGGCGTGATGATGCCGGAAGGCGGCGCGGACCAATTGCGCAAGTTCGACGCGATCTATTTCGGCTCGGTCGGCGCGCCCGATATCCCCGATCACATCACACTGTGGGGCCTGCGGCTTGCGATCTGCCAGCCGCTCGATCAATACGCCAATGTGCGCCCCACGCGCATCCTGCCCGGCATTGTCAGCCCGCTCCGCAACGTCACCGGGCCCGAGCTCGACTGGGTGATCGTGCGCGAGAATTCCGAAGGCGAATATGCCGGCGTCGGCGGCCGCGTCCACAAGGGCCTGCCGGAGGAGGTCGCGACCGATGTCGCGATGTTCACGCGCGCCGGCGTAACGCGCATCATCCGCTTCGCCTTCGAGATGGCTCGTTCGCGCCCGCGCAAGCTCTTGACCGTGGTCACCAAGTCGAATGCGCAGCGTCACGGCATGGTGATGTGGGACGACATCGCGGCCGAGGTGGCGCACAATTATCCCGACGTCACCTGGGACAAGATGCTGGTCGACGCGATGACCATGCGCATGACGCTGCGGCCGCAGACGCTCGACACCATCGTCGCCACCAACCTGCACGCCGACATCCTGTCCGATCTCGCCGCGGCGCTGGCCGGTTCGCTCGGCATCGCACCGACCGCCAATCTCAACCCGGAGCGGCATACGCCGTCGATGTTCGAGCCGATCCATGGCTCGGCGTTCGACATCACCGGCAAGGGCATTGCCAATCCGATCGGTTCGTTCTGGACCGGCGTGATGATGCTCGAGCATCTCGGCGAAAAGGCCGCAGCAGCGCGGCTGATGAAGGCGATCGAACGCGTCACCGCCGATCCCGATCTGCACTCGCCCGATCTTGGCGGCAGCGCCACGACCAGGCAGGTCACCGACGCCGTGGTGCGCGCGATCGAAGCGGAGAATGCGTAAATTGCGTTTGAAACGGGTCCGCTTGGAGCCCTGACACGCTGTGACGCTAATCCGACACCAGCACCTGACGGCATTCCGCCGGCAGCGCCTCCATCGTCATGTGCTTGCGCGGCCGGTCCGACTTCGGCTCTTCCGGCTGCAATATCTTCGGCTGAAACCAGTAGGCCAGTTCGGCGCCACAGCCGTCGCCCTCTCCGATCGGCGGCTGCGGCTTGCAGCCCGGCGAATCCTTCGGGCATCCCATGCGGATGTGGAAATGATAGTTGTGCCAGTACCAGGGGCGTACCTTGGACAACCATGCGCGGTCGCCGCGGGCATCGCGGCACAGCGCCTTCTTGATTGCCGCATTGACCAGGATGCGCTCCACCGCCGGGTCCTGTGCCGCCGCCCGGATGATGCCGACATGGCCCGGTGTCCAGACGTTCGGATCGACATCGAGCTTGTCCGCGCGCACCACATTGGTGGCGGACATTTCCTCGCGCTCGCGCCTCGTCAATTCGCGGTCTGGCATCGGCGTCAGCCAGATGTCGGCATCGAGCCCGACCTGATGGCTGGCATGGCCGGTGAGCATCGGGCCGCCGCGCGCCTGCGCCAGATCGCCGACCAGAAGGCCATTCCAGCCGACGCTGGGCGCCTTGGCCGCGAGCCGCTCAAGCATGTCGATCAGGTCGGGATGCCCCCAGTTGCGGTTGCGTGACAGGCGCATGACCTGCCAGTTCTTGCCGTTCACCGGCAGCGCAATGCCGCCGGCAAGGCAGCCGCGGGTGTAGAAGCCGATCGCGCGGGCCTGCAGATTGGCCGGTGTCAGCTTGCGGCCAAACAGATCCTTGGCCGGCGTCTTGGGATCGTCCGGATTGGCCAGCGGCGGCAGCGGTTTGGGGTCGAGCGTCCCCTTGTCCTGCGCCGATGCCGCCTGCGCAAGCGTCAGGGCAAACGCGAAAGTGAACAAAAACACCCTCATTGGACCACACCTCTTAACGGTATTTTTGCGCGCTGACTTTACATGCTTGAATTGAGTCTGGAAGCCGGTTTGCACAGTGCCGCGTAGGGGTTGGTCATGCGTGTGTTTCCCGCCATTGCCGCAATCATCGCATTCCTGGCGGGTTCCGCCGCCGAGGCCGAGGTCGTGGTCCGGGTGGACAAATCGGCGCAGCGCATGTCGGTGATCGTGGACGGCGTTCCGACCCACAATTTCGTGGTCTCGACCGGGCTGGCCGGCGGACCGCCGGTCGGCACCTTCAGGCCGCAGCGGATGGAGCGGACCTGGCATTCGCGGCTCTACAACATGGCGCCGATGCCGTACTCGATTTTCTTCCACGGTCATTACGCCATTCACGGGACCAACCAGGTCAGCCGGCTGGGCCGGCGCGCCTCCAAGGGATGCGTGCGGCTGCATCCGCGCGATGCCGCGGTCCTCTTCAACCTTGTGAAGAAGCAGGGCATGGGGAAGACCCGCATCGTCATCGAACCGTCGAGCCGGTCTGCCATGGCTCCGGCCGAGAAGCGGGCAGAGACCGCTGCGGCATCAGGAAGCCCCAAGGTCGAATAGCGCTCCCGGTCGCTTCAAAGCCGCACGAATCCGGGTCCCGGCGTGTTGACAAGCCAGCCTCCGGAAGGCTCACTTTTGCCTGATCGTCCGAATGAATTGACCTTCTGTCTTTTTGCCGAGGCGAGAGATGGGCAGCGATACGCTTTCCGACGTGTTGCGCGCGGTTCGTCTGACCGGGGCAGTATTCATCGACGTTGACGTCACCGCGCCCTGGGTGACATTCGCCCCGCGCTCGCGGCATCTCATTCCCCTGATCATGCCGGACGCGCAGCATCTGATCTCGTATCATCTAGTCACCCAGGGCGAGTGCTATGCGGTGCAGAAGGACCAGGACCCGGTCAGGCTGCAGACTGGCGACCTGATCGTATTTCCGCACGGCGATCATCATACGCTGGCGACCGAACCGTCGATGCGCGCACCGGCGAGCTTCGACGTATCGCAGCTCGATCTGACGACGCAGCGGCCCTGGAAACTCGTCGAGACCGGCGGTGGCGGCGAGAAGCTCAAGCTCGTTTGCGGCTTTCTCGGCTGCGACGTGCGGCCGTTCAATCCACTGCTGGCGGCGCTGCCGCCGCGCATCCATTGCAGCGGCCAGAATCCCGAATGCAACGCGCGGCTGAGCCATTTCTACCAGATGGCGGTGATGGAAGCGCATGGCCAGCGCATCGGCGGCGAAAGCATCCTCGCCAAGCTGAGCGAGCTTCTGTTCATCGAACTGGTCCGCATGTATCTGGAATCGCTGCCCAGCGAACAGACCGGCTGGCTTGCGGGATTGCGGGACCGGCATGTCGGACACGTGCTGTCGCTGATGCACGCCAATCCCGCCAGGGACTGGACGCTGGAAACGCTGTCCGGCGAAGTCGGCTTGTCCCGTTCGGCGCTCGCCGACCGCTTCACCGAATTCGTCGGCGTGCCGCCGATGCAATATCTCGCGCGCTGGCGGATGCAGATCGCCTCGGGTCTGCTGACACAGGGACAGTCGAACATCGCAAAAATTGCGGTCGATGTCGGCTACGAATCCGAAGCCGCATTCAGCCGCGCCTTCAAAAAGGTGGTCGGGATGCCGCCCGCCGCATGGCGCAAGAGCCGCCAGAACGGCGCCGAACCGACTGTTTGAACCTCAGGCCGCGCCGCAGCGACATACAGCTTCGTCTGCGATCGATCATACGATCGTGAGGCCGGGCACACCCGGCATTTCAATCAAGAGAGGCGGACAGGCGATCATGGCCGGGGCAGCGGCCGGAGCGCATATGCCGCGTCATGAACCGATGGAGACTGCCATGAACGCCGACCTCGATGTGAGTTTCGCCCCCCGCACGATCGCGCAGGCGCGCACCCGACGGGCGCACGCGTTTAGCCGCCTGTTGCGGATTGCGCTTCGAAAGGTACAGGCCGGATTGCGCGCATTCTGCACGCGCCTGGCCTGGACCTCGCGATATCACCACGAACTCGACCTCCTGATGCATGCCGACGACCGCATGCTCGCCGATATCGGCCTGACGCGCTTCGATGTTGTCAGCGCGGCGCAGGAGAGCCGGGGATGGTATGGCCGCCGCGATGCCCTGCGCGCCGCGGCCACGCGGCGTGACGACGCTATCGGCGTGGCCCGGGCACGCCGGAGCAGGCTGCCGGAGATGCCGGCACCGCCGGTTGTGCCGGCGCTGCCATGTACGATGGAGACGTCGAGCTTCCGCTGAGCCTGACCATCCGCGCCGATGAAAACGCCATGGCCCGCAAGATGAAGCCGCTCCAGCAGCTCATCTTGCGGGCCATCATGTTGACCAATCTTGCGGGCCTATCTCGCAGGCCGCGGACCAATCAGGCCTTTTTGGCCTTCTTCACAGCCTTGGTGTTGTCCACGACCATGGCAGTCGGGCCGTTCTTCAGGATCGACTTGATCGCGTTGTTCGCTGCGGCTTTCGATGAATAGCCTTCCGAAGCGAACATCTTCTCACCGTTCGGCGCCTTGAAGCGCACGCGGAATTCTTCCTTCTTGTCTTTATAGATTTCGAATGAATACGGCATGTGCCCTCCGTCATGATGTATGAAGCGTTGCAACCTCGTTTCAGACTTTACGCTTGTCAAGCGCATTCGTCTTCAAAGAGATCAACCATCGGTGTGTAACATCGCGTCTCCTGCTTTCTACGGAGCGCGCGCGATGCAGCATTATTCAGAGTGCCTAAAGGGTGTGGCCTGTGATTGTCATATGCCGTCGCGACGTTCGGTCATCGCCGGACTCGCATGCAGCGTCGTAGTCCCGCAAGCCGCGTCCGCCTTTACGCGGTCGCCTGCTGCCGAGGACCAGCGCTTCATGCGCATGGCGATCGATGAGGGGCGCGCTGCGGACTTGCCCTTCGGCGCCGTCATCGTTCACGCCGGCGGCGTGATCGCGCGTGGCGGCAATCATGGCCGCTC
The DNA here is from genome assembly GCF_059499825.1 of Pseudorhodoplanes sp. Taxonomy (NCBI): domain Bacteria; kingdom Pseudomonadati; phylum Pseudomonadota; class Alphaproteobacteria; order Hyphomicrobiales; genus Pseudorhodoplanes; species Pseudorhodoplanes sp. Next base: position 184,094 of record NZ_JCABZI010000009.1, read on the forward strand.
CCAACGCGATCCCACCGCGCATGGAGAAATGGTGGCGATCCGCAACGCCGTTGACTATCCGGGCGCCGACGCGCTGAAAGGCGCAACGCTGTATACGACCGGCGAACCTTGCCCGATGTGCATGGGTGCGATCGTGTGGTGCGGTATCTCGCGTGTCGTTTATGCTGCCTCGATCACGCAACTCGCGACCGTGATGGACCAGATCATGGTACCAAGCACCGAGATCGCTGCACGCGAAACGTTCGCGCCGGTGTCGATCACCGGCGGCGTGCTGGCGGACGAGGTCATGGCGCTGTTTCGCGAGAAGATGGCGAGGCTTGCGGCGTCGGCACGGCCATAGCGGGGGCGGATCATCGCTCCTGTTGTTTGACGGCGCGGAGAACGCCGGCGTCTCTTTATCACTCTCCGCAAAGAGAGATTAGCCGCTTAAGCAACTACTCTGCTACGTATCCACCTTGAGCGCGGCAATAAACGCCTCCTGCGGGATATCCACCTTCCCGTATTGGCGCATCTTCTTCTTGCCTTCCTTCTGCTTCTCCAGAAGCTTGCGCTTGCGGGTGGCGTCGCCGCCATAGCATTTCGCGGTCACGTCCTTGCGCAGCGCGCGCACGGTTTCGCGGGCGATCACCTTGCCGCCGATCGCGGCCTGGATCGGCACCTGGAACATGTGCGGCGGGATCAGCTCCTTGAGTTTCTCCACCATGGCGCGGCCGCGGCCCTCGGCGCGGGTCTTGTGCACGAGCATCGCCAGCGCATCGACCGGCTCAGCATTGACCAGGATCTGCATCTTGACCAGATCGGACACGCGATAATCGGTCAGGTGATAGTCGAACGAGGCATAGCCCTTCGACACCGACTTGAGCCGGTCGTAGAAATCGAAAACGACCTCGTTCAGCGGCAGGTCGTATTTCACCATCGCGCGGTTGCCGACGTAGGTCAGCTCTTTCTGATTGCCGCGCCGGTCCTGGCACAGCTTCAGCACCGAGCCGAGATATTCGTCGGGCGTCATGATCGTGGCTTCGATCCACGGCTCCTGGATCTCCTCGATCTTCACCACGTCCGGCATGTCGACGGGATTGTGAATCTCGAGCTGCGTGCCGTCGGTCAGCGTCATCTTGTAGATAACGCTGGGCGCGGTCGCGATCAGGTCGAGATTGAATTCGCGCTCCAGCCGCTCCTGGATGATTTCGAGATGCAACAGCCCCAGGAATCCGCAGCGGAAACCGAAGCCGAGTGCGGCCGAGGTCTCCATCTCGAACGAGAAGCTGGCATCGTTCAGCCGCAGCTTGCCCATCGCCGCGCGCAGATCCTCGAATTGCGCGGCATCGACCGGAAACAATCCGCAGAACACCACCGGGATCGCGGCCTTGAAGCCCGGCAGAGGCTCGGCGGTCGGCTTCTTCGCATGGGTGATGGTATCGCCGACGCGGGTATCGGCGACTTCCTTGATCGAGGCGGTGAGGAAGCCGATCTCGCCCGGACCCAGCTCTTTCACTTCGGTCTTTTTCGGCGTGAACACGCCGACGCGGTCGACGTTGTATTCGGCGCCGGTCCGCATCATCTGGATCTGGTCGCCTTCCTTCATCGTGCCGTCGACGATGCGCACCAGCACGATAACGCCGAGATAGACATCGTACCAGGAATCGACCAGCAGCGCCTTCAGCGGCGCATTGCGGTCGCCCTTCGGCGCCGGCAGCTTGTGAACGATGGCTTCCAGCACGTCGGGAATGCCGACCCCGGTCTTGGCGGAAATCGGGATCGCTTCGGACGCATCGATGCCGATCACGTCCTCGATCTGCTGCTTGACCTTTTCTGGCTCGGCGGCCGGCAGATCGACCTTGTTCAGGACCGGAACGATCTCGTGGTTGTTCTCGATCGCCTGATAGACGTTGGCGAGCGTCTGCGCCTCCACGCCCTGCGACGCATCGACCACGAGCAGCGAGCCCTCGCAGGCGGCGAGCGAACGGTTCACCTCATAGGCAAAGTCGACATGGCCCGGGGTGTCGATCAGATTGAGAATGTAATCCTTGCCGTCCTTGGCGTGGTATTTCAGGCGCACCGTCTGCGCCTTGATGGTGATGCCGCGCTCCTTCTCGATATCCATGGAATCGAGCACCTGCTCGGTCATTTCGCGCGCCTCCAGCCCGCCGGTGAGCTGGATCAGCCGGTCGGCGAGCGTGGACTTGCCATGGTCGATATGCGCGACGATGGAAAAGTTGCGGATATTATCGATGGTTGCCGCTGTCATGGCGGGCGGGATAGCATCCGCCGGAAAGGGCCACAAGCAACGAAAGCAGGCCCTCAGCAGCGTCAGGGAGGCGCATCTGGTGGCGACGATCCGGCCCGCGACGGAAGCCGATCTGCCCGCGATTCTCGCGATCTATAACGACGCCGTCATGAAGACCACGGCGATCTGGAACGAGGCGCCCTCCGACCTCGAGGGCCGGCGCATCTGGTTCGAGAGGCGGCGCAGGGCCGGGTTTCCGGTGCTGGTGGCCGACGTTGACGGGGTCCAGGGCTATGGCAGCTTCGGCGAGTTCCGGCCTTTCGAGGGCTACCGGCACACGGTGGAGCATTCGGTCTATGTGCTGGACGAGGCGCAGGGCAAGGGATTGGGCCGGATGCTGCTGGCCGCCCTGATCGCGGAAGCACGCGGCATGGGCAAGCGGGTGATGATCGGCGCGATCGATGCGTCCAACTGGGCATCGCTCGCGCTTCACGAGAATATGGGGTTCGAGGAAACCGGCCGCCTGCCCGGCGTCGGCGAGAAATTCGGCGCGCGGCTCGACCTGGTGCTGGTGCAGTTGACGTTGTGAGGTGGCGGCGCGCGTGACGCGTTTCAGAACCGCGTCGTCAGGTCGGTCAGCCACGCCGGCGACGCCGCGACCAGGATCGCTTCAAGCCGCTTGTCGAGGCCGGAGAGGATCAGAAGTCCGGTGGCAACAAGGATCGCACCCATGGCGGCCTTGCCGCCTTGTCCGGCCGCCAGCAATCTGCCACGCCAGCGCGACATCGCCTCGCGCGACATCATCCCGATCAGCAGTAGCGGCAGCGCCGCGCCGATCCCGAACGCGAACATGGTCAGGGCCACAAGGCCGAGATTCTCCGCGCGCGCGGCAAGAAGCGAAGCGGCGCCCAGCGTCGGACCGACACAGGGGCTCCAGACGGCACCCAGAAGCACGCCGACGGTGAACTGCTTGCCGAGACCACGGCCGGGGACTTCGCCCGCCTGCGCCTGCATCCAGTTGCCGACCGGACCGGCCGCGGCGGCGACCTGCGCCTGAACGCGCGGGATCAGCAGTACCGCGCCCATGACGATCAGCAGGACGGCTGCAACCGAGCGGAAGACATCCAGATCGAGGCCGATCGAAAAGCCGATGGTCGCGACGAACAACCCGATGGTGACGAACGACAAGGCAAGCCCGGCCGCGAGCGCGGCCGGACCGAACCGGTGTTCGCCCACGGCCGCACCCAGAACGATCGGGATCAGCGGCAGCACGCAGGGCGACAGCACCGACAGCGTGCCGGCTAGCAATGCGAGGGCGATACCGGTCACGGATCGCTACAGACCCTTGGCCAGCAGCCCCTCGATCGAGGCCGGATTGGTATCGCCGACCGAGCGGCCGGCCTCCTGTTTGCCCTTGTAGACGATGAGCGTGCTTTGCCGCTGCACGTTGAAGCTCTTCAGCACGTCCTTTTGTGAATCGAAATCGACATTGAACGCGACCACATTCTTGAAGCGGGGATCGCTCATCAGTTTCGACAGGATCGGCGCCTGCGCCTTGCAGGTCGGACACCAGGGGGCCGAGACGTCGATCAGGATCGGCTTGCCCGCCGCCTGCGCGGCGTTAAAGGCTGCGCGGTCGAAAGGCCTGGCGCCTGACGCAAAAGCGGAGGCGGTGTAAGCCAGCGTTAGGGCCAGGCCAAGAGCGGTCAGAAACTGGCGTTTGTTGAACATCGCTTTTCCCATCCAATGAAGAGCTCTGAAGAAAGGCGCACGGTCTGCGCCATGCGCCTCTCCGGTATTCGCAGCCGGGGCAGAAACGTTACAGCCGCCGCCGCTCTTCAATAAACTGTGAAATGCTCTCAGCGCCGGTGTTTGCCGGCGTCCCAGCCCTTATCCGCCAGATGCGTTTCGCCGAAATGCATCGGCTCGTCTTCCAGCGGCGTGGCGAAGGTATCGTTCCAGCGGTTGAGGAACCCGAACAGGGAGATCAGCCCGACGATTTCGACCACCTGGTCGTCGCTCCAGTGCTTGCGCAGGTCCGTGAACATCTCGTCGGTTACCGCATTGGGCACGCAACCGGCGGCAACAGCGACATCGAGCGCCGCGCGTTCGGCGGGCGTGTAGAGATCGCTGGTCCTGTAATCCCAGACCGCATCCAGCTTCTGCTGGTCGACGCCGAGCTTTGAAGCGCCTTCGGCCGTATGCGCCATGCAATATTGGCAGCCGGACGCGCGGCTCGCGACATGCGCCATCAACCGCTTCAGTTTCAGATCGACCTTGCTGTCCGGCCGCCACACCGCGCCCGACATGGCCGCAAAGGCGCGCGTCAGCGCCGGATCGCGCTGCATGATCAGCATGGAATTCGGGATAAAGCCCATGCGCTTTTGCGTGAGATCGAACTGCTCTTTCAGCTCCGGCGTGGTGGCCGGCGACAGCGGCGCAAGCCGCGGCGCGGGCAAGGTGCGCTGATCCATGCGGTTCCTCCCGTTTTGTGAGCGGCAGCATAACATGACGACACGGATGGCGCACGGTTGTCGCTGTCGGCTATGCGCGCAACTCCTCGGCGGCGATCGCGAGAATATCGTTCGCGGCACCGATCGCCACGAAATGGCCGGCTTCCTGCACCGAATGCCAGACCGCGCCCGGCATGCGATCCGCAATTGCCAGATTGATGAACGGTGCAACCAGCGTGTCGGACAGACCCTGCCAGATATGGACCCGCCGTTCGATCCTGGTCACGTCGAACGCCCAGGCGCGATAAAGCAGTTCGCTGTCGCGCACCAGGCCCTCGCTGCCTTGCGCGAAGCACTCGGCGCTGGCGTCGCAGAACGCGGCTTCGAAGCCGGGCCGAAGCAGGATCTCGCGATCGTAATCGTTCACCGCCTTCTGCAATTCCCTGAAATAGGTGGCGCGGAAATGCTCGGCGGTGATGCCGATCGCCGCGTACATGAGGCGAAAGCCCGGCTCGACATGCAACGCGAGAAATCCGCCGAGCGCATCGGCTTTCGACAGGCGATCCGCCGCCCAGTTATCGCCGAACGCGCCGTAGCATCCGCCGGCGATATTCGTGACATGGCGCAAACGCGCCGGATCGATATACGCTGCCGCAGCCAGCGCCCAAGGCCCGCCTTCCGACCAGCCGGTCACGCCGAATTCGCGATGTCCCAATGCGTCGGCGACCGCCGTGATGTCGTCGGCCCAGCCGGCATAGCTGCGATCTTGCTGCGGACTGGACTGGCCGATGCCGGGACGGTCGACACAGACAAAGCGCAGCTTGTGTTTCGCCGCGACATCCGCGAACAGGTTCGCCTCGAGGCGGCTGCTAGGGCCGCCGTGATTGTGAATCACCAGCGGACCGTTCGGATCGCCGACTTCGCAACAGGAGAGCGTGCGGCCGTCGCGGGCGGTGATCGTTTGGGTGGTTGTGGTGACTGCGGTGCCCATCATGCTTGATTTGTAGGATGGGTTGAGCTCTTGCGAAACCCATCACATTGCGTCCGATGACCCGATGGGTTTCGCTGCGCTCAACCCATCCTACACCCTGCTACGCTTCACATCTTCTCGCCCGGCAATGCGCTGGCCTGCTTCACCCAATTCGCGAATTGCGCCTCGTCGAAGCCGTCCTCGTAAATGTCGAGATAACGCACCTCCTTCTGCTTCGAGGTGCCAGGCGGTACGGGATCGAGCGAGGTGCCACGGAAGAACGCCACCTTGATGTATTTCGCAAACACATGAAAGCTGAGGAACCAGAGGCCTTCCTGCACGCCGTAGAACGGCGAGTTCCACTTCACCGCCTTTGCAACACCGGGGACAGCACGTCCGATCAGCGCATCGAGCTTGCGGCCGACATCGCTTTTCCAGCCCGGCATCGCGGCGATGTAAGCCTGCACCGGCTCGTCGCCGTAGCACTTCGCGATCTGCGGATTGCCGCCGGAGAGCAGCGTCGGTTTCGCGGGCTTTGTCGGCGCGCGCTTTGCCGCAACCGTCTTCGCGCCCTTCTTTCCGGCTTTCGCTGCGGTCTTTGACGCCGTCTTTGCCATCGCGCACGCCCCAGTTATGACAAGGATATACCAAAAAAAAATGGCCGGGCATTGCCCGGCCATTCCGAAATTCAACACAGCCCCCCTCATCCGCCTCGCTTTCGCTCGGCACCATCTCCCCGCTGAAGCGGGGAGAACGAACAGGCATCAGTACCGGTAGTGATCCGACTTGTACGGACCCTGCTGCTTCACGCCGATATAATCGGCCTGGTCCTTGCTCAGTTCGGTCAGCTTCACGCCGATCTTGGCGAGGTGCAGACGCGCGACCTTTTCGTCGAGCGACTTCGGCAGCACGTAGACTTCCTTCTTGTACTTGCCGTCCTTGTTGTTGGCGAAGAGTTCGATCTGCGCCAGCGTCTGGTTGGTGAAGGACGCCGACATCACGAAGGACGGATGGCCCATGGCGTTGCCGAGATTTACCAGCCGGCCTTCCGACAGCATGATGATGCGGTGGCCGTCCGGGAAGGTGATCTCGTCGACCTGCGGCTTGATGTTGTCCCACTTCATGTTCTTCAGCGCGCCGACCTGGATCTCGTTGTCGAAGTGGCCGATGTTGCAAACGATCGCGCGGTCTTTCATCTTGCGCATGTGATCGAGCGTGATGATGTCCTTGTTGCCGGTGGCGGTGACGAAGATGTCGGCCTGCGGGGCGGCATCCTCCATGGTCACCACCTCATAGCCTTCCATCGCCGCCTGCAGCGCGCAGATCGGGTCGATCTCCGACACCATCACGCGGCAGCCGGCCTGGCGCAGCGACGCCGCGGAGCCCTTGCCGACATCGCCGAAGCCGGCAACCATCGCGACCTTGCCCGACATCATCACGTCGGTGCCGCGGCGGATGCCGTCTACCAGCGATTCACGGCAGCCATAGAGGTTGTCGAATTTCGACTTGGTGACCGAGTCGTTGACGTTGATCGCGGGCCACAGCAGCGTGCCGGCCTTCTGCATGTCGTAAAGACGATGCACTCCGGTGGTGGTCTCTTCCGACACGCCCTTGATCGAGTCGGCGATCGCCTGGAAATAGCCCTTCGGCTTCTCCTTGAGCTGCTTCTTCAGCAGCGCGAAGAACACTTCCTCTTCTTCCGAGCCCGGCTTGTCGAGGAAGGCGGTGTCGCCCTTCTCGGCGCGTAGGCCGAGATGCACGTACATGGTGGCGTCGCCGCCGTCATCGAGGATCATGTTCGGGTGTCCGCCGCCATGCCAGTCGAACAGCTTGGCGGTGTAATCCCAGTAGTCCTTCAGCGTCTCGCCCTTCACCGCGAAGACAGGAATGCCGGCAGCGGCGATGGCGGCAGCGGCGTGATCCTGGGTCGAATAGATGTTGCAGGAGACCCAGCGAACGTCGGCGCCAAGCGCGGCAAGCGTCTCGATCAGAACCGCGGTCTGGATGGTCATGTGCAGCGAACCGGCGATGCGCGCGCCCTTCAGCGGCTGTTTCGGGCCATATTCCTCGCGGGTGGCCATCAGGCCCGGCATTTCGGTTTCAGCGAGGGAGATTTCCTTGCGGCCGAAGGCGGCGAGGCCGATGTCGGCGACGATGTAATCCGAAAAGTCGGACTTCTTGGCGGTTGCTGCAGTCATGACGCTCCCTTGACGCTGTGTCGTGCTGTGGATGTGACGGAAATGGCGGTTGCGGCCCGCGCGCGAGCCGACGTTCGGGCGGGGCTATAGCAGGCCCGGCGCGCCAGCGCAATGCGGATATAAAGATTTCTTTATGTGTCCTTTACCGACCGTGACCGCGCGGATCGCTTGACCTGCCCTACAGTCATGCAACATACAGAGTTACATGAGATACGACAGTCGGCTCTCCGGCGTGCTGCATGTGCTGCTGCACATGGCGGAACTGGATCGCCCGGTAACCTCCGAAGCGCTGGCAAAGACCATGAGCACCAACCCGGTGGTGATCCGCCGGATCATGGGTGGCTTGCGCGAGCAAGGCTATGTCCGCTCGGACAAGGGGCATGGCGGCGGCTGGACGCTCGCCTGCGATCTGTCGGCGCTGACGTTGCGGGACGTTTACACCGCGCTCGGCTGCCCCTCGCTTCTGGCGATCGGCCACCGCTCGCAATCGCCCCAATGCCTGGTCGAGCAGGCGGTGAATGCCGCGCTCGATCCAGCCTTCCGCGATGCCGAAGCGCTGCTGCTGGCGCGGCTCGGCGACGTCACGCTGGCCGCGCTGAGCAAGGATTTTCACGACCGCATGACCGCCCGCGGCAGCGCGCAGCTTTTCCACAAGGATGCATCATGACCGATTTTGTCGCGCCCTTCCGCGATCCGCAGGCGGTGGCGCGTTATACCGATGGACCGCGTCGTACCGTGCCGGGTTTTGCCGATCTGCACAGGATGACCGGACTGCTGCTCGGCGAAAACGCGCCGGCCGATGCACGGGTGCTGGTGCTGGGGGCCGGCGGCGGCCTCGAACTGAAGGCGCTGGCTGACATGCATGACGGGTGGACTTTCGACGGCGTCGATCCGTCGCCGGAAATGCTGTCACTGGCCAAGCAGACGGTCGGTGCGCATGCGCCGCGCGTTCGTCTGCATGAAGGCTTGATCGATATCGCGCCGGACGGCCCTTTCGATGCCGCGACCTGTTTGCTGACCTTGCATTTCTTGCAAGCCGACGAACGTCTGCACACCTTGCGAGAGATCAGGCATCGCCTCAAACCCGGTGCGCCATTCGTGGCCGTTCATCTCAGCTTTCCGCAAGATGACGAAGAACGCGGGCAATGGCTATCGCGGTATGCGGCTTACGCCGTCACGTCCGGCATTGATGCTTCGCAGATGGCGAAAATGCGCGCTGCGGTCGGAACACATTTGCCCCTCTTCGATCCTGACCAGGATCAAGCGATCCTGCGTGACGCCGGATTTTCCAATGTCACGCTGTTTTATGCCGCCTTCACTTGGCGCGGCTGGGTGGCCTACGCCTGATTCGTTGCGCCGCGCGCATCGAAAGCGCGCGGCCCGGATGTCAGCGCTTCCGCACCGCACCGGCGGAAGCGAACCATTCGCCGTCCTTCTTGTCCTGCTTCGGCTTGGGCGTCGCCCTGGCTTTCTTCACAGGCTTGTCGGGTTTCGGCGCAGGCTCGGCGTCACCCTTGACCAGTTGCAGGATATGCTGCCGCCACCACGCCGCATCGGCCGCCTTCAATTGCGGCTGATGCTTGTCGAGGCGGGTCACGAGCGTCTTCACCTCGGCATCCTTCATGCCATCGATCAGGAGTCCGAACGTCTGCTTGCCGAGCGCCTTGCGGGCGCGGCGAAGCTCCACAAGGCCCGTCGTCTTCGCCTTGAGATATTTGACCAATGCGGCGCGCGCGGACTTCGCTGCCTCCGCGCGCAGCGATGCAAAACTGTCGGGGCTTTCGGCGACGGCGCGCCATGCCTCAAAGCCATCGAACTCAAGAGCCATGCAAGGCCTCCTTCACCTCTCTGACGAGGTCTGCGAGCATGATGTCGGTCCCGTCCTTCCATTTCTGGGAAAAGGTCGGATGGGTGTCGATCTTGCCGAGCGCTTCGGCAATCGCGGCGCGCTCCATGATCTCGGTGCGGAAGACGGAGAATTTCGCATTCTCCTTTTTGGCTTCCGCGCGCAGCCGTTCCGCTGTGTTCTCGTGCTCCCGGATCGGGCGGCGGCGCGTGATCAGGACATGCGGCGGCCGCTTGGGTTTCTTCAGCTGGCTCTGGTCGGCAATCGGGCCGCTCCAGAGATTGCTGCAGAATGAGTTGAGTCCGTAGGTCGACAGAAAGTCCGGTATGGTGGGTACGATCACCAGATTGGCGAGGCGAATGCTCACCTCGGTCATCACCGAAATTCCGGGCGCGCAATCGATGAGCACGTAGTCGTAGGACTTCCGCGTCCGCTTCAGCTGCTCCTTGATGATGGTGTGAAGCGCCTCGACGACGCGTTCGAGCGACATTCCCATCTTGGTCAGGGTGAAGATCAGGTCGCGTTCGACCAGACGCAATGCCGAGCTAGACGCCAAGAGCGACAGCGGCAATTGCCGTCCGAGATGCGAGACGTTGCTGATATGCGTCCTGATCCGCTGCTCGAGCGGTGCGTCCTTCTGGCCCTTGATGAAATGGTCTTCGACGAAGGCGTCGATGGTGTGACCACCTTCGATGATGTCCTTGAGAAACTGGTCGCCCGCGAGACAGATCGAGGCGTTGGCCTGCGGATCGAGATCGATCACCAGCGTCTCCGCGCCGCGCGCGGCCAGGGCCTCGGCCAGGCCGATGACGGTCGCGGTCTTGCCGACACCGCCCTTCATGTTGGCGACGGCAATGACCTTGCCCTTCATGCGGGCGCACCGTTGAGCAGCGACCGGATCTGCCTGCGCTGCGCATCCTGCAGCCGCTCGTCGAGGAACAGATCGATTTCAGCCGGCGGCGTGGATTTGCGCTCAGGCTCGACGAGGATCTCCCAGCCTTCGCATTGTCGCGGCTCGTGCGCACGGATGAAGCCGATGCCATACTGGCTGCATTGCTTCTCGATGAGGGGCAGCTTCCGCTCGAATTTCGAGCCGCGCGGAAGATGCCAGACGAGATAGCCGAAATTGGTGAATCGGGTTTGCGCCAGCGCCTCGAACACGGCGAGATCGGTGGCGCCGCCGCTTTCGGTCTTCAGTTCGAAGCTGTGCACGTCGAATTCGACTCCCGGCAGGAGCTTGAACTGCTTCACGCTGATCAGCGTAAAGTCCGGACGGGCCCATTGTACACCGGTCCTGCCGACGCTCGAGGTGTCGCAGGCGAAACATCTCGCGCCACGCAGGATATCGAGTTCGGCCTGGATCGGGCCGTCGAGATATCTTCCGAGACATGGCATCAGCCGGGCTTCGGTCCAGCCGTCCGAGGCTTGCTGACGCTTGGCCTGCTCGGCCGGACTGCGGGTCTTGAGAAAGATGCGGCCCCCCTGCCCGCCCTTCACGCCGGCCTGGCCGCGATCGACGAGCTTCTGGCGAGCGGCGACGTAGCGGTCCTCGGCGATCGCTGTCGACAATGCGCGCGCCAGCATCACCCGCATGACGCGGTTCAGGACCGGTGTGCCATCCTCCGGCAGCAGCACCAGCATCTGCTTCGCAATATCCTCGACCGATACGGACACGACCCTGTCCCGCCGCAACAGCGCTGCGGCGGCCCCAATCCCCATGTGATTATGGCGGGAACATGCGGGAGTTGCTACCCCTGATTGCAGCTCCGGGGAGACGGGCCGGTCAGGCGATCACGCCGCCGGCTTCGGCTGCGCCGGCTTCACCAGCCCGGCCTGCTGCAGGGCATTTGCGGTCTGCTGCATCTTGTTGATCAGTTCGATCGCAGCGCTGACCGGCAGAACCAGCCGGCAGGCCGGATAGCGACGACCCGACAGTTGCTGACCCTGTTTCATCTCGTCCATGCGCGTGATGCCGAATTCGACCCGCATGGTCTGCCCGTCGAAGAACACGCTGTTGATGGAATCCGCAAAGGTCTCCCGGCATTCCGGCTGATCGACATAGCGGATGGTGGCGGCCTGCGGCTTGCCGGTATTCTGATTTCCGGGATTGTCCATGATGTCGTCCTTCAGGCGGTGGCTTAACTGGTGCCGGGGTTCAGCAACTCGATTCGTGCTCTTGTCCTGCACTGGCGTCGAGGCATCTGCGAAGACGCCGCAGGCCGGCGATGCTTTAGCCGGCTTTTGTGACAAACTCTGCGCGCATCGGGCAGTTCAGTCGTCTTCGTCGAAGCGCCCGCCGATCAGGCTTTCGATCGCATCCATGACCGCAGCCGCGTCCTTGCCGCTCGCCTCGACCGTGACGGTCGAACCGGGACCGGCCCCCAGCATCATCAATCCCATGATCGATGTCCCGCCGACCGTTTCGCCGCCGCGGGTGACCTTCACGTCCGCATCGAACCGTTCGACCGTCTGCACGAACTTCGCCGACGCGCGCGCGTGCAGACCCTTTTTGTTGCAGATCTCAAGCACGCGGACGATCGCGCCGTCGACGGTCATTTTCCGGCAAGCACCCGGCTGGCAATGGTCACATATTTGCGGCCGGCATCCTGCGCCGCAGCGACCGCTTCGGGCAAGGGCTGGTCGCCGCGCACCTTGGCGAGCTTGACCAGCATCGGCAGGTTGATGCCCGCCACCACCTCGACCTTCGGCCGGCTCATGCAGGAAATCGCGAGGTTGGACGGCGTACCGCCGAACATGTCGGTCAGGATCGCCACGCCATCGCCGGTGTCGACGCGCTTCACCGCTTCGATGATATCCTTGCGGCGCTGCTCGACGTCATCGTCGGGCCCAATTGTAATGGCTTCGATCTGCTTCTGCGGACCGACCACGTGCTCAAGCGCCGAGCGGAATTCCACGGCAAGGCGGCCGTGGGTGACGAGAACAAGGCCGATCATCAAGGACTCCGGCGGGCACTTTTCTGCATGCGGGCGCCGCACGAAAGGGCGCTCATCTTGACCATCCGAAAACCCATTGCAAGGCCCGCCCGGGCGTTTTCGGCGTCATGTTGCATCGCACTAGCTAGGAAAGCCACAGGCATTTTGCGAGGGGGGCCGCCGCTTGCAGCGCTTCGCCCCGGCAGAGGGCCTCACAATGCCTCGCTAAACTGCAAAAACCCCAGAAGTTGCGAGAAAGCGTCGCCCCCCGGTGCGACCGGAAGCCGCGCAAGCCGGACCTCGGCGATCTCGACCGAACGCGCCGCAGGATCGGGGATCCGGGCCGCATCGGGTGCCGCCAGATCGACCACGAGATGCGCCACCGCCACCGGCTCGAACGGCAGGCGGACGATGCCGAGGCCGCGAAGTTCGATCAATCCGGCAAGCGCCGTCGCGGGCCGCATCAGCAGCCGGCGATTGACCGCCGCGAGATGGATGCGGTCGTCGCCGACCAGCCGGACAAAGCCGGAGCCGGCCGACTGCAGAAGCGACAGCGCCAGTCGCGATTTGCCCGATCCGGAGGGCCCGCGGATCAGGATGCCGCGATGGCCGACGATCAGCGCGGTCGCATGGACGGTGGACGGCGATTGCGTCACGGGGTCATGAACCCCGATCACGCCGCCGGAAGCTGCACGACAAAGCGCGCACCAAGCACCAGCGGCTCGGCGCCGTCATGGGTCGGAACACCGCGCCGGTTCTCGGCCCAGATCTGTCCGCCATGCGCTTCGATGATCTGTCTGGAAATCGACAGACCGAGGCCGGAATTGTTGCCGAAGCCCTGGTGCGGCCGGTCGGTATAGAAGCGGTCGAAGATCTTCTGCATCGCGTCGGGCCGAATGCCGGGCCCGTCGTCATCGACAATGATCTCGACCTTGTCGCGGATGCGCCGCGCGGTGACACGCACCGTGCCGCCGGGCGCAGAGAACGAGCGTGCATTGGCGATCAGGTTGTCGATCACCTGCCCGATGCGCGAATCGTGGCCCGGCACGACAAAGGCCTGCGGCCCGCCGCCTTCGAACGACAGCGAGACCTTTACGCCGTCATCCTGACGGACTTCGTTCGCAACCGTAACCACCGTGGTCAACAGCGTATGCAGATCGACCGGCGCTGATTCCTGACGCTGCAGTTCGGCATCGAGCCGGCTGGCGTCGGAAATATCGGAAATCAAACGATCCAGCCGGCTGACGTCATGCTGGATCACCGCGAACAGGCGCTCCTTGCTTTCCTGTGTCCTGGCAAGCGGAATGGTCTCCACCGCGGAGCGCAGCGACGTCAGCGGATTTTTCAGTTCATGCGCAACATCGGCGGCGAAGCTTTCGATCGCCTCAATGCGGCTGTAGAGCACGTTGGTCATTTCGCGCAGCGCGCCGGACAAATCGCCGATCTCGTCGCGCCGGTGCGTGAAATCGGGGATCTCGACACGCGAGCGCACCCGCCGCCGAACGCGTTCGGCCGCATCGGCAAGACGCCGCACCGGACCGGCGATGGTGCGGGCGAGGAACATCGACAGCACTGTCATGATCAGCGCCGCGATCAGGAACACCTTCAGGATCGCCAGCCGTTCGGCGGCGACACTGTCTTCGATATCGGCGCCTTGCGTCGACAACAGGAGCACACCGCGGATGGCGCGGAAGCGCTGCACCGGTGTCGCCACCGACACGATCACTTCGCCGCGCGCATTCATGCGAACGATCGAACTCGTGCTTCCCGTCAGCGCGGCAACAACCTCGGGATAGCCCTTGCCGTTCAGCGATCCGCGCTCCTCGTAGAGCGGCAGATCGCCGCGCGTGATCCGCTTGCGGATCGACTGCCATTGCCGCTCGAAAAAACCGAGCTGTTCGGAATTGGATGTCGGCAGATCGAAGCGCAGAATGTCACCGCGGCCATAAAGGCTCTGGCTGTCGAGCAGCAGAACGCCTTCGCGATCGTAAATCCGCGCACGCGTATTGGTCGGCGAAATCAGACGCCGCAGCACCGGGGCCACCCGCTCCGGACTGATCGGGAATTCCAGCGTCGCCTCATCCGCGCCGTAGGTTTCGCCGAGTTGCAATTCCAGCAGACGGTCCGGATCGATGGTGATCGAGTCGGTCTCGACGGTCGCCGATGCCGCGATCGCGCCGGCGATGATTTCCGCCTGCACCTGAAGGCTGCGGATGCGCGCCTCGATGAAAAACTGACGCGACTGCGACAGGTAGAGAATGCCGATGAACAGCGCGAAAAGGCTGGCGACGTTGAGGAAGACGATCCGGCGGGTGAGGCTCGATGAGCCCTGGCCAACGAAATAGTGCCAGAAATCGGCGGCCCGCCGGAGCACGCCGCGTCCGGCCGGGACAGCCACGGCATCCTCGGCCGGCCGCTCGGCGGCCGGGCTTTCCGATGTCAGCTGCTTGGTCCGATCGAGCACGCTTGCTGAGCCTTGGGTTTATCGGCCCGGCCGCATTGGGAGCGGCCTCTGGCCTCTCCCAATCTAGTGCAAGGCGGCCGGAATGTCAGACTGGATCGTCCGCTATCGGACGGCCGATGCAGGCTGCTTCTGCGGCACGGCCGCTACGGCCTCAGGCCTCCTTGAAGCGGTAGCCAACCCCGTACAGGGTCTCGATCATGTCGAAGTCGTCGTCGACCACCTTGAACTTCTTGCGCAACCGCTTGATGTGGCTGTCGATGGTGCGGTCGTCGACATAGACCTGATCGTCATAGGCCGCATCCATCAGCGCGTTGCGGCTCTTCACCACGCCGGGGCGGCTCGCAAGCGCCTGCAGGATGAGGAATTCGGTGACGGTCAGCGTGACCGGCTCGTTCTTCCAGGTGCAGGTGTGACGCTCCGGATCCATGCGCAGCAGGCCGCGTTCCAGAACCTTGGCGGTGTCGACCTCCTTCGGCGCCGTGCCGTCCTTCGGCGCACCGCGGCGGAGCACCGCCTTGACGCGCTCGACCAACAGCCGCTGCGAGAACGGTTTGCGGATGAAGTCGTCCGCTCCCATTTTCAGGCCGAACAATTCGTCGATCTCTTCGTCCTTGGAGGTCAGGAAGATCACCGGCATATCGGTCTTCTGGCGGACCCGGCGCAGCAACTCCATGCCGTCCATCCGCGGCATCTTGATATCGAGAATCGCGAGGTCCGGTGGCGACGACTTAAACCCGTCGAGCGCCGAAGCGCCGTCGGTGTAAGTCATGATGCGGTACCCCTCCGCTTCCAGCGCGATGGACACAGACGTGAGAATGTTGCGGTCGTCGTCGACGAGAGCAATGGTCGGCATGACGCCTCTTTTCTTCGGCTCGGTGGAATCCCCGAGTGGCTTGAAGCCCGTAAAGCTGGGCCGAAATGTGACTATTCGGCAACAACTCCATGATTCTGCTTGAATGACGACCATATCCCTCTTTTGTTCCCCCGGCCAGCACACGAATGCTTTCAGTCGATGTGCGCCTGGCGATGCCAGAATGAGAGTCCGATGAAGCCCCAAGCCGATTTCGACCCGAAAGTCGCCGCCAGGAAACTCATGCGCGAAGCCCGTTCCGGCGCCCTCGCGACGCTGATGCCGGGCTCGGGCGACCCCTATTGTTCGCTGGTCAATGTGGCCACCGCCTTCAACGGCGCGCCGCTGCTGCTGATCTCGACGCTGGCGATCCATACCAAGAACCTGACCGCCGACGCCCGGGTGTCCCTGATGCTCGACGAGCGCAAGGAAGGCGATCCGCTGGAAGGCGCTCGCGTCATGCTGATGGGCCGCGCGGTCGTGACCACCGACGAGCATGACCGGCGCCGCTACCTCGCGCGCCAGCCGGAAGCCGAAATGTTCGCGGGCTTTGCGGATTTCGCGTTCTACCGGATCGAGATTTCGGCGGCGCATCTGGTGGCCGGCTTCGGCCGTATCGTCGACCTGAAGCCGCAGGATGTCCTTGTCGATATCGCGGGCGCGGACGAACTGCTGGAAGCGGAAGAACGCGCGTCGGCGCATATGAACGAGGATCATGCGGATGCATTGCGGCTCTACGCGACGAAGCTGTCCGGCGCGGCCGACGGCGAGTGGCGCTGTGCCGGTTTCGATCCCGAGGGCCTGGAATTGCAGCACGGCCGCGTCGCGGTGCGGGTCCCCTTCCCGCAACGCGTGAACGGTGCCGGTCCGCTGCGGGCGGTGCTGGTGAAGATGGCGGAAGAAGCGCGAAACCGCTGACGATACGGTCTCGGCGGTTGAACCTGCGATCACGCCGGCGCGACCAAGCTGTGACCGTCTGCACCGGCGGGCGGTCTGCACGTCACTGACGTGCTGTGGTATAAATGTGTCCGCATTTGCCGTCCGACCGAGGGGAAGTCTCATGACGCCGATTTCAAGAGTCATCATCGCCGGCATCGCAGCCGCGTTCGCGATTGCAGGCGCGGTTCCGTCCTATGCGCAATCGAGCCGGATCGAAGAGGCGCTGACGCCTAAGAGCACGCCGGGCAAGACCCGCAGCCTGACCCGTTCGCTGAATGGCAATCCAAACGCCGCGGCTGACCAGCAAGTGCTGCAGAAGGCGCGCACCCGCGCGATCTCCATCGAGGCGGTGGCGCCCGCGAGCAAGGAAGAGCGCGAAGAGATTGCCAAGGTGATCGTCGACAAGCCGAAGATCGATATCGCGATCTTCTTCGACTATAATTCCGACGTGATCGGCCCGAAGGCGGTCGGCGCGGTCAACGAACTGGGCGTGGCGCTGCTGTCGCCGGCGCTGAAAGGCTCGACCATTCTGCTCAACGGCCATACCGACGCCGCCGGCAGCCCCGACTACAATCTCGCGCTGTCGCACCGGCGCGCGCAATCGGTGCGCAAATATCTCATCCACACCTTCAAGATTCCGGAAGACCGCTTGCTGGTCGCCGGCTTCGGCTTCGAACGGCTGAAGCTTCCGGACCAGCCGCTCTCGGGCGAGAACCGCCGGGTCGAGGTGGTGAACACCTCGAACTGACGTCGCGCGCGACTGCCGACGACCGTTTTTCAGGGGCGGCCTTGCATGGCCGCCCCTTTTCATTTGCATGGACGCTGACTGGAGCGCCCGCGGTGCACTGCAAAAACTGCACAAGCCGCGCGCATCACCGGAAGCTCAAAGTATTCTTAACGGCGTTACCGTGCGGCAGATCAACACTTGTTGCATTGCAGCGGAGCTTTGCCTGCAACCGTCCAGCCTCAAAGGACTTGGCATGACGCAAGCGCGGCTCTAAGAAATCGCGCGGCCGCCGGGCCGTGATTGAGTTATCTCAAGGGCCACACCGACATTGACGTGTGACTGAAAGCTGGCGGCGCTAGGCAGCCGGTGCGTTGCGGAGGGCATTTCGTGCAGGAAACAGGCGTCAGAAACCAGGCTTACGGGGCAGACAAATTCGGCCTGAAGGATCTAAAGGCCGTCCACTGGAACCTGACGGAAGCGCCGCTCTATGAGCGCGCGATCGAGAATGGCGAGGGCAACATCGTCGCGGGCGGCGCGCTCTGCGCCGAGACCGGCCATCACACCGGCCGCTCGCCGAAGGACAAGCATACCGTGGTCGACGACCTCACCCGCGACAGCGTGTGGTGGGACGGCAATCGCAAGCTCTCGAAAGAGCATTTCGACAATCTCTATGCGGACTTCCTCGCCCATTGCAAAGGCAAGTCGCTGTTCGCGCAGGACCTCTATGGCGGCGCCGACAAGACCTACCGCATCAAGGTGCGCGTCTATACCGAACTGGCCTGGCACTCCCTGTTCATCCGCACCCTGCTGATCCGTCCCGAGCGCGCCGAACTCGCCTCCTTCGCTCCGGACATGACGATCATCGACCTGCCGTCGTTCCGGCCGGATGCGGCGCGCCACGGCGGCCGCGAAGGCTCCGACACGATGGTCGCGATCGATTTCACCCGCAAGATCGTGCTGATCTGCGGCTCGTCCTATGCGGGCGAGATGAAGAAGTCGGTCTTCACCACGCTGAATTTCTATCTGCCGGCACAGGGCGTGATGCCGATGCATTGCTCCGCCAATGTCGGCCCCAACGGCGACTCCGCCCTGTTCTTCGGCCTCTCCGGCACCGGCAAGACCACGCTGTCGGCCGATCCGAGCCGCACCCTGATCGGCGACGACGAGACCGGCTGGAGCCCGGACGGTATCTTCAATTTCGAAGGTGGCTGCTACGCCAAATGCGTCGATCTCACCCACGAGAAAGAGCCGCTGATCTGGGACGCCACCAACCGTTTCGGCGCGGTGCTGGAAAACGTGGTGTTCGATCCGAACACGCGCGTCCCGGACTACACCGATATCTCGAAGACCGAGAATACCCGCTCGGCCTATCCGCTCGACTTCATCCCGAACGCCTCGCGCACCGGCTGCGCCGGGCATCCGAAGAACATCATCTTCCTCACCGCCGACGCCTATGGCGTGATGCCGCCAATCGCCAAGCTGACGCCGGCGCAGGCGATGTATCACTTCCTGTCGGGTTACACTGCGAAAGTCGCCGGCACCGAGAAGGGCCTCGTCGGCGTGCAGCCGGAATTTTCCACCTGCTTCGGCGCGCCGTTCCTGCCGCGTCCGCCAGCGGAATACGGCAACCTGCTGCGCGACTATATCGCCAAGCACAATGTCGATTGCTGGCTGGTCAATTCAGGCTGGACCGGCGGCAAATACGGCGAAGGCCGCCGCATGCCGATCAAGGCGACGCGCGCGCTGGTGACCGCAGCGCTCGACGGCTCGCTGAAGAGCGCGTCGTATCGCACCGATCCGTATTTCGGTTTTGCGGTGCCGACCTCGGTGCCGGGGATCGAGCCGCACCTGCTGTATCCGATGAAGACCTGGCAGAACAAAAAGGACTTCGACGAAACCGCCCGTTCGCTGGTGAAGATGTTCCAGGACAACTTCACCAAATTCGAGAGCAAGGTGGACGCCGAAGTGCTGGCCGCCGCTCCGGAAGTGCGGCTGGCGGCGGAATAGGCGCCGCAGGCGCATCGACGGCGACGACAAAAGCGGCCCACCGGGCCGCTTTTTTATGGGTTCGGCTCATGCAGATTCTGGTCATCGGCGCAGGTGTGATCGGTCTTGCCGTCGGGCGCGCGGCAGCCCTTGCGGGCCATGACGTGATCGTCGCCGAACAGGCCGACGCAATCGGCACCGGTATCTCCTCGCGCAACAGCGAGGTCATTCATGCCGGGATGTATTACCCGACCGGATCGCTGCGGGCGAAGCTGTGCGCGCAAGGCAACCGCATGCTGTACGATTTCTGCGAAAGCCACGGCGTGCCTCATCGCCGCTGCGGCAAGTTGATTGTGGCAACCAACGAGGCCGAGCGCACGCGGATCGAAGCGATCCATGCGCAGGGTCAAGTCAACGGCGTCGAGGGACTCGAACTGATCGGCGGCAATGCGGCCCGCGATCTCGAACCGGACCTGTCCTGCATCGCCGCGCTCGTCTCTCCCGCCACCGGAATCATCGACGGGCATGGCTACATGCTCGCGCTTCAGGGCGATATCGAAGCGCATGGCGGCGCCATTGCTTTTGAGACACCGGTCGAGCGGCTCACTCCCACCCTGCATGGCTGGCGCGTCATGTTCGGCGGACGCGAGCCGGGACAACTCGACGTGGACGCCGTCGTGAATTGCGCGGGGCTGTCGGCGCAAACAGTGGCCCGTTCGATCGAGGGCTATCCGGCGCCGCGGATTCCAAAGCAGGTTCTGGCGAAGGGCAATTACTTCGCATATGCGGGCCGGCCGGCTTTCACGCGGCTCATCTATCCGACACCGGTGGACGGCGGCCTCGGCGTGCATGTCACGCTCGATCTGGCCGGGCGCATGCGGTTCGGGCCGGATGTGGAGTGGATCGAGCACGAGACCTACGAGGTCGATCCGGCGCGTGCCGCATCGTTCTATGCACGGATCCGGACCTACTGGCCGGGCCTGCCGGAGGGATCGCTGGTGCCGGACTATTCAGGTATCCGCCCGAAGCTGACGGGCCCAGGCGAGCCCGCGGCGGATTTCATGATCGCGGGACCGGCCGATCATGGCATGGCGGGACTGGTCAACCTGTTCGGAATCGAATCGCCGGGACTGACATCGTCGCTGCCGCTGGCGGACGAGGTGGTGTCTTATCTTGAGGCCTGATCACCTCGCTCGACATAGCGGCCGGCCGTGCCGGTGGTCTCGACCGGCGAGCTGACTACCGGTTCCCGCTGGATTCCCGTATCCGCCAGTCTTCGCACGTCCTTCGGCGCTTTTTTCAAGTCCAGCGGCACGAAATCCGCATGGCGCCGCGTATTACCGCGATACGACATGAAGCCCTGCTGCGTTGCCAGGATGTCGCCGCGGCGTAAGCTCTCGTCTTCCGCGATGTCCTGGCGCGCAAGCCCAAGCGGGCTCTTGCCGTTACAGGTGCAGTCGCTGACAAGTCTCTCTCGATACAGGAAAGCGTTCGGGATGTCGGTGTAACGTTTGCCGTCGGTTGAACGCGCTTCCGCAATCGAGCTGCCGCTGAATGTTTTGGTAGGCGACGCCGGACAGAATGCCTTGCATAATTCGGGGCCACCGCCTCGGAAGTTTATCGGGAAGTGGCGCCCGTCACACAGCCTGACACAATAGACAACACCGCCGGCTCCGGTGGCACGGATGCGGTCATGCCGTTCACGACGCGGGACAGCCGAACGGGCATCGAAATTTGGATCGGCGTAGGACCGCAGCGACGGCGGTGCGGTGCGCGGTTGGCCACGAAAGAACATGTCGAAGAAGGCCTGCGCGGGACCGCCGGATATGATCAGCGCGATGGCGACGAGCACGAAACTCCCGCGGCGACGGAACTGGGATCGATGTGCGGCTGACACGACACGATTTTCCATAACGGGGACAGGATGACCTCTGTCCAACGCATGGGAGCCGGTGACGTTGCGCGCACAATCGTCACACCGCTCAATCGGTAGATTGCGGCTCGTGTCCTCCAAGCGCTCGAGCCGCCGGCCGCTTACTCCGCGGCCGGTGCGCTGCGACCCGGCGTCACCCGTGTCGCGGTCAGTTGCTGGCGCAGCGCTGGCGACAGACCGGGGGCGGCGTTGGCGGGGGAAAACTCGCCGCTACGGCCATCGTTGCGATAGGTCATCAGGCCGTTCGCGGTGGCCACGATATCGCCGGTACGAAGGGTCGGATCGTCGACGTCATCGAAACGCACCAGGCCGAACGGACTTTTTCCGTCGCAACTGCAATCCGCCACCATCTTCTCGCGATAGACGAAGGCATTCGGCAGGTCGGTATAGCGCTGGCCGTTGGGAGCGGTGGCGCGATCGATACCGCCGCCGGAGAAAATCTGGGTCGGCGCCGACGGACAGAATGCGCGGCACATCTCGGCGGCGTTCATCTTGCCGCGGCCGCTGACCGGGAAATAGCGGCCATCGCAGGTCCGGACGCAATAGCCGGAGGATATGGCACCATCGGCGGTGCGGTTCGGATCGACGTAAGATGGACGCTGCGGCGTCATCGCGCGGCGGAAGCCGCCGAACAGGGCTTCCAGCAGATTCTGCGCCGATGCGGGAGTGGGGGACGGAAGTTCGGTCACGAACAACGCGGCCAATGCCGCAATCGCGAGCAGTTTCCGGTAACGCAACGATCCAGCCCGAATCACGACGGGCTCCTTTCATCCGCGAGCGCCGAAGCCCAGCCAACGCACCAGAGACGATTTGGTTGCGCCGAATATGCTGGCCCGGGCGCCCTACGCCACGGGTAGGCGGATGAGTATAGGGATCGCCGGTAAACGATCCGCTAACCACGGCCGCAAATTTTTGGCGTCAGCCGTTGAGGAATTCCGCGGCCTTGTACAGCGACCGGAATTCCAGTCCGGCCTCGCGGAAGGTATCCGTGGCGCCCTCCTCGCGGTCGACCATGGTGAAGACCATCACGATCTGTGCGCCGGACTCGCGGACCGCGTCCACCGCCTTCACCGCCGAACCGCCGGTGGTGGTCACGTCCTCGACGATCACCACCCGCTTGCCGGCCAGCGACTCGCCGGGCGCGAGCCCCTCGACCGCTAGCCGTGCGCCATGCTCCTTCGGCTTCTTGCGCACGAAAAACGCCTGGATCGGTTTGCCGCGCATGTAGGAGAGTTGCGCGATGGCGCCGGCGAGCGGCACCGCACCCATCTCCAGCCCGCCGACATAATCGATGTTCTCACCCGACAGCGCATCGAGCGTCAGTTCGGCGAGCAGCGCCGCGCCTTCGGCGTCGAGCATGGTCGGCTTCAGGTTGAAATAGAAATTGCTCTTGCGACCGGAGGCGAGCGTGATCTCGCCGAAGCCGAACGAGCGCTTGCGGATGATGTCGCGCAGGCGTGCCCGCGTCTCGGCAAGCGGTCGGCTCGATGGTGCGGCTGTCTGTGTCATGGATGCCTCCCTAGCATCAACACGCAGGTCCTGCCATTTGACGCTGGCCGCGCGGCGCATTTTCCCCAATGATCTTGATCGAATTCAGCCGCGATCGGGACCATCGACCATGCTCAACCCTGTCTATCAAAAGCTGCACTTCGAGGAACTGGCGCCGGACGAGATGCTGCAGCGATCGCAGGATTTCCTGGCGCTGATGGCGAGGCGCCGGACCGTGCGCGACTATTCCGACCGGCCGGTGCCACGCCAGATCATCGCCAATGCGGTGCGAACCGCATCCCTCGCGCCGTCCGGGGCCAACCAGCAGCCTTGGACCTTTGTCTGCATCTCCGATGCGGCGATCAAGTCGCGTATCCGCGTGGCGGCGGAGGAGGAGGAGAAGTCGTTCTATGAGGGTCGCGCCGGCGAGGAATGGCTTAAGGCGCTCAGCCATCTCGGCACCGACTGGGAGAAGCCGTTCCTTGAGACGCGCCGTGGCTGATCGCGATCTTTGGCCAGCGCTATGGCACTGCGCCGGACGGTGGCAGGGTGAAGCATTATTACGTGCCGGAATCGGTCGGCATCGCCGCGGGTTTCCTGATCGCCGCGCTCCACAATGCCGGGCTCGCAACCCTGACGCATACGCCATCGCCGATGGGCTTTCTCAACGAGATCTGCGGCCGGCCCGACAACGAGAAAGCCTATATCCTGCTGGTGGCCGGCTATCCCGCGGAGGATTGCAGGGTGCCCGCGATCGAAAAGAAGCCGCTGGATGAGGTATGCGTGTGGATGTGAGGTGAGTCACTAGCCGCGAGCACGGTGCGCTCCCTCTCCCCGTTCTTACGGGGAGAGGTGAAGTAAGAAAACACACTCACACCGGCCGCTTCGGAATCTCAAGCCCGCGCTGCACCGCTGGACGCGCCAGCGCCGTCTCGAGCCAGCGCGGCACTTGCGTCAGCGTGTCGAATTCCACGATCTCGCGCGCGCCGTAAAAGCCGATCAGGTTGCGCACCCAGCCGATCATCGCGACATCGGCGATGGTGAAGTCATCGCCCATGATCCAGGCGCGATCCTTCAGGCGAGTCTCGACCACGCCCAGCAGCCGCTTCGACTCGTTGACGTAGCGGTCGCGCGGACGCTTGTCCTCGTAATCCTTGCCCGCGAATTTATGGAAGAAACCGAGCTGCCCGAAGATCGGACCGAGCCCGCCCATCTGGAAATGCACCCACTGGATGGTGTGCCAGCGCGCCACCGGATCGGCCGGGATCAGCTTGCCGGTCTTCTCGGCGAGATATTGCAGTATCGCGCCGGATTCCCACAAGCCCAGCGGCTGTCCGCCCGGCCCGTCCGGATCGAGAATCGCGGGAATTTTTCCATTCGGATTGAGCGAGAGAAATTCCGGCGTCCAGCTCTCGTTCTTTGTGATGTTCACTGCATGCGCTTCATACGGCAGCCCCATCTCCTCCAGCGCGATCGAGACCTTCACCCCGTTCGGCGTCGGGAACGAATAGAGCTGCAGGATATCCGGATTTTTGGCGGGCCACTTCTTGGTGATGGGGAAGGAAGCGAGGGAGCACATGTGGGCAAATTGCCTTTCGAGTTGAGTGATCTGTGATCCGTCACCCTGAGGTGCCATCGCGCAGCGATGGCCTTGAAGGGCGACGGCCAACATCGGCCGCTAATCCTTCGAGGCTCGCTACGCTCGCACCTCAGGATGACGGAGATGAGCGTGTGGGTGTGGGAACGAACGTGATCAATGCGCCTCGTCCCAATTGTCGGCAGCGCGCGCATCCACCTGCAGCGGCACATGAAGCTGCACCGCCGGCATCGGCGCGTCTTCCATCACTCGCTTCACCACCGGGAGAGTGCGCTCCACTTCCGCATCCGGCACCTCGAACACCAGTTCATCATGCACCTGCAGCAGCATTTGCGCCGAGAGACCCGCGTCGCGCAGCGCATCGTCCATCCGCGTCATCGCGCGCCGGATAATGTCCGCCGCCGAGCCCTGCAGCCGCGCATTGATCGCGGCGCGCTCGTTGAACGCGCGCAGCGACGGGTTCGCCGCCTTGATGTCCGGGTAATGGCATTTGCGCCCGAACAGCGTTTCGACATAGCCGTGCTCGCGGCAATAGTCGCGGGTCTCGTCCATGTAGTCGCGTATGCCCGGGAAGCGTTCGAAATACTTCTTGATGTAATCGCCCGCTTCGCTGCGTTCGATGCCGAGCTGGTTGGCCAGCCCGAATGCTGAGATGCCGTAGATGATGCCGAAATTGATCGCCTTGGCGCGCCGCCGCACCTCGCCCGGCATGTCCTTCACCGGCACGCCGAACATCTCCGACGCCGTCATCGCATGAATGTCGGTGCCGTCCTTGAACGCCTGCCGCAACGCCGGCACGTTGGCGACTTCCGCCAGCAGCCGCAATTCGATCTGCGAATAGTCGGCGGAAACCAGCTTGTGGCCGGGCTTGGCGATGAACGCTTTCCTGATCTTGCGCCCGGCCTCGGTGCGGATCGGAATGTTCTGCAGGTTGGGCTCGGACGACGACAACCGTCCGGTCGTGGTCGCGGCCAGCGCGTAATTGGTGTGCACGCGCTGCGTCTTCGGATCGACATAGGTCGGCAGCGCGTCGGTATAGGTTGAGCGCAGCTTCGACACCTGCCGCCAGTCGAGAATTTTCTGCGGCAGTTCGTGACCCTGTTCGGCCAATTCCTCCAGCACCTGCGCCGATGTCGACCAGGCGCCGGTCTTGGTCTTGCTGCCGCCCGGCAAACCCATGGATCCGAACAGCACGTCGCCGATCTGTTTCGGCGAGCCGAGATTGAACGGTTGCCCCGCGATCTTCTGCGCTTCCTCTTCGAGCCGCGCGCTCTCGGTTGCGAATTCTCCGGAAAGCCGCGCCAGGGTCTGCCGGTCGATCGAAATGCCGCGACCTTCCATGCGGCCCAGCACCGCGATCAGCGGGCGCTCCAGCGTCTGGTACACATTGGTCATGTGCTCGGCGGCGAGCCGCGGCTTCAGCGCATGCCACAGCCGCAATGTCGCGTCGGCATCTTCCGCAGAATATTCAGCGGCGCGCTCGACCGGCATGCAATCGAACGTGACGCGGGTCTTTCCGGCCTTGGTGATCTCGTTGAAGTCGATCACGCCATGATCGAAATTGCGCTTCGAGAGCGAAGCGACATCGTGCGACACGCGGCCAGAATCGACCACATAGGACATCAGCATGACATCGTCATAGGGCGCGACGTCGATGCCGCGCTGCGCGAAAATCTGCCAGGCGAATTTCAGATTGTGACCGATCTTGAGGACACCGGTGTCTTCGAGCAGCGGCTTGATCGCGTCCAGCGCATCCCGCTCGGCAATCTGGTGCGGGGCAAGCCCGGCATCGAACAGGCCCTCGCCCTCGCCGGTGCTGCGATGTGCGAGAGGCACATAGCAGGCCTCGTTCGGCGTGACCGCGAGCGAGAAGCCGCACAGCGTCGCCTGCATCGGATCGAGCGAGGAGGTCTGCGTCACGAGCGCGATCTGCCCGGCATCGATGGCGCGCACGATCCAGGCTTTCAGTCGTGCGAGATCGCGGACGATTTCATATTTCGATCGGTCGAACGGCAGCGCCTTCAGTCTGGCGAGGCGCGCTTCGGCCAGCGAAATTGGAGTAAGGACGGCTTGCTCCGCTGCGCCCCCTCCCCCCTTGCGGGGGAGGGTTGGGGAGGGGGGTGAGCCAAAAAGATCGGTCTGAGGTTGCCCCCCCTCCCGACCGCCTTCGGCGGTCGACCTCCCCCGCAAGGGGGGAGGTGAAGAGAGAGGCGCGCCATCCTCCGGCCGCACCGGAGGAAGCGGAGGCGCGCCGGCGCTCAATTTCGTATCCGCCTCGATCTGGCTGACATCGATGTCGGCCAGTTCCGCAACGCGCCGCGTCAGCGTGGTGAACTCCATCGCTTTCAGGAACGAGACCAGCTTGCGATAATCCGGCTCATGCACCGCAAGGTCTTCGACCGGAACGGCGAGATCGACATTCTGGTCCAGCGTGACCAGCCGCTTCGAGATGCGGGCCTGCTCGGCATTATCGATCAACGTTTGGCGCCGCTTCTCCTGCTTGATCTCGCCAGCCCGCGACAGCAGCGTTTCAAGATCGCCATATTCGCCGATCAGCTGCGCCGCGGTCTTCACGCCGATGCCCGGCACGCCCGGCACGTTGTCGGTAGAATCGCCGATCAGCGACTGCACCTCGATGACCTTTTCCGGCGGCACGCCGAATTTCTCGATCACCTCGGCGACACCGATCCTCTTGTCCTTCATGGTGTCGTACATGACGACGCAGTCGGTCACGAGCTGCATCAAATCCTTGTCGGACGACACGATGGTTGCGCTGGCCCCGGCCTCGCAGGCGAGCCGCGCATAGGTCGCAATCAGATCGTCGGCCTCGTAGCCCGCCTGTTCGAGACACGGAATGTCGAAGGCGTGCACGGCTTCGCGGATCAGCGGAAATTGCGGAATGAGATCCGAAGGCGCGTCCGGCCGGTGCGCCTTGTAGTCGGGATAGAAATCGGTGCGGAAGGTCTTCTCGGACTTGTCGAAGACGACGGCCAGATGCGTCGGCCGCTCCTCAGGCTTCATGTCGCGCAGGAGCTTCCACAGCATGTTGCAGAAGCCGAGCACGGCATTGACCTGCAGCCCGTCCGACTTGCGGTTGAGCGGCGGCAGCGCGTGATAGGCGCGGAAGATGTATCCCGAGCCGTCGACCAGGAAGACGTGGTCGCCTTTTTTCAACGCGCCGGCGGTCACCGGTGCGGTCTTTGTCGAGGCGGGAGCGGCGGCGGCTTTCGCGGCCGGCTTGGCGGATTTCGATGCTGGCATGGCGCGGAATGTGGGCCGTTCGGCGCGCGATGGCAACGGAGGCGGTGGATATCCCGCTTGTTCCCGTCATGCATTCGCGGCAGGGGAACGGCGTAGGATGACGTGATGCAACGCTTCGATTCCCCCCTCCCGATAGACGACGCGCTGCCGGCGCTGACCACCGCGCTGCGGGCGCGCGAGGCCGCCGTCCTGGTGGCGCCGCCCGGCGCCGGCAAGACCACCCGGGTTCCGCTGGTGCTGATGGACGAGCCCTGGGCGGCGGACAAAAAAATCATTGTGCTGGAACCGCGCCGGCTGGCCGCCCGCGCCGCCGCCGAACGGATGGCAAAGACGCTCGGCGAAAAGGTCGGCGACACCGTTGGCCTACGCGTTCGCTTCGGCTCGAAAGTCTCGAAGCGCACCCGGATCGAAGTCGTTACCGAGGGCATCTTCACGCGCATGATCCTCGACGATCCGGAGCTGAGCGGCATCGCTGCCGTGCTGTTCGACGAATTCCACGAACGCTCGCTCGACGCCGATCTCGGCCTGGCCTTCGCCCGCGATGCCCAGCAGGGTCTGCGCGAAGACCTGAAGCTGCTGGTGATGTCGGCCACCATCGACGGCGCGCGGGTCGCCAGCAAGCTTGGTGAGGCGCCGCAGATCGAAAGTCTGGGCCGCGCCTTTCCGGTCGAGACGCGCTATTTGCCGCGCGACGCCCGCACACATATCGAGCCGCAGGTGGCCGACGCCGTGACGCGCGCCCTGCGCGCCGATCCCGGCTCGGTTCTTGTTTTCCTGCCGGGACAGGCGGAAATCCGACGCACCGAAACGCTGCTGAAGGAGCGCGTCAGCGATCCGGCAGTGGACATCGTCGCGCTCTATGGTGCGCTGGACGCGCAGGTGCAGGATCGCGCCATTGCGCCCTCGCCGGCCGGCCGCCGCAAGGTTGTGCTCGCGACCTCCATCGCCGAGACCTCGCTCACCATCGAAGGCGTGCGCATCGTCATCGATTCCGGGCTCGCCCGCGTGCCGCGCTACGAGCCGGGCACCGGTCTGACGCGGCTGGAGACCGTGCGGGTGTCGCGTGCCGCCGCCGATCAGCGCCGCGGCCGCGCCGGCCGCACCGAACCGGGTGTCTGCTACCGGCTCTGGAGCGAACAGGAGACGGCCTCGCTCGAGGCTTATGCGCGGCCGGAAATTCTCTCGGCCGATCTGTCGTCGTTTGCGCTCGATCTCGCGCAATGGGGCGTTAGCGATCCCGCGACACTCACCTTCCTCGATCCGCCGCCGCAGGCCGCCTACACGGAAGCGCGCAAGCTGCTGACCGAACTCGGCGCACTCGGCGACGACGGCCGCATCACCGGTGATGGCAAGCAGTTGCGCGCGTTGCCGCTGCCGCCGCGGCTGGCGCGCATGGTGGTCGATGCCGCGCGCGAGGGCGCGGGCGAAACCGCAGCGCAGATCGCGGTCCTCGTCGGTGAGCGCGGACTCGGCGGCAACGATGCCGATCTCACGCACCGCCTCGATCAGTTCCGGCGCGACCGCTCGCGGCGCGCGGATGAGGCGCGGGGCATGGCGAAGCGATGGGCGGCGCTTTCGTCACCCTCCCCTGAAAGGGGAGGGTCGGACGACCGCAGGTCGTCTGGGGAGGGGTCATCGGACGAGACCCCCACCCGGACCGCTTCGCGGTCCGACCTCCCCCTTTCAGGGGGAGGTGAAGCAGAGAGAGTCTTGTCCCGTAATGACGACGCGAGCGTCGGCGCTCTGCTCGCGCTCGCCTATCCGGATCGCATCGCAAAAAATCGCGGCGGCGGACAGGGCGCCTTCCTTCTGGCCAACGGACGCGGCGCCATGCTCGATCCCGCGCTGTCGCTGGCGCGCGAGCCGTTCATCGTGGCGGCAGACCTGTCCGGCACCGCGCAGCAGGCGCGCATTCTGCTCGCTGCTCCCATCACGCAGGCCGAGGTCGAAACGCGCTTCGCCGATCGCATCGCACAGCGCGACGAGGTCATCGTCGATCCGGCGACACTCAGCCTGCGCGGACGCAGGGCGAAGAAGCTCGGCGCCATCGCGCTAGCCGAACAGATCGCCCCGGTTATCCCCTCGCCTGAAAATGCCGCGCTTCTCGCGAATGCCATCGCCAGCGCCGGAATCGACCGCCTGCCCTTCAGCAAGCATCTCAAGCAATGGCGCGACCGCGTCATGTTCCTGCGCGCATCCGAAGGCAACGAATGGCCGGACCTTTCCGAAGCAGCGCTCACCGCGACCGCGCAGGACTGGCTCGTGCCTCTCCTCGTGGACAAGACCGCGCTGAAGGATATCGGCGCGGACGATCTCTCGAACGCGATCATGGAATTGTTGCCGTGGGCTATGCGGCGGCGGCTCGACACTGAGGCGCCGACGCATTTCGAGGCGCCGACCGGCACCAACGTTCCGATCGATTACGAGGCCGAAGCCGGACCGACGATTGCGATCCGGGTGCAGGAGTTGTTTGGCCTTAGCCGCCACCCATCGATCGCGGGCGGCCGTGTGCCGCTGGTAATCGAACTGCTGTCGCCCGCGCAGCGACCGGTCCAGGTGACGAAGGACCTGCCGGGCTTCTGGGCCGGCAGCTATGCCGCGGTGAAAGCCGAGATGCGCGGCCGCTATCCGCGTCATCCCTGGCCGGACGATCCGGCGAATGCCTTGCCGACGCGGCGAACCAAGCGCGCGGGGACGTAAGCCACCGGTCGGTAACATTTTAACGACCCGATTCAGCACCGGGTCGTCATGACGCCCGCAATACCACCCGCAACCAGCCGCCGTTAGCGCGCCGTTTCCCGACATCTGCTCTTGTCGCAGCGGACCCAGGAGCTGCAGCGGACTTAAGCCGATGCGTTCATTCATTGTCTTTGCATGCCTCGCGCTCGGAGCGGCCGCCGTGTTCGGCGGGTTGCTGGACCGCGGCACCACGGCAGCATCGAAACAGCCGGACGCGGCCGCTTCGCTTGCGCCACCCGCGAGCAACAGCGCGCGCATCGTCAGCATCGGCCGCGATCACCGCGGTCACTTCAAAGCGCATGGCCGGATCGATGGCCGGCAGGTGTCGTTCATGGTCGATACCGGCGCATCGGTCATCGCCCTGACCGAGCGTGAGGCCGACCGGCTCGGCATCCGGCCGTCGCGCACCGCTTTCACAGCTTCTGTTCAGACCGCGAATGGCATGGTGCGCGCCGCGCCGGTGACACTGAATTCGGTCGATATCGGCGGACTTGTGGTGCGCGATGTGCGGGCGCTGGTCGTGCCGGGCGGCGGGCTCGCCGAGAATCTGCTCGGACTGTCCTATCTGACGCGGCTCAAGCGCTTCGAATACGCCAACAACAAGCTGGTGCTGGAGAACTGAGCCTCGGCCTCCCCGGCGCCCTGCAATGACCATAATGCGCAACCATTTCCCCACCTTCCGCGTTTAGGCTATTGCTCCCGCCAGTTTTGACCGCCCTTCCGAGGACAATCATGTTTCCGAAGCCCGCGCCGCAGCTTGCGCCCAATACCTATGCCTATGAATCGCAGCCGATGGTGAAGCCCACCGGCTTCCGCGAATACGACGCGCGCTGGCTGCTCGGCAAGGAAATCAACCTGATGGGCATGCAGTGGCTCGGCATGGGCATCGGCACGCTGGTGCACGAGATGGGCGTGAAGCCCGACATCGTCACGGGCCACGACTTCCGCGGCTATTCCGCCTCGGTGAAGATGGCGCTGACCTCCGGCATGATGGCGGCCGGCATGCGGGTGCGCGATATCGGCCTCGCGCTGTCGCCGATGGCCTATTTCGCGCAATTCGATCTCGACGTGCCCTGCGTCGCGATGGTGACGGCCTCGCATAACGACAATGGCTGGACCGGGGTGAAGATGGGCGCCAACCGCCCGATGACCTTCGGTCCCGACGAGATGGGCCGGCTGAAGGAGATCGTGCTGAACGCCGCGTTCAAGACCCGCGAGGGCGGCTCGTACCAGTTCATCGACAATTTCCCGGCCCGCTACATCGCCGACCTCACCAACCGCCCGAAGATCAAGCGCAAGCTGCGCGTGGTCGCGGCCTGCGGCAACGGCACCGCCGGCGCCTTCGCGCAGGAGATCCTGGAAAAGATCGGCTGCGAGGTGATCCCGCTCGATTGCGAACTCGACCACACCTTCCCGAAATACAATCCGAATCCCGAAGACATGAAGATGCTGCATGCGATGCGCGATGCGGTGATCAATTCCGGCGCCGATGTGGCGTTTGGCTTCGACGGCGACGGCGATCGCTGCGGCGTGGTCGATAACGAGGGCGACGAGATTTTCGCCGACAAGATCGGCGTCATGCTCGCGCGCGACATGTCGGCGCTGCATCCCGGCTCGACTTTCGTCGTCGACGTCAAGTCCACGGGTCTGTTCGCCACCGACCCGGTGCTGATCGCGAACAAAGCGAAAGCGGATTACTGGAAGACCGGCCATTCCTACATGAAGCGCCGCGTGAACGAGTCCGGCGCGCTGGTCGGTTTCGAGAAGTCCGGCCACTTCTTCTTCAACAAGCCGTTCGGCCGCGGCTATGACGACGGCTTCGTGTCCGCCATCGCGATCTGCGACATGCTCGATCGCAACCCGGACAAGAGCATGAGCGATCTGAAAAACGCGCTGCCCAAGACATGGTCGTCGCCGACCATGTCGCCGCATTGCGACGACGAAAAGAAATACGGCATCGTCGATGCGGTGGTGAAGCATTTCGAGGCGGCGCAGAAGAAGGGTGACAAGGTTGCGGGCCAGCCGATCCGCGATCTCGTCACCGTCAACGGCGTGCGCGTTACAGTCGAGGACGGCACCTGGGGCTTGGTGCGCGCGTCATCGAACAAGCCGGAGCTGGTGGTGGTGGTTGAAAGCCCGGCGTCGGAAGCGCGCATGCGCGAGATGTTCGCGGCAGTCGACGGCGTGCTGCGCACCCATCCGGAAGTCGGCGAGTATAATCAGACGATTTGATCAGCGAGCTCGTGCCGTGGGCACAACGCGCTCCCTCACCCTGAAAGGGGGAGGGTTGGCGAGGGGTTTAACGGAAACCCCGTATCGATTGACCACCACCCGGCGAGCTTCGTCCGCCGACTTCCCCCTTTCAGGGGGAGGTAAGGCCGCAGCGACCTACTCCGCCTGCTCGCGGAACGTCGCGCGATAGGGATGCGCCGGATACACACCGAGGATCTTCGTTTCCTTGGAGAAATACTCCAGCTCCTTCAGCGCCAGCGACACATTGTGATCGTCGGGGTGGCCCTCGATGTCGGCGTAGAACATGGTGGCGAAGAAATTGCCCTCGATCATATAGCTTTCGAGCTTGGTCATGTTGACGCCGTTGGTGGCGAAGCCGCCCATCGCCTTGTAGAGCGCGGCCGGAATGTTGCGCACCCGGAAGATGAAGGTCGTCACCACCGGGCCGTTGCCGCCTTCCGCCCATTGCGGTTCGCGCGCCAGCACGATGAAGCGCGTGGTGTTGTGGGCCTCGTCCTCGACGTCCTCCGCGAGAATATCGAGCCCGTAGATCTCGGCCGCGAGACGCGAGGAGATCGCGGCGCAGCTCTTGTCGCCGCGCTCGGACACTTCACGCGCGGAGCCTGCGGTGTCTGCGGCGACGATCGGCTTGATCTTCAGCTTGCGGATGATGTTGCGGCACTGGCCGAGCGCGTGGACATGGCTTTCGACCGTCTTGATGCCCTCCAGCGTCGCACCCTTCGGCGCGACCAGCTGATGCTTCACCGGCAGGAACCACTCGGCGACGATGTGCAGGTTCGAGCGCGGCATCAGGTGATGGATGTCGGCGACGCGGCCCGCGACCGAATTCTCGACCGGGATCATGCCCAGCATGGCCTCGCCGCTGGTCACGGCGGCGAATGCGTCCTCGAAGGTCGGGCACGGCAACGGTTCGTAATCGGGATAGGCCTCGCGGCACGCCAGATGCGAGTTGGCGCCGGGTTCGCCCTGAAAGGAGATACGCTTTTTGGTCATGGGGTTGGTTACGCTTAACAAAAGTGGGGAGTCAATTGCATCTGGGCGGGCACGCGATCGGACGTAAAACCGGTACCCACTTTCACTGATCGCGTGCCAGCAGCCGGCGCGCGGTTTCGAGGTCCTCGGGCGTGTCGACGCCAAGCGGCACCGAGGACACGATCGCTGCGTCGATCCGCATGCCGGCTTCCAGTGCGCGCAACTGCTCGAGCTTCTCGCGCCGTTCGAGCGCCGATTGGGGCAGCGCCACGAAGCGCTCCAGCGCGGCACGCCGGTACGCGTAGAGCCCGATGTGATGGTACAGCGGCCCCTCTCCATAGGGTGCCGTGGCGCGGGTAAAATACAGCGCGCGCAACCGCTGCGGCGCCACCGGCGAGCCGACGACTTTCACCACGTTGGGATTGGTGCGCTCCTCGTCCCTGACGATCTCGGCGGCAAGCGTGCCGATATCGACCGCAGGATCGTCCAGCAAAGCGACCGCCGAACGCAGATCGTCTGGTGCGAGCATAGGCAGATCACCCTGGACATTGACCACGATCCGGACCCGGCCGTCCGGATCGGCGATCTGCAGCGCCTCGAAAATGCGGTCGGAGCCGGAGGCATGGTCGGCGCTGGTCATTAGCGCCCGGGCGCCGGCCTTCTCGACCGCGGCCTGGATCGGCTCGGAATCGGTCGCCACGATCACCTCGCCGAGCTGCGCCGCCTCGGCGCGCCGGATCACGTGCTCGATCATCGGCTTGCCGGCGATGTCGGCCAGCGGCTTGCCGGGCAACCGTGTCGCCGCCAGGCGGGCCGGGATCAGGATCAGAATATCGCGCTTCTGCATTGATCTAGGCCATGTTTCCGGGCGGTCCCCAATGTACCAATGTCGCAGGGAATGGCCGCTTATACGGGTTGCAACATCCGCCGCAAACCGGCTAATGGTGCCCCGCCGCGGGGTCTTGTTCCCCGCGCGCGACCCCTTGATCACGGCCTGCTGCGGAACGCCGATGGACTCCTTCGAACTCAACAAAATCATGGGCGCCGTTCTGGCGACCTGCCTCGGCATCCTGACGCTGAATATCGCCGCCGGGGCGATTTTTACGCCCGGAAAGCTGGAAAAGCCCGGTTACGCGATCGCCGTGCCGGATCAGCCGGCGGGAGGCACCGAGACCGCCAAGCCGGAACCGGCCGAACCGATCGCGGTGCGGCTTGCGAGCTCCGATCCGGCCAAGGGCCAGGCCGCTGCCAAGCAATGCGCGGCCTGCCATACCTTTGAAAAGGGCGGCGCGAACCGCGTCGGCCCGAACCTTTACGGCATCGTCGATCGCGCCAAGGCGGCCGTCGCCGGCTTCAACTATTCGGCGGCCCTGAAAGAAAAAGGCGGCGCCTGGACCTACGAAAACCTCGACGCCTTCATTGCAAGCCCCAAGGCCTACGTCCCCGGGACCAGCATGAGTTATGCCGGCCTCGCCCGGGGTGGGCAGCGGGCCGACCTGATCAACTATCTGCATACACTGTCCGACAACCCGGTTCCGCTGCCGAAGGCCGCCGAGGCGGCTCCAGCCGCACCCGCGCCGGCCAAGAACTGAGGTCCGAGACCGGCGTCCAATACTGGCGCCAAGACCTGAAGTCGCAGAAACGTGTTTCTTTCCAACGGTCGGGCCCTGCCCGGCCGTTTGCGTTTTGGGGGGCGCGCGCTACCGTTAAGCCTGAGGCGGTGAAGGCGGTAAATTACCGCATTTTAAGACGCCGTGGCTGGGGTTGTCCGCAAAACTGTCATAGATAAAAGGGCAAGTTGCGATCATCCCGATAGTGACCGGAGCAAGACCGTGAGCCTGTCCCGCCGTACCCTGATGAAAGCTGGCGCGCTCGCGCTGACCGCCCCCGCAATGTCCTCCGTTCAAGGCCTCGGGCCGGTAAAAGCGCAGGCGCAGACCTCGGTGCCGGCGCAAACCTGGCGGCACGGATTATCGCTGTTCGGTGAGTTGAAATACCCGGCCGGCTTCAAGCATTTCGACTACGTCAACCCGAAGGCCCCGCGCGGCGGCCTGGTGCGCCAGGTGGCGATCGGCACCTTCGATAATTTCAACATGGTGGTTGGACGCGTGAAGGGCGCGATGGCGGCGGGCATCGGCAGCATCTACGACACGCTGATGACCTCCGCGCTCGACGAGGTGTCGACCGAATACGGCCTGCTCGCGGAATCGGTCAGCCATCCCGACGATTTCTCGAGCTGCACCTACCGGCTGCGCGCCGAAGCCAGGTGGCATGACGGCAAGCCCATCACGGTGGAAGACGTGATCTTCTCGTTCGAAGCGTTCAAGAAATACGATCCGCAATCGGCGGCCTATTACCGGCATGTCACCAAGGCCGAGAAGTCCGGCGAGCGCGACATCACCTTCACCTTCGATCAGGCGGGCAATCGCGAATTGCCGCAGATCGTCGGCCAGCTCAGCGTGCTGCCGAAACACTGGTGGGAGGGCAAAGACGCGCAGGACCGCCCGCGCGACGTCTCGCTGACGATGATGGAGCCGCCGCTCGGCTCCGGCGCCTATCGAGTGAAGTCCTTCGTCGCCGGCCGCAGCATCACCTACGAGCGCGTCGCCGACTATTGGGGCAAGGACATCAACGTCAATGTCGGCACCAACAATTTCGACGAGCTGCGCTACGAATATTTCCGCGATTCCACGGTCGCGCTCGAAGCCTTCAAGTCGGACAATCTTGACTGGCGTTACGAGAACAGCGCCAAGGACTGGGCGACCGCCTACGACTTCCCGGCGGTGCGCGAGAAGCGCGTCATCCTGGAAGAATTCGAGATCCGCAATTTCGGCATCATGCAGGCGTTCGCGTTCAACACGCGGCGCGACAAGTTCAAGGATCCGAAGGTGCGGCGCGCGTTCAACTACGCGTTCGATTTCGAGGAGATGAACAAGCAGATTTTCTTCGGGCAATACCGGCGCATCAACAGCTTCTTCGAAGGCACCGAACTCGCCTCCAGCGGCCTGCCGGAAGGACTGGAGCTGGAAATCCTGCAGAGCGTGAAGGACAAGGTGCCGGCGGACGTCTTCACCACCGCCTTCACCAATCCAAAGGGCGGCGATGCGGGCGCGGTGCGCAACAACATGCGCGAGGCGTTGCGGCTATTCCGCGAGGCCGGCTGGGAGATCAAGGACCAGAAGCTGACGAACGTGAAGACCGGCGAGAAGATGTCGGTCGAGGTGCTGCTGTCGCAGCCGACCTTCGAACGCATCGTCAGCTTCTGGAAGCCGCTGCTCGAGCGCGTCGGCGTCGAGGTGTCGATCCGCGTCGTCGACGCCACGCAATACGAAAACCGCCAGCGCAACTGGGACTTCGATATCATCCTGGCCTCCTGGGGCCAGTCGCTGTCGCCCGGCAACGAGCAGCGCGGCTTCTGGGGCTCGAAAGCCGCCGACCAGCCCGGCACCCGTAACTTCGCCGGCATCCGCGACGACGGGATCGATGCACTGATCGACCGCGTCATCTTCGCCAAGAACCGTACCGAACTGGTCGCGGCCACCAAGGCGCTCGACCGCGTGCTGCTGGCGCACCATTTCGTGGTGCCGCAATGGACCTACGGCAAGGTCCGCACCGCGCGCTGGGACCGCTTCGGCAAGCCCGATCCGTTGCCGAAATACGGCCTCGCGGCATTTCCGACGGTGTGGTGGTGGGACGCGGAGAAGGCCGCCAAGGTAGGGTCCCGTTCGTGAGGCTGACGCGCCGCAAGGTTCTGACGATCGCTGCGGCCGGCGCCGGCGCACTGGCATTGCAGCGGACGGGATTTGCGGAGACGCGCGAGCGGCACGGCATCTCGGCATTCGGCGATCTCAAATATCCCGCCGATTTCCCGCATTTCGATTACGTCAATCCGGACGCGCCGAAGGGTGGCGCGTTCTCGATGATCGGCGCGAGCCGGCAATTCAATCAGAATTTCCTCACCTTCAACTCGCTCAACAGCTACATCCTGCGCGGCGATGCCGCGCTTGGCATGGAGCGCACCTTCACCAGCCTGATGACCGGCGCAGCCGACGAGCCGGATTCGATGTACGGCCTCGCCGCGCGGTCGGTCCAGATCTCCGACGACGGCCTGGTCTATCGCTTCACGCTGCGGCCGGGCCTCACCTTTCACGACGGTACACCGCTCGATGCGCATGATGCGGTGTTCTCGCTCACCGTTTTGAAGGACAAGGGCCACCCCATCATCCAGGCGCTGCTGCGGGATTTCGATGGCGCCGAAGCCACCGACGACCGCACTCTCGTCGTGCGTTTCAAGGAGAAGCGTGGCCGCGACGTGCCGCTATTCGTCGCCGGCTTGCCGATCTTTTCACGCGCCTATTACAGTAAGCGGCCGTTCGAGGAATCCAGCCTCGATGTCCCGCTCGGCAGCGGGCCTTACAAGGTCGGCCGCTTCGAGGCCGGACGCTATATCGAATATGACCGGGTGAAGGACTGGTGGGGCTCAAAGCTTCCGGTTCAGCGCGGCCTGCATAATTTCGATGTGATCCGCTACGAATTCTTCCGCGATCGCGACGTCGCCTTCGAGGGCTTCACCGGCAGGAGCTACACGTTCCGCGAGGAATTCACCTCCCGTATCTGGGCGACCCGCTACGATTTCCCGGCCATGCGCGATGGTCGCGTGAAGCGCGACGTCCTCAAGGACGAGACTCCATCCGGTGCGCAGGGCTGGTTCCTCAATACACGCCGCGCGAAATTCCAGAATCCGAAATTGCGCGAGGCAATGATCTACGCCTTCGATTTCGAGTGGACCAACCGCTCCATCATGTACGGCTCCTACGACCGGACCCACTCGGTGTTCCAGAACTCCGATCTGATGGCCGTCGGCAAGCCGGACGCCGACGAACTGAAGCTGCTGGAAGCGTTCCGCGGCAAGGTCCCGGACGAGGTGTTCGGCGAGCCGTTCGTGCCGCCGGTGACCGACGGCTCGGGCAACGACCGTAATCTGCTGCGGCAGGCGACGCGGCTGTTGAACGAGGCCGGCTATCCGATCAAGAACGGCAAGCGGATGACGCCGTCGGGGGAGCCGATGACCGTCGAATTTCTGCTGGAAGAGCCAAGCTTCCAGGCGCATCACATGCCCTATATCAAGAATCTCGCCGTGCTCGGGATCGACGCCAATGTGCGGATGGTCGATCCGGTCCAGCTCAAGGCGCGCACCAACGAATTCGATTTCGACGTGGTGATCCAGCGCTTCAGCTTCTCGACCGTCCCCGGCGAATCGCTGCGCTCCTATTTTTCGTCACGGTCTGCCGCGATCAAGGGCTCGCAGAACCTGGCGGGCATTTCCGACCCGGTGATCGATTCGCTGGTCGACACCATTGTCGCGGCCCCTACCCGGCCGGAACTCGTCACCGCCTGCCGCGCCCTCGACCGGGTGATCCGGTCCGGCCGCTACTGGGTCCCGCATTGGTATAAGGGCACGCACTGGATCGCCTATTGGGACATGTTCGACCGGCCCGCCCAGGGCAAGCCGAAATATGCCCGCGGCATTCCGGAAACATGGTGGTACGATCCGGCCAAAGCGGCGCAACTGGAGCGGCGGGGCTAGCATTGTAGCAGTGCCCGATACCCGCTGGACGACAAAAGCAGCCATGATGGGCCGAACGACATGAGTGCCTACATTCTTCGACGCCTGCTGTTGATGATTCCGACCCTGTTCGGGATCATGCTGGTGTCGTTCGTGGTGATCCAGTTCGCCCCCGGCGGCCCGGTCGAGCGGGTGATCGCGCAATTGTCCGGCTCGGACACAGGCGCGACGTCCCGGATTTCCGGCTCGCAAAGCGGCGATTTCGCCGGCCGGGGCATGGAAGGCGCTGCCGGCATCGACGGTGGCTCGTCGAAATATCGCGGCGCCCAG
This sequence comes from Pseudorhodoplanes sp., assembly GCF_059499825.1. Lineage (NCBI taxonomy): Bacteria > Pseudomonadati > Pseudomonadota > Alphaproteobacteria > Hyphomicrobiales > Pseudorhodoplanes > Pseudorhodoplanes sp. The sequence continues at coordinate 223,826 of NZ_JCABZI010000009.1, forward strand.
GGTCTCGACCCGGAATTCATCAAGCAGCTCGAGAAGCAATTCGGCTTCGACAAGCCGGCTTACGAACGCTTCTTCATCATGCTGTGGAACTACATCCGATTCGATTTCGGCAAGAGCTATTTCCGCGACGTGACTGTCATCGAGCTGATCAAGGAAAAGCTGCCGGTCTCGATCTCGCTCGGCTTGTGGATGATGCTGATCGCGTACGCGGTGTCGATTCCGCTCGGCATCCGCAAGGCGGTGAAGGACGGGACCCGCTTCGATTCCTGGACCTCGGGAATCATCATCATCGCCTATGCGATTCCGGGCTTCCTGTTCGCGATTTTGCTGATCATCCTGTTCGCCGGCGGCTCGTTCTTCGACTGGTTTCCGCTCCGGGGCCTGACCTCCGACAACTGGTCGCAACTGCCCTGGTACAGCAAGATCCTGGATTATTTCTGGCACCTGACGCTGCCGCTGATCGCGATGTCTCTCAGCGCATTCACCACCATGACGTTGCTGACGAAGAATTCGTTCCTTGACGAGATCCGCAAGCAATATGTGCTGACCGCACGCGCCAAGGGCTGCAAGAATGCCCGCGTGCTGTATGGCCACGTATTCCGGAACGCGATGCTGATCATCATCGCGGGCTTCCCCTCGACCTTCATCGCCGCGTTCTTCGCCGAGGCGCTGCTGATCGAGACCATCTTCTCGCTCGACGGGCTCGGCCTGCTCGGCTTCGAGAGCATCATGAACCGCGACTACGCCGTCACCTTCGCGACGCTTTATATCTTCGCGCTGGTCGGCCTGTTCGTCAGCCTGATTTCGGACGTGGTCTATACGCTGGTCGATCCACGCATCGACTTCGAGGCGCGCGAGGTCTGATATGGATGCGCGTGTGCCCACCACCATGCCGGAGACCGAGACGATCGGGCCGTCCGGTCTCGTCTTGCCGCCGGAGCGCCGGCCGCTCCGTCTGTCCCCGATCAATCAGCGGCGATGGGCCAACTTCAAGCGTAACCGGCGCGGCTTTTATTCGCTCTGGATATTCCTGTTCCTGTTCGTCACCTCGCTGTTTGCGGAGGTGATCGCGAACGACAAGCCTTTCCTGATTCAATACCAGGGCGGACTCTATTTTCCGTCCTTGTTCACTTATCCCGAGACCAGGTTCGGCGGTGAATTCGAGACCGCGGCCGATTATCGCGACCCGTATCTGCAGAAAAAGATCGCTGAAGCCGGCGGCACGATGTGGTGGCCGCCGATCCGCTATTCGTACTCCACGCACAACCTCGATCTGCCGACGCCGGCGCCGTCGAAGCCGACCTGGCTGCTGACGGAAGAGCAATGCAAGCCGGTAGTGCAGCGCAAAAATCTGTCGAGCTGTCGCGACCTTGAATATAATTGGCTCGGCACCGACGATCAGGGCCGCGACGTGTTGGCGCGGATCATTTACGGCTTCCGGATATCGGTTCTGTTCGGGCTGATCCTGACCAGCATTTCATCTGTCATCGGTGTCATCGCCGGCGCGGTGCAAGGATATTTCGGCGGCAAGGTGGACCTGTTCTTCCAGCGCGGACTGGAGATCTGGACCTCGGTGCCGACGCTGTTCCTGCTGATGATCATTTCCTCGGTGCTGACGCCCAGCTTCTTCGTCCTGCTCGGAATCCTGCTGCTGTTTTCGTGGGTCTCGCTGGTCGGGCTGGTCCGCGCCGAATTCCTGCGCGGCCGGAACTTCGAATATGTCATGGCCGCGCGCGCGCTCGGGGTTTCGAACTTCAAGATCATGTTCCGCCACCTGCTGCCGAATGCGATGGTCGCGACGCTGACCATGCTGCCCTTCCTGCTGTCGGCATCGGTCGGGACCCTGACATCGCTCGACTTCCTTGGGCTCGGCCTGCCGCCCGGCTCGCCCTCGCTCGGCGAATTGCTGTCGCAGGGCAAGGCCAATATCCAGGCGCCGTGGCTCGGCCTGTCCGGCTTCTTCACCATCGCCATCATGCTGTCGCTGCTGGTGTTCATCGGCGAGGCGGTGCGCGACGCCTTCGATCCGCGAAAGATCTTTTCATGAGCGTGCCCCCGCTTCTCAGTGTGAAGGACCTGTCCATCGCCTTCACCCAGGCCGGCCGCACCACGCTCGCGGTCGACCGGATTTCGTTCGACATCAAGCCGCGAGAGACCGTCGCGCTGGTGGGCGAATCCGGCTCCGGCAAATCCGTCACCGCGATGTCGGTGATGAAGCTGTTGCCCTACCCGGCTGCGAGCCACCCGAGCGGAACGATCCACTTCAAGGGCAAGGAATTGCTGGCGATGCCGGAGAGCCGCATGCGCTCGATCCGCGGCAACGACATCACCATCATTTTCCAGGAGCCGATGACATCGCTCAATCCGCTCCACACCATCGAGCGCCAGATCCGCGAAATACTCGAGCTTCATGTCGGCTTGCGCGGCGACGCGGCGAAGAACCGAATCGTCGACCTGCTCACCCAGGTCGGCATCCCCGACCCGACCGGTCGGTTGAAAAGCTATCCGCACCAATTGTCGGGCGGACAGCGCCAGCGCGTGATGATCGCGATGGCGCTTGCCAACGAACCGGAATTGCTGATTGCAGACGAGCCGACCACCGCGCTCGACGTGACCGTGCAGGCGCAAATCCTGCGGTTGCTCAAGGATCTGCAGGCCCGTCTTGGCATGGCGATATTGTTCATCACGCACGACCTCGGCATCGTGCGCAAGATCGCCGACCGGGTCTGCGTCATGAACCAGGGCAAGATCGTGGAGCAGGGCCCGGTCGAACAGGTCTTCAAGAAGCCGGAGCATCCCTATACGTGCGCGCTGCTTACGGCCGAGCCGGCCCGCGACCCCGCACCGCTGCAGCCGACCGAGCCGGTCATGGTCAAGACCGACGATCTCAAGGTCTGGTTTCCGATCAAGCGCGGCATCCTGCGGTCGACCATCGGGCACATCAAGGCCGTCGACGGAATCTCGATCGAGGTGCGCAAGGGGGAAACGCTGGGCATTGTCGGCGAATCCGGTTCGGGCAAGACCACGCTCGGGCTTGCGATCCTGCGGCTGATTTCGTCGGAAGGGCCGATCGTTTTCATGGGCAAGGAGGTTCAGGATCTCACCTTCAAGGAGATGCTGCCCTATCGTCACGCGATGCAGGTCGTGTTCCAGGATCCTTACGGTTCGCTCAGCCCACGGATGTCGGTCGCCGATATCATCGAGGAAGGCCTGCGGGTTCATTACCCGGACTTGTCGGCGCAGGAGCGTCAGGCCAAGGTGGTGAGCGCGCTCACTGATGTCGGCCTCGACCCCGATACGCGGTTCCGATATCCGCACGAATTCTCCGGCGGCCAGCGCCAGCGCATCGCGGTCGCGCGCGCCATCGTGCTGCGGCCGAAATTCATCGTGCTGGACGAGCCGACATCGGCGCTCGACATGCTGATCCAGTGCCAGATCTGCGACCTCCTGCGCAGTCTGCAGAAGCGGCTCGGTCTCACCTATCTGTTCATCTCGCATGACCTCAAGGTCGTGGCCGCGCTCGCAAGCCGCCTGATCGTGATGCGTAACGGCAAGATCATGGAAGAAGGCCCGGCCAAGGAACTCTTCGCCAATCCGAAATCGGACTATACCCGCGCGTTGTTCGCGGCGGCGTTCGACCTGGAGACGGCGTCCGCCGATATCCTGGCGCAATAGCGCCGAGCCGCGCCCGCACTTGGCGCGCAGGGCTGCCAGTCGCCGCATAACGCAAACTTGATTTAGCTTTGGGCGCCACATGCGCAATGTCGCATGTGATCTCACATGATTGGAATCTCATGCCTCGCTGTCTACTCGTCCTGTCGCTCATCGTTGCACTGTCCGCGTCTGCCCATGCCCAGGGCCTGAAAGCGGAAAGGCCGATCGTCGGCGAAGATGGCAGCCCGGTCGCCAATCACACGATCGCACCGGGCAGCGTCGCAGCGGCCGAGAAGCTTCCGGGTGCGGTGGTCGCCGCCAATCCGGACGGCGATGTGACGCTGGTCGAGTTCTACGACCTGAACTGCCCCTATTGCCGTCGCGCGTCGGCGGATGTCGATGCGCTTCTGAAGGCGGACAAGAAGCTGCGGCTTGTTCTGGTGCCGTTTCCGGTGCTCGGAATACCCTCGATCCTTGCTGGACGGGTGGAGATCGCGGTTTCTAGGAGCATGAAACCCGAGGAATTCTACCGGTATCACCGCGCTTTGTACGCCGGAAGGGGCGTTATCGACGGCCAGCGCGCGCTCTCCACCGCATCAACATTCAAGCTCGATCAGCAGAAAATTCTCGACGCGGCCAATGACGACGGCATTACCGACATCATGAAAGCGCATGTGCGCTTCGCCGATACGCTCGGGCTGAAGGCAACGCCGTCCTATCTGATTCAGGATATCGCCATTCAGGGTCATCCCGGCCGCAAGAGCCTCAAAGCGGTGATCGACTCGGTCCGCAAATGCGGCAAGGCTGCAGCTTGCTGACGAAAACTATCCGCCTGATTGCGTGCGGATAATCACCCGCCTTACCGACGTTACGTCGGAGCCCGCCTCCCGAATGCGCGCTATAGCCTGATCAAGCGGCTCGATCGCGACTGACATGTGATGTGCATTGGCGTGAATGATGGTTTTGCGATCGCGGACCAGCGCGGCGTGACCGCGCCAAAAGAGCAGGTCTCCGCGCTGCGGCATCGACAGCGCGCCGAGCACGCTGACCGGCTCACCAAGCGAATTCTCCTGCATGTCGCTGTCGCGCTGGCACGCGATCCCGCAGGCTGACATCGCCATCTGCACCAGCCCGGAACAGTCGATGCCAAGATTGGTCTTTCCGCCCCAGAGATAGGGCGTTCCCAGGAAACGTTCCGCAACCGCGACATAGTCGGTTTCATGCTGGTCGAGCGGCGCGAGATGTTGCGCCGGGATAAATCCGCCATGCACGGTGCGCGCAAACGGTTGCTCGATTTTCTCAACTGCAACACATGCGCCAAGAGGCAGCGCCTCGATTGGCGGAATCTTGATATTGGGAGCAGGAAAGGCCAGCGTGCTGAGAGCCTGCACACGCATGGTCGGTTCCGTAAGTGTAGTCGTGAGCGCGTTCGCCGGGATCCATCCGACATAACCGTCAGAAGCGAGCTGGCCCCAGCACCAGCCTTCCTCGGTCGTTTCATAAACCGTAATGCGTTCGCCCTTCAGCGCCTCCGTTTCCAGCGGCGCGTCAGGCACCGGCGCGCGCCGCAACGGCGCGCGTGGGTCGAACACTTCGCACACTGACCCTTCGGCGAAGCGTTCGGCCTCGACCTGGCCTTCAAGATGTTTGGCAGCGAGATCGGGACGCGCCGGCGTGAGACGTGGATCGAGCGTCACGAGATCTCAGCCGTATCGTTCGCACAACAGCGCGTAGAGCGCGCGGGCGGCCTGGCACTCGCCGCCTTCGGGGCGGGCGGGCTTTGTTGCCGGATTCCAGCCGTAAATGTCGAAATGCAACCACGCTTTCGCCGCGGTTACGAACTTCTGCAGGAACAGCGCGCAGGTGATCGAACCGGCAAACGCGCCGTTGCTGACATTACCGGTGTCCGCCACCTTGGAATCCAACATGGATTCGTACGACGCCCATAACGGCATGCGCCAGAGCGGATCGTGCTCGGCGGTGCCGTGCCGCGCCATCGATTCCGCGAGTTGGTTGTCATGCACGTAGAAAGGCACAAGCTCGGGCCCGAGCGCCACCCGAGCAGCCCCCGTCAGCGTTCCGAGATCGATCAGAAGATCGGGCGCCGCCTCGTCGGCGAGCGTCAGCGCATCCGCAAGCACCAGCCGGCCCTCGGCATCGGTATTGCCGACCTCGACGGTCAGGCCCTTGCGCGACGGATACACATCGAGCGGCCGGAAAGCCGAACCCGACACCGAATTCTCGACCGCCGGGATCAGCACGCGCAACGCCACCGGCAGCTTGCGGTCCATCACCATATGCGCCAGCGCCAGCGCCGCGGCGGCGCCGCCCATATCCTTCTTCATCAGCAGCATTGCGCTCGACGGCTTCAGATCGAGGCCGCCGGTATCGAAGCAGACCCCCTTCCCGACCACCGTCACCTTCGGATGCGTCGGGTCGCCCCAATGCAGATCGATCAGACGCGGCGGCCGCGCCGCGGCGCGCCCGACCGCATGGATCAGCGGAAAATTCTTCAGCAGCAATTCGTCGTCCGTCACCGCCTCGATCCAGGCGTCGTGACGCTCGGCGAGGAGCCGCGCGGCCTCGTGCAACTCGGCCGGTCCCATGTCGTTCGACGGCGTGTTGATCAGGTCGCGCGCCAAGGTCACGCCCTCGACAATGCGCGACAGATCTGCGGCATCGACCCCGTCCGGCGGCACCAGCGTCACCGATTTGGCTTTGCGCTTGCGATAGCGGTCGAAGCGGTAGCTGCCCAGCGCAAAGGCCAATGCCGCGAGGCGGGTATCGTGCGGCAAATTGGCGAAGCGGTAGACGCCGTCCGGCAGCAATCCCGGCAGATTGCCCGGGAGCATCGGGTTCGCTTCGGTGGCGCTGTCCTCGAGACCGAACAGAATCCCGGCGATGCCGCCCTCCGCTGCCGGCAGCGCGAGATGCGCGCCGCGCTTCGGCTCGAAGCCAGCGGCTTCGGCAAAGCTGCGGGCCATCGGGCTCAGGGTGTCCCGGATGCCGGGCCATGTCGTCTTGGTGACAAACCAGATGGGAATGGCCGTGTCGCGGCCCGATTCGGCGAAGGCGTGGTGCATGAGGCTTCTTATCGGGTCCGGTGCCGCCCCGCCAAGGGGCCGCTTTAACCGACCGTTAGGGTTAACGCTTTATTGAGCAAGGGTGGCGTGCGGGCGGTCCCCGGCGCCGATCGAGGCGCGCCATGTATCGTTGCAAATCGAAGTATCGTCCCAAGTCCAGCCTTCTGGCCGGCGCGGCCCTCATGGCGGCCTTGATGCTCGGCGGTTGCCAGTCCGCCCAGATCGGAACCATCGCCGACGCTGCCGGACAATCCTCGCCCGAGGGCGACTGGCGGCGCGAGGCGCAAATCTGGGGTGAGCGCTACGCCAAGAACCAGAAAGATGCCGAAGCCGGCATCCGGTACGCACAGGCCCTGCGCGCCACCGGTCAGCGCGCGCAGGCGGTGGCTGTGCTCGAACAATCCTCGCTCAGCAACCCCAACAACACGGCGGTTCTCGGCGCCTATGGACGCGCGCTCGCTGATACGGGCCAGTTCGTGCAGGCGCTCGACGTCCTGAGCCGCGCGCACACGCCGGACCAGCCCGACTGGCGCATCCTGTCGGTGCAGGGTGTGGTGCTCGACCAGATGGGACGGCACCAGGAAGCGCGTCGCCAATACATCGCCGCGCTGAAGATCGTTCCCGACGAGCCGTCGGTGATGTCCAATCTCGGCCTGTCCTATGCTCTTTCCAAGAACCTGAGCGAAGCCGAGCAAACCCTGCGGCGGGCCAACACCGCCAACAACCGCGAGCCGCGCGTGCGCCAGAACCTCGCGCTGGTGGTCGGCCTGCAGGGCCGTTTCCAGGAAGCCCAGCAGATCGCACAAGCCGATCTGTCACCGGAAGAAGCGGCCGCCAACCTGCACTATCTCAAACAGATGCTGGCTGAGAACAAGTCCAACAAGAGCAAACCGACGCAGCAGGCGTTACGACAGGCCGCGAACAATTATTGAGCGCGCGACCAGGCCTTCGTTGCCGTCATTTGACTATGCCATCAGACAGCATGCGCTGCGTCGCGTCGCACCGTCAACGAAACAGGCCAGGGTTCGCCTCTGAAGGGCAATAGAGTGCTGGCTATTGGATCGCCATCACACGGATCGCAGCCGGGCCGAGAATGACGACGAACAAGACCGGCAGGAAGAACAGGATCATCGGCACGGTCAGCTTGGGCGGGAGTGCCGCGGCCTTCTTCTCGGCCTCGGACATGCGCATGTCGCGATTTTCCTGCGCCAGCACCCGCAAGGTCTGCGCCAGCGGGGTGCCGTAGCGCTCCGCCTGCTGCAAGGCCATGCAGACCGACTTGACGCCTTCCATATCGGTGCGCTTGGCAAGATTGTCGTAAGCCTGTCGCCGGTCCGGAAGATAGGACAACTCGGCCGTGGTCAGCGTGAACTCCTCGGCCAGCGCGATCGATTGCGATCCGATCTCGTTCGAGACCTTCCTGAAGGCGGCCTCGATCGACATGCCGGATTCGACGCAGATCAGCAGCAAGTCGAGCGCGTCCGGGAAAGCGCGGCGAATCGATAATTGCCGCTTCTGAATCTTGTTCTTCAGGAACAGCCACGGCAAATGCATGCCGACATAGGTGGCAAACAGACAGATACCGATCTTCACAGTGATCGGCTTGTCGAGTTTCAGGATGAAGAACACGTACAGAACCGAGATCAGCAACGCCGCGATCGGTGTCACCATCCGGAAGAACAGATAGGTGACATAAGGCGCGTGGCCGCGATAGCCGGCCTGGACCAGCTTCTCGCGCGCCTCTTCCTGGCCGACCCATTTGTTGAGCTGGAAATTCTCGACCGCCCGCTGCATGAATTGCTTGGGCGTTGCCCGCAGCGAAATCTTCTCGCCCCGCGCCATGCGCTCACGCTCGCGCTGTCTGATCTTTTCGCGCTCGAGCGCGACCGACTTCATGCGGCGCGGCAGCGGATCGGAGGCCAGCAGCGGCATCGCGAGAGTCAGCACCGTCGCCACCGCGGCAATCCCGGCGAGGATCATCGCGAGGAGCCGGGTGTCATTCAGAATGCCGATGATGATCTGGGACATGGTGAGCCTGGGTGCCGCCGATATTCAAGGTCCTGTATCGTTGCCGCACATTCGATCGAAAACCCGAAGATCGAACGGCGGCCCTATAGTCGTCGCGTTGCCAGTGTTCTTCCGCTTCCGGCGTTCGCATTCGAAGTTGCGGAAACCACCGACGACGTCCGGAAAGAGCACTAGAAGTCGAAATTGATCATCTTCTTCATCACCATCACTCCGATCAGCATCCACGTCGCGCTGCCGAGCAGCAGCAATTGCCCGGTGGGATGAGTCCAGAGAAGTTCGATATAGGTCGGGCTGGTGATCCAGACGATCGCCATGACGGCCGGCGGCAGCGAGCCGATAATGGCGGCGGAGGCTTTCGCCTCCATCGACATGGCTTGGATCTTCGCCTTCATCTTCTTGCGCTCGCGCAGCACCTTCGACAGGTTGCCAAGCGCTTCCGAAAGGTTGCCGCCAGCCTTCTGCTGAATCGCGATCACGATGCCGAAGAAATTCGCTTCCGGAAGCGGCATCCGCTCATGCAGCTTGAGGCAGGCATCGCCGAGCGGGATGCCGACCGTCTGGGTCTCGATGATGGCCTTGAACTCGCTCTTCACCGGCTCCTGGCCTTCGGCCGCGACCACCTTGAGACTATCCAGCAACGGCAAGCCGGACTTGATACCGCGCACGATCACGTCGACGGCGTCGGGCAGCATGGTGAGAAACCGGGCCTCGCGGCGCTTCTTCAGGTACGACAGCATCCAGAACGGCAGCCCGAAACCGGCCGCGAAGCCAAAGCCCAGCGCCGGCATCAGCCCCAAACCGCTGCCGATCACGAGGCCGAAGGCGACGATGCCCATGACCGCCGAGATCAGAATATACTGGCGCACCGACCAGCTCAGGCCGGCCTGCCCGATGCGCTGCGAGAGCGTCGGCCTTGAATTCTTGCGCTGGCGAAGCTCGAGGTCTTTCAGAGATTCCTCGACCTGCTCGCGCCGCGATTTCTGCACGCCCCGCGACACGCGCTGCACCGTGTGCGTCTGCGCCGCGGAGGCGACGCGTCGCTCGACATTGCGTTCGCCGGACAGGAGTGGATACACGAACACCCAGCCAAGCCCGCCCACGGCGACCGCCGCGAGAATTGCCATGATCAGGGGCTGGTTGCTGGGATCGAGCATGATCAGGCCATCACCTCGTCATCGGCCTGTGCGCTGGCATCGAGCGCGGCGGCAAGCCGCTTCTCCTCGCCGTAATAGCGGGCACGATCCCAGAAGCGCGGACGGCCGATGCCGGTCGAACGATGGCGGCCGATCAGGTTGCCGTTGGCATCCTCTCCCAGCATCTCATAGACGAAGAGATCCTGGGTGATGATGACATCGCCTTCCATGCCGAGCACTTCGGTAATGTGGGTGATGCGACGCGAGCCATCTCGCAAGCGGGCGGCCTGAATGATCACATCGATTGAGGAGCACAGCATTTCGCGGATGGTCTTGGACGGCAACGAGAAGCCGCCCATGGTGATCATCGATTCGACGCGAGACAGCGCCTCGCGCGGCGAGTTGGCGTGCAGCGTGCCCATCGAGCCGTCGTGGCCGGTATTCATCGCCTGCAGCAGGTCGAAGGCTTCCGGTCCGCGCACTTCGCCGACGATGATGCGTTCGGGACGCATACGCAGACAGTTCCTGACCAGATCGCGCATGGTGACCTGGCCTTCGCCTTCGAGGTTCGGCGGCCGGGTTTCGAGACGCACCACATGCGGCTGCTGCAGTTGAAGTTCGGCGGCGTCCTCGCAGGTGATGATCCGTTCGTCGTCGTCGATGAATTCGGTGAGGCAGTTCAGCAACGTGGTCTTGCCGGAGCCGGTACCGCCGGACACGATGGTGTTGACGCGGCAGCGGCCGAGGATCTTCAGGATTTCCGCACCTTCGGGCGTGATCGAGCCGTACTTGACCAGGTTCTCGAGGCGCAGCTTGTCCTTCTTGAACTTGCGGATGGTGAGCGCGGGGCCGTCGATGGCGAGCGGCGGGACAATGGCGTTCACGCGCGAACCGTCCGGCAGACGCGCGTCGCAGATCGGTGAGGATTCGTCGACGCGGCGGCCGACCTGGCTGACGATGCGCTGACAGATGTTCAGCAGCTGCTGATTGTCGCGGAAGCGGATTCCGGTTTTGTGGATCTTGCCGGCCACTTCGATATAAACGGTACCCGACCCGTTCACCATGATGTCGGCGATGTCATCGCGCGCCAGCAGCGGTTCGAGCGGACCGTAGCCGAGAACGTCGTTGCAGATATCGTCGAGCAGTTCTTCCTGCTCGGAGATCGACATCACCACATTCTTGATGGCGATGATTTCGTTGACGATGTCGCGGATTTCCTCGCGCGCGGCATCGGCATCGAGACGGGCGAGCTGGGCCAGATCGATCGCCTCGATCAGCGCGCCGAAGATCGCACCCTTGACCTCGTAATAGCTATCCGAGCGGCGGCTGTCTGTGGCGAGCAGCGGAGCGGCTTTCGGCGGCGCGGCCGGCGCAGAGAACAGTTGAGCGCCGAGCCCGGAGGCCGGCAGCGGCGCGCGGCCCTCGCTCGAGATTGCGGCGGGCGGTGGCGCCGCCGGCTTCGGGGCGGCCGGTTGCGGCGCCGGCGGCGGCGCGAGCGTTGCGGCACCTCCACCGGATGCGCTCGAAGCAGGACCTGACGCGGTACGCTTTCCAAACACTGGCTACAGACTCCAGGCCTACGCCTTCTTGCGAAGCTTCTGAATGAACGGGCTCAGCAGACCCGGCTTTGACTTTTTCGCCTCGGACCGACCTGTCATCAGTTGCGCGAGCTGACGGAAGGTCTCGGTGACCTTATGGCTGCCGGACACTTCCGCGATCATCTGCCCGTTATTGGCCGCGGTTCCGAACAGCTGCGGCTCGAACGGGATGATGGCCGCGGCCTCGCTGTCGAGCGCCTTGGCGAAGTCGGACGGCTTGATCTCCGGCCGCTTCGGGACGCCGACCTGATTGAGCGCATAGAACGGACGATGGTCGTTGACCCGTGCGGCCTTCAGATAGTCGATGAGATTCTTGGCGTTGCGCAGATTGGCGAGGTCCGGCGCCGCGACGATGAGGATATCGTCGGCGGCGAGCAGCGTGCGCTGGGTCCAGCCGGTCCATTGATGCGGCACGTCGAGCACGATGCAGGGCACGCTGGCGCGCAGCGTATCGAAGATCGAGTCGAACGCGTCGGCGCCGAAATCATAGACCCGCTCGAGCGTCGCCGGCGCCGCCAGCAAACTCAGATTATCCGAGCATTTCGACAGCAGCCGGTCGATGAAATTGTTGTCGATGCGATCCGGCGAGAATACCGCATCGGCAATGCCCTGCGGCGGATCCTGGTTGTAGTCGAGACCCGCGGTGCCGAAGGCCAGATCGAGATCGGTCACCACCGCGTCGAGCGACAGGTCGCGGGCGATCGACCAAGCGACATTGTGGGCGATGGTGGATGCGCCGACGCCGCCCTTGGCGCCGATCACAGCAAGAATGCGGCCGACCGGCTTCGCATCCGGCGCCGAATACAGGCCGCAGACCGCGCGCACGATGTCGAGCGTGTTGACCGGTGCGATGAGATAGTCGCTGACGCCGCGGCGGACCAGTTCGCGATACAGCGCAACGTCATTATGGCGGCCGATCACGATCACGCGGGTGCCGGGGTCGCAGAGATCGGCCAGCGAATCGAGGCCGGCGAGAACGGTCTCCGGGAGCGATTCGAATTCCAGCACGATCACGTTCGGCGTCGGCGCCGAACGATAGGCCTCGAGCGCCGCGGTCATGCCGCCCATCTGGATTTTCAGATGCGCCTTGCCGAGGCGGCGATCCTCGCCCGCCGACTGCACCGCAGCGGCGGTTTCCACCGATTCGCAGAAGGCCTGGATCGAGATGCGGGGCGAAGGAGCGATGTGCTCGTCACGCGCCGGCAAATCCTCCGCAGCGTCTTCCATCGCGCTGTGAAATGCGGATTTCATCATTGGGCTACGTCGCTCACCGTGCCGTCGTTGTCTTTCGGATAGGTCGTCGCCGGGCTCACACCCTGGCGATATTTCTCAAGTACGGTGGTACGGCGCGACGTCCAGGCCGGGGTCTCGGCGCGCGGCTGAACAAGGTCTGCCGGGTTGGCCACCATCGCCGCGAGATTGCGCTGATTCGAACAGCCGAGATTCCAGTAATTGTTGTTGTCGTTATAGGCCGCGTCCATCGTCGGCCCGAGGTCCTGCGGCCACAATCCGCAGGGTCCGGCTTCGGCGACGATGGTGGAATAGTTCAGCCGCAATGTCGGGAATTTGGTGGGATCTTCCGGCGTATAGGAGCGAACCGCGACGCTCTGCATCGGCACGCCGGAGGCCGCGAAGATCGAATTGATTTCGCGCAGCGCCTGCGATGCCGCGACCTGGTTTCGCGTGCCGGTCGGCACATCAATCACCACGCCGCCGGTCGCTTCATCCTTCCAGACTTTTGCGAAAGCCAGCACCTCGGCACGCTGCGTCGGCGTGAGCGAACCGCGGCTCTGGCCGATAAACACTTCGACCGTGCGCGACCCATCCCGCAAGCCGATCTGATGGCGCTTGCGATAGTCGTTCGGATAGCTGATCGTTTCCTTCACGGTATAAGCCGGCAGGTTGCACCCGCCCAGCGAGAAACCGGCGACCACGACAGCGAGAAGCCGGGGCGTCAGCCAGCCGGGGCGCCTGCGGCCGATCGAAATTGGGAGTGACATGCGATCCTCTCCTCGTCCGCCCTTAGTCAACGATGAAGCCATATTTGCCGTAATACATGCGGTTCGGATCGACCTTGCCGGCGATGCCGTAGATCTTGTTCAGGCGGCCCATGAAGAAGCTCGACGGATCGGACGTGTCGGCATAGCCGTCGTCCGGTCGCGACAGATCCTTCGGCGCGACGGCGCGCACCACGTAGGGCGTCACCAGGATCATCAGTTCGGTCTGCCGGTTGACGTAATCGCGGCTCTTGAACAGCGCGCCCAACACCGGCAGTTGCATCATGCCCGGCAAACCGCTGATCTGCTGCTTGGTCTGTTCCTGAATGAGGCCGGCCAAGGCGAGCGCACCGCCGGACGGAATCTCGACGGTGGTATCGGCGCGGCGCACCTTCAGCGACGGGATCTGACGGGCATTTTCAGCGGTGCCGAACTGCAAAGCGCCTTCGTTCGACAATTCCGAGACCTCGGTCGTCACCTTGAGGCTGACCCGGCCTTCCGACAGCACCACCGGCGTGAAGCCGAGGCTGATGCCGAACTTCTTGAACTCGACCGTCGGTTGGCAATTCGCCGTCCCGCCGGTTACGGCGCTGCACGAGTAACCGGCAAGGATCGGAAATTCGCCGCCAGCCAGAAAGTTTGCCGACTCGCCGGAGATTGCGGTGAGGTTGGGCTCGGCGAGCGTACGGATCACCCCGGCGCGCTCCATGGCGCGCAGGATCGCATTGACGCGGTTGCCGCTCCCCGACGTAAAGGTCCCGGCGGCGAAGTTTTCCGGGACCAGCGGCGCACCGAAGGCCGGGAACGGATTTTCGTTGTTGAACCTGAGCACGGCGGAACCGACGCCGACAGTGCCGTTCAGGTTGACACCGAGCTGCTTGATCACCTCGCGTTGAACTTCCGCTACGGTGACCCGCAAATTGATCTGGTCGCGGCCCCGAACCGTGATGGCATTCACCACCTTGTCGCCTGCAGCCGTCATGGTGTTCGTTCCGGCATTGAGCAGCCGGCCCGCAACGGCAAAAGCGGTTTGCGCATCCACCGGTGTATTCGCCGTGCCCGTCAGGATCACGCCATCGGCACCGAGCGCTTCGACCCGAATATCGCTATCCGGAACCGACTGGCGGATCGCATCGCGGATGCCGTTCAGGTCGCGTTTCACCGCGAGGTCGAAGCCCGCAATCTGGCGGCCTTCGGCGTCGAAAAAGAAGATGCTGGTCTGGCCGACCTTGACACCGATCATGTAGGCGCGGCGAGCCGAGCGGACGACGGCATTTGCAATGGTGGGATCGGCGACAAGGACGTCCTTGGCGTCGCGCGGCAGATCAATGACCACCGCCTTGCCGACGCCGAGATTCACCGGGCGCGAACTCGCTTCGCTGCCGACCACGGAAATCACCGGAGTGCGGTGCAGATCGGGTTCCGCGGCGTGCGCCGCAGCCATTGCACCCGCGGCAAGCGAGGCGGCGATCAACAGCGTCCGGATCGTCGTCTGGTTCGCCATAAACAGTTTCCTTCCTTCGGCCTATTTCGATCCGGCGGTGGTGGACACGCCGAAACGCACCATGTTCACGCCGCCACGGGACGAACCCTCGTCGGTGTCGTCGGCGTTCTTGGACGTATCGACGACACTGCGCAGGGCCAGTGAGAGCGTGCCGACCTGCTTGCCGCGCGCCAGAGCTTCCGCCTGGCGAGGTGACAGTTCGAGAGTCACGGTCTTGCCGATAACGACCTTTTGCCCGTTCTTGTCCGCGACCGTCTGGTCCACGGCGAGAACGGGCGCATTCAGGATGATGGTCTCGCTGACAAATGTCTCAATGCCCGTGCGCTTCTCCGCCTCGCGGTCGCGCTGCGTCAGAAGCACGTCGACATGGTCGCCTGGAATCACGAAGCCGCCGGCGCTGGTCTCGGCGCTGATTTCCGTCGCCACAGCGCGCATTCCGGCGGGCAGGATCGCGGACAGGTAACCCGAGGCGCTTCCCTTCACGAGACGCGATTCCTGGATCGGTTCCCCCGCATAGAAGGTTCCGCCGCGCACGATCGAACCGGCGATCTGTTCGATGGCATCGGGCCGATCGCTCTTGCGAATGAAATTCGAATTCGCGGACGACGCCGGCCATAATTGCCAGCTCAGTTCGTCTGCTTTCACCGTGGTGCCCTGGCCGATATCGCTTTTTGCGATCAGAACGTCGACGGTCTCGAGTTTGGCAACCGGCGGCGGCGGGGGCGCGCGATAGGCTGACCGACCCGCCAGCAATGCGGCGAGACCACCTGCGGCGACCGCAACTCCAAGAACGATAAGTCGCGCGGCTTTCATACGCTGCACTTTCCACGAATGACGCAATCGGCCCGACATGGCCGTGAGGGTGAGTTTCACCACCCAAAGGTCAATTCGTGGTTAATGAGCGGTTTGCAAACCAAGTTAATTTTTTCTGACCGACCGCGACCCCGGGGGTCAGCCGAGGCCCAGCGGCTTCATCCAAACGGTCTGCGGATAGACCGCGAGCGCGGCGCCCGCGAGCGCGATTCCATAAGGCACGCCTTCGTCTGCCCGATGCAGGCGCAAGGCCCAATCCTGGCCCTGCAGCAGCCCAGGCAGCGGCGTAACCCGATATCGGATGATGGCCAGCGTCAGGATGCCGCCGAAGATCGAGGCGTAGACCAGATAATCCATCAGCGGACCGAAGCCGACCCACAGCGCGGTTGCGGCGGCAAGTTTGGCATCTCCGCCGCCGATCCAGCCACAGGCAAACAATGTGAAGGTAACGGCGAGCACGGCGAGGCCGGCCCCCATATGCGACAGAATATCCGCGCCACCCATGCCGACCAACATGGCCATGACGAAGAAGCCGGCGACCAGAAGCAGCGACACGCGGTTCGAGATCGTCATCGTGAACAGGTCGCTGAAGGCGGCGAAGGCCATGAGCGCCGGAAACAAAAACAGCCGGATCGCGTCTGTCATCATCAATGTCATGGCCGCACTCGCAACATCTACTCGTATTCGACCGTGAACCTAACCGGCCCGTTCTTGCCGTCCGGTTAGCACCGCGCCGGAAGCGCCCGGTGCAGGGTCCATAAATGCGAAACCGCGCCCGCGGGACAAAGCCAGGGGGCGCGGCTTGGCAGTCGATCCAGGATATTACTGGAGACCGGCTTTAACTTCCTGGAACTTTGCTTCCAGGCTCGTACCGATGCCCTGCACGACCGTGATGATGGCGACGGCGATTCCGGCTGCGATCAGGCCGTATTCGATGGCGGTTGCACCCGACTCGTCGCGAATGAACTTCTTGAAGGTCACCATTGTTGTAGCTCCGTTGAGACAGCGTTGAACCAGACTTAGAACCAGACCGCCGGGTGACCGGCAGTGACGCGAAACTAGCAGTGGCGTTTGAAGAATCTGTAAGCCCGGCATTCGGGAATCCGGGGCACGATTTTAGAATCCGTTAGCGATGTCGGCGGTGAGCATTCGTGATGCGCATCCTGTAGCCCGCTGCCAATGAAGCGCGGCGGCGCTTGATCCGGTGCGATCAACCGGCAGATTTTCCCAAATTCTACATGGCAAAATGCGTCAACGCTCACGTTGCAGCCGGTCAGTGTTTGCTCTCACGGGATCGATGAACGCATCGCGAAACTGTGGAGCGCACCCTATCCCTGCACCGCATCGAGGAGGCCTTTTCCCTGTCTGCAAGCGGGCTTTGGAAGTTCCGCCGTCCGAAATTGCGGTTAAGGAAGATTTGATGCAGATGCACAAAACGCGCGCTCAATCTATGCGACCACACGCGTAGCGCGGAGGTCCGTGCGTTGAGGATTTTTTTAAACGGTCCCGTTGGCGATTGATTCACCATTTTGGTGTGAGTTCGACGGGGCGGAGTGTGCCGCCGAGTTTTGCCGTTCGGTCTCTCGTGTGTGTGCGTTTGTGCGGAGTAACATCATGGCGGCGCGTCATGGCTTCTGGAGCCTGTTTCGGCAATCCGCTCTCGCCGGTATCGTCGCGTTCGCTGTTTCAGTTCCAGCGCAAGC
The DNA here is from genome assembly GCF_059499825.1 of Pseudorhodoplanes sp. Taxonomy (NCBI): domain Bacteria; kingdom Pseudomonadati; phylum Pseudomonadota; class Alphaproteobacteria; order Hyphomicrobiales; genus Pseudorhodoplanes; species Pseudorhodoplanes sp. The sequence continues at coordinate 241,339 of NZ_JCABZI010000009.1, forward strand.
GGGCGACTTTCCGCCCGGTGAGAGGCTGAATGTAGCGATGGACGAGGCCAAGCTCATCAAGCTGCCGGAGCGCGTTGCCACGATCGTGGTTGGAAACCCGCTGATCGTCGACGCCTCGCTGCAGGCAGGCGGGCTCGCCGTCCTGACCGGAAAGGGCTACGGAGCCACCAACTTCATTGCCCTGGATCGCAAGGGCAACGCGCTGTTCGAGAAAATCGTCGAAGTCCGCGGCGCGCTGAACACCGTGGTCGTCTTCAAAGGCACAAGCCGCGAGACCTATAGCTGCGTGCCGACCTGTCAGCCGGTGATTGCACCGGGTGACAACCAGGAATACTTCAACCAGGCCCTGGTGCAGACAACGACCCGCAACACGCAGGCGACCTCGATATCGTCGGGGCGCTGACGCAGCGGTCCCGACGCGGCGTAAGATGAAGCCGCGGCATCGGTCGGCCCGACATGGTTTCGAACCGGTAAACGACGCCCCGGCCTTTGTCGGAAATCCGGGCAATAATTCACAAACGCGCCTTTGCTAGAACCGCGTTGCTCCGGCCGCACGTCCGGACCAATGGATCATCGCCATGCCAGAGGCCGTGAAAGAGACTTCCCGATCGGGTTTCATGCGACGGATCACCCCGCGCATCGTTCGCCGCTTCGCCAGGAAAGACGATGGCGCCGCGGCGATCGAATTCGCCATGGTGGCCGCGCCGTTTCTCGCGCTCATGTTTGCCATTCTTGAAACCGCGATCGTGTTCTTCGCCGGTCAGGTTCTTGAAACCGCCACGGCGGATTCCGCGCGTCTGGTCATGACCGGGCAGGCGCAGAAAGGCGGTCTCAACCAGCAACAGTTCAAGGAAGAGGTCTGCAAGCGGGTCCTGGCGCTGTTCGATTGCGACGGCGGGATCAAGGTAGACGTTCGCACCTATTCGTCTTTCGCCGCCGCCAATACCTCGAAGCCGATCGACGCCAACGGCAATGTCACCTTCACGCCTGCCTGGCAGCCCGGATCGCCGGGCGACATCGTCGTTGTCCGGCTGCTTTACGAATGGCCCGTCCATGTATCGCTGCTCGGCCTCAACCTCGCAGACCTGTCCGGCGGCAAGCGCCTGCTGATGGCGACGGCCGCGTTCCGCAACGAACCCTTCCAGTGAGACGCACCATGCTCAACCGGATCGATTGCATGATGGTTCGCGCAGCCGCGCTGCGGCTGTCCAACTTCGCAAAAGACAAGCGGGGCGTATCGGCCGTCGAGTTTGCGATGCTGCTGCCGCTGATGCTCACGCTGTATCTCGGCGGTGTCGAGGTGTCGCAAGGCGTCAGCATCGACCGCAAGGTGACACTGACGGCTCGCACCGTGGCCGATCTCGTCGCGCAGGTGTCAAGCATCGACAACAACGGAATCAATGCCGTACTCGGAGCCGCGACCGCGATCATGGCGCCTTATCCGGACAAGGACGTGAAGGTGACGGTGTCGGTCGTTGAGATCGACAAGAATGGCAACGCCAAGATCAAGTGGAGCAGCACCAAGAACGGCACCGCGCGCGCGGTCGGCTCCGCCGTGACCATCCCGCCCGCGCTGAATACGCCGTCCACCTCGCTTGTCTGGGGCGAAGCAACCTACAAGTACCAGCCGTCGATCGGCTATGTGGTGACCGGCGCCATGAATCTGAACGATCAGATTTACATGCGGCCGCGGTTGTCGGAGACCGTGACCAAGATCTGAGTGTCGGGTCCGGGCCTACGCGCCCGTAGCGACGCATTGGGTCACGGGATCGGCAGGCTGGTCGTCGACTTGATCTTCTCCATCGCAAAGCGCGAAGTCACGTTCTTCAGCGGCGAGGCGGCGATCAGCTTCTTGTAGAAGGTGTCGTAGGCCTGCATGTCCTGCACGACCACGCGCAGCATGTAATCGACATCGCCGGCCATCCGGTAGAATTCCATCACCTCGGGCATCGCGCTGACAGCGCCGGCGAAGCGGCCCAGCCACTCCTCCGAATGATCGTCGGTCTCCACCGAGACGAAGACGCTGATGCCCAGGCCGACCTTGTCCTGGTCCACGATCGCGACGCGCTTCTGGATCACGCCGTCAGCCTCGAGCCGCTGAATCCGCTTCCAGCATGGCGTCGACGACAGCCCGACCCTCTGGCCGATCTCGGCAACCGACAGCGAGGCATCTTCCTGCAGGGTCAGCAGTATTTTCCGGTCAATGGCATCCATGCGTCACCTGGAATATTATTCTAAAATAATAGCAGCGATCCGCTATATATAGAATATCCTTCCACAAGAAAGGCCTAATTTTCGGCACGGGCGCTCAGGAACGCGGCGACCTCGGCGCGATCCGGCGCGCCTGCCCCGCCGCCCAGGCGGCTGCATTTGATTGCGGCCGCGGCGGCGGCAAATCGCATGGCGGCCGCGACGGGCTCGCCTTCGGCCATAGCCAGCGCGAAGGCGCCGTGGAAAACGTCACCCGCGCCAAGCGTATCGACCGCCTCGATCGCGAAAGCTGGCAGACGGCCGATGCCACCATTCTCCCGCCACAGCATCTCGCGTGGTCCGTCGGTGACGGCGACGAAAGCGTCCGTATGCCCCGCGACCACGCCGAGCGCCGTCGCCAGATCGTCGGTCTGAGCAGTGGCGCGCAGACCGTCGGCGGAAAACACGATATGGGTCGCGAGCGTCAGCAACTCGTCGGTCAGTCCCATCGGCTTGTCCGCATCCAGCACCACGAGCTTGCCCTCGGCTGCCGCGGCACGAACGGTCGGCAGAACGAATTCCTGAAAGCGGTTGTCGGCGAGGAGACCATCGGCGCCCAAGATCGCGCCTGTGGGGTCATGCGGGCGAGCGCGTTCCAAGGCCGGATCGCGATAGCTCACGATGGTCCGTTCGCCATCGCCCGAGATGAAGATGGAGGATCGCGAGGACACGGCGCCATCCAGCCGCACGACATGCCCAACGTCGATCGCATCGCGCGCAAGCTTCGCAACAACGTTGTCGCCCGTCAGATCCTGCCCGGCCGGGCCTCCCAGCGGTGACACCACACGGGCCCGTCCGCCGAGCCGGCTGATGGTAATCGCAGCATTCGCAGCGCATCCACCCAGCACCGAAAAAAAATCCTGGGCGCGGGTCTTGGTGCCAGGAGCCGGAAACGTCGTGAGGCGATAGACATGATCGATGACCGCCATCCCGGCGCAGACAATAAGCTTCCCTCGTGTCCGGTCAGGCAAGGACATCGTCGCCCTTCTCCACCCAGGCGCGGATGATGTGATGGGCGATGGCGACCGGCGGCGGCGTTCCGAGTCCATCCGGATGGGTCCGCATCAGCATCGTCGCGGCCTCGTCGCGCGAGAACCAGCGCGCATCCTCGAGCTCGTCGCGGTCGACCACGATGTCTTCCGAAATCGCCTCGGCGTGGCAGCCGATCATCAGCGAGGACGGAAACGGCCAGGGCTGCGAGGCGAAATAACGCACGCGGCCGCAACGGATTCCGGCTTCTTCCAGAGTCTCGCGGCGCGCCGCTTCCTCCATGCTCTCGCCCGGCTCGACGAAGCCCGCGAGGCACGACCACATACCCGGCGCGAAATGGGCTTGCCGGCCGAGCAGACAACGATCGCCGCGCACCGCGAGCATGATCGCCACCGGATCGGTGCGCGGAAAATGCTGCGCCCGGCAGTTGGGGCAATCCCGGCGCCAGCCGCCCTCCACCACATTGGTGGGATGACCGCAATTGCTGCAGAAACGGTGGCGTGCATGCCAATGCAGCAGCGCCTTGGCTTCCGCGAGCGGCGGCAGATGTTCGGGCGCCACCAGGCCCTGCACCGCGATCGACCGCAGGTCGACGACATGAAACCGCGCGTCGGCCTTCAGCGTCTCGATGGCATCCTGCGCAAGCGACATGCCGAACCGGCCGGTCTGTTGCTGCAACCCGAGAAACAGACGATCCGGCCCGGCCGCGAAGCCTGCAAGCTCATCCGGCAGAAACATTGGATCGAACGCATCCCCCGCCCGTTTCAGCACGATCATCTCGCCGCCGATCAGGTAGAAGCCAGACCCCGCGCTCACGCAGCAGGCTTCAAGGAAATCCGGATCGACGCGCCGCGCCGCCGCGCGGTCGAGCAGGCTGTCGACATAGCCGAGCGCAGGCCACGGTCCGAAGTGCATTGCATTCTGCATGATCAGGACACCCAGAGTTTCTTCTTGATTGCAGCCATAAAGCGCTCGACCTCGCCGGAATCATGGTCGAGCGGCGGGGCGACGCCCCAGACCGGTTTCGGCCAGGCCTTGTCGGTCTTGCGGCGCGCGATGACATGCACATGAAGCTGCGGCACGGCATTGCCGAGCGCCGCGACATTGAGCTTGTCGCATTGGGTCACCGCCTTCAACACCCGGCTGACGCGAGCGATCTCCACCATCAGCTGGGCCTGCTCGACCTCCTCCAGATCAATGATCTCGACGATGCCGGGCCGGCGCGGAACCAGCAGCAGCCAGGGGTAATTCGCGTCCCGGATCACCAGGACCCGCGACAGTGCGAGATCGCCAAGTTCGATGGTGTCCCGCACAAGTTGCGGGTGCAGCGACCATTGATCCGAATTCATGAGATTGTCCAAGGCATTGCGGGGCGCGTCAGGTTATCACCCCGGGCGCCGTTTTGCTTGCTTTCGGGGCGGCGAGGCCCGATATATCACGCGGGAGGTTGGCGGTGGGCGAGCCACTCGCCAACCGGGTCAGGTCCGGAAGGAAGCAGCCCTAACGAGCTTCGGTTCGGGTCGCGTGTCAGCCTCCCACCCTTTTTCCGCGGCCAATACAGGTATCCGGCCGCGCCGGCGCCGCGAACCCGGAAGCGCCAAACCGGAAGCGCCATGAGCGAGACCAGCAATCAGAAGCCGGTAGAAGCTGCGCCCCAAGCTACGGCACTTGGCGCGGGCGGCTATCGGGTGCTGGCGCGGCGCTACCGGCCGTCCACCTTCACCGACCTGATCGGTCAGGACGCCATGGTACGCACCGTCTCGAATGCCTTCGAGACCGGGCGCATTCCGCAAGCCTGGATCCTGACCGGGGTCCGCGGGGTCGGCAAGACCACGACCGCCCGCATCCTGGCCCGCGCGCTGAATTATCAATTGCCGGATGGGTCGATCAAGGGACCGACCATCGACATGCCGGTGATGGGCGAGCATTGCCAGGCGATCATCGAAAGCCGCCATATCGACGTCCATGAAATGGACGCCGCCTCACATAACGGCGTCGACGATGTGCGGCAGATCAACGATGCGGTGCGCTATGCGCCGGTCAGCGCGCGCTACAAGGTTTACATCCTCGACGAAGTCCACATGCTGTCGACGGCTGCGTTCAACGCCTTGCTGAAGACGCTGGAGGAACCGCCACCGCACGCCAAGTTCGTGTTCGCGACCACCGAGATCAGAAAAGTGCCGATCACGGTGCTGTCTCGGTGTCAGAGGTTCGATCTTCGGCGCGTGGACGGCGATCTTCTGGTGCGTCATCTGGCCGGCATCGCCGAAAAGGAAAACGTCAAAGCCGAAACCGAGGCGCTGGCATTGATCGCGCGCGCGGCGGAAGGCTCGGTGCGCGATTCGTTGTCGCTGCTCGATCAGGCGATTTCGCACGCCGCCGGCGAGGTGCGGGCCGAAGACATCCGGCAGATGCTCGGGCTGTCGGATCGCTCTCGCATCGTTGACCTGTTCGAAATGCTGCTGAAGGGCGATATCGGCGGGGCGCTAAAGGAACTGCGCGATCAATACGATTCCGGCGCCGATCCAACCATCATCCTGTCTGATCTTGCCGAGTTCACGCATTTCGTCACGCGCGTGAAGCTCGTGCCCTCGGTCGCGGACGATCTGTCCCTGAGTGAGCCAGAGCGCGTGCGCGGCCGCGCCTTCGCCGCACAGCTCTCGATGCGCATCCTGTCGCGAACCTGGCAGATGCTGCTGAAAGGCCTTACCGAGGTGCAGCAGGCGGCGCGCCCGGTGGCGGCCGCGGAAATGCTGCTGGTGCGGATCGCCTATGCTGCCGATCTGCCGACGCCGGACGAAGCGATCCGCGCGCTCGCCGGCGGCACGTCTATCGAGACGACAGCTTTGTCCGCTCCCCGCAGCAATGGCGGCCTCACTTCTTCATCGGCTCCGTTCGCAACAACGCCGGCACCGGCGGTGATGGCGGCCTCGCATTCCGACGCGCCGCGCAGCGGACCGCGCGCCATGGCCGCGCCGGCGCTGAACGAAGCGCCGCGTCCGCTACAAGCCGCGCCGTCACCGCAACCGATGGTGCTCGGCAGCTTCGAAGCCGTGGTGCAACTGGCGGCAGAGAAGCGCGACCTCAGGATCAAGGCGGCGCTGGAGCGCGACATGCGGCTGGTCCGTTGCGAGGACGGGAAGCTCGAAATCGCGCTCGAACCCGGGGCGGCCCAGACCCTGGTCAACGAATTGTCCGGCAAACTCAGCATGTGGACCGGACGGCCCTGGGTGGTGGTGCTGTCGCGCGAGCCGGGTCAGCCGACACTGAAAGCGCAGATGGATGCGCGCGAGGCGGAACTGAAGCGCGGCGTGCGCGCCGATCCGCTGGTGCAGGCGGTGCTGGAACGCTTCCCGGGCGCGGAGATTGTGGCGGTACGCCCGCGCGAAATCGAGCAGCCGACGGCTGAGCCCGACTTCGACGCTACTCCCATCGATCCGGACGACGATGACAGCGACAACGACAGGTAAAACTTTGAAAGGTGAGACATGGCCGATTTCATGGGCATGATGAAGAAGGCGGCCGAGCTGCAATCCAAGATGCAGTCGATGCAGGCCGAGCTCGAGACCGTATCGGTCGAGGGCGCTTCCGGCGGCGGCGTGGTCAAGGTGACGCTGTCCGGCAAGGGCGACCTCAAGAGCGTGAAGATCGACGATTCGCTGATGAAGCCGGACGAGAAGGAAATCGTCGAAGACCTTCTGGTCACCGCGCATGCCGACGCCCGCAAGAAGCTTGAAGTGGTGATGGCGGAAAAGATGCAGGCACTGACCGGCGGCCTGCCGCTGCCGCCGGGCATGAAATTGCCGTTCGGTTGATCATGGCGGACGACGACTATCTGCTCGCTCCGGACCCGCACGATCCGCGGTTGACCGAGCGCGTGCGTGGTGTCGACCAGACAGGTGCGGAGATCGAGACGCTGGTCACGGTCGAGCGGCCACTGACGATCTTCCTGAATGCGCAGGAGATCGTGACCGCGATGACGATCGCCGATCATCCCGATTATCTCGCGATCGGCTATCTGCTCAACCAGAACATGCTGCAGCCGGACGACGTGGTGACCGGTGTCGATTACGACGAGGAGCTGTCCGTCGTCGTGGTCCGCACCGAGCGCGAAACCAATTACGAGGAAAAGCTCAAGAAGCGAGTGCAGACGTCGGGCTGCGCGCAGGGCACGATCTTCGGCGACCTGATGGACGCGCTGGAAGGCGTCACGCTGCCGGCCACGCCCTTGCGCACCTCGTGGCTCTATGCGCTGACCCACAAGATCAACACCACGCCTTCGCTCTACCTCGAAGCCGGCGCGATTCATGGCTGCGTGCTGGCGCACCAGGACAAGCCGCTGGTCTATATGGAGGACGTCGGCCGCCACAACGCGGTCGACAAGATCGCCGGCTGGATGTTCCAGCAGAAGATGCCGACGCATGACAAGATCTTCTACACCACCGGCCGCCTCACCTCCGAGATGGTGATCAAGACCGTGCGCATGGGAATCCCCATTCTGGTGTCGCGCTCGGGCTTCACCGCCTGGGGCGTCGAGCTTGCGCGCAAGGCCAACCTCACGCTGATCGGCCGCGCGCGCGGCAAGCGCTTCACCGCCCTCGCCGGCCTCGACCGCATCGTGTTCGACCAGGATCTCAGCTTCGTGGAGGACGAGAGCGCGAAGCATCGACGCAAGGCCGCGATGCATGACGATTGAATCAGCGCCCTCGCAGCGCACGCGGTGCGCTCCCTCCCCCCTTGCGGGGGAGGGTTGGGGAGGGGGGCAAAACTTGCGCCTCCACTCATCGCTCACCTCCCTCCCGACCGCCTGCGCTGACGCTTCGGCGGTCGACCTCCCCCGCAAGGGGGGAGGTGACTCGTGGCGCCGGTTGTGACTCCCGCCACCCTCGGACTCGTTCTCGCCGGCGGACTGGCACGCCGCATGGGCGGCGGCGACAAGGCGCTGATCGACATCGGCGGCCGCACCATCCTCGACCGCGTGCTCGAAACCATGGTGCCGCAATGCGACGGCATCATCCTGAATGCCAATGGCGATCCGTCGCGTTTTGCGCGCTTTGGCCTGCCGGTTGTCGCCGACGACATCCCCGACTTTGCCGGTCCGCTCGCCGGCATTCTCGCGGGCCTCGACTGGGCTGCCATCCATCGGCCGGAGATCGCATGGATGGTCAGCGTGCCAGGGGATTGCCCGTTTCTTCCCGCCGATCTCGTCGCGCGGCTGCATGCGGCGCGCAGCGCCGCCGGCACGCCGCTCGCTTGTGCCAAATCAGGCGACTGGCGGCATCCGGTCGCCGGGCTTTGGCCGGTCGCGTTGCGGGCCGACCTCCGGCGCGCGCTGGTCGACGAAGATTTGCACAAGATCGAAGTCTGGACCGCCCGTCACGGCATCGCGCTTGCCGAATGGCCGGACCGGCCGGTCGATCCATTCTTCAACGTGAACACGCCGGACGACCGCGCGCGCGCCAACGATATTGCGCTGCAAAAGGACGCCGTTACGCAAACCGGCCAACGGCTCGCCTGAAGCCGGCGCGACAATGACCGGCGCGGCGTCGGCTTGAAGCCAGACGCGCCATAGTATTGAATAGCTCTAAGCTTATGCGGGGAGGATCGCGTCCATGAAGAGCTTTTTGGCCGCCTGTGCGGCAATCGTCATTCTCGCCTTCGGTGGCTGGATGGTGCTGGACCGGTTCCAGGAGCCGTCATCGGTGGCATTCACGTCGACCGGCGCGCGAATCTGATTCGACGCTGCGTCAGCTGACCAGCGACGCGTAAGGCAGAAATCCGACGGTCGAGCCCGGCTCGACCGTCGTTGCATTTTCGGGCAGTTCGACGAGGCCGCCGGTTTCGGTGAGCGAGGTCAGAACGCCGGCGCCTTCCTGCCTGTGCTTGACGGCCACGATCGCGCCGTCCGCATCCCGCGTCAGAGTCACCCGCACGTATTCCCGCCGCCCGAGCTTCTTGCGATAGGCAAAGCCGGCGCGCACCGGCAACGGCACTAGCGCCGGCGCATCGGCACCGGCAAGCCGCATGATCAGCGGACGCACCACCCGCACGAAGGTAACGAAGGCGGCGACCGGATTGCCGGGCAGACCGACAAAGGCTGCGCTGCTCTCCGCTGAAGCACCCGGGATCACCCCCATTGCCACCGGACGCCCCGGCTTGATCGCCACGCGCCAGAACACCAGTTTGCCGACCGCTTCGACGGCGTCACGCACATGGTCGGCCTCGCCGGTGGATACGCCGCCGGACGTGAGCACGAGATCGTGGCCGCCGGCGGCGTCTCTCAGCGCCGGCGCGAGGATCGCGGGATCGTCCGGCAGAATGCCGAGGTCGGTGACGATTCCGCCGAGCGCGGCAATCATCCCGCCGAGCAGGGTGCGGTTCGCATCGTAAAGCGCTGCACGCGCGAGCGGCTGGCCGGGCTCGATGAGTTCGTCACCGGTCGAGAACAGCGCCACGCGAATACGCCGCCGCACCGGAAGCGCGGTCAGCCCGAGCGCTGCGGCGAGGGCAACATCGGCGATCGACAGCACGCGCCCCGCCGGCAATGCGACCGAACCGGCGCGGATATCCTCGCCGGCCAGCCGGCGGTTCGAGCCTTGCTTGAGGCCGGGCGGCACGATCACGCTGCCGCCTTCGGTTCGCACGTCCTCCTGCATGAACACGGTGTCCGCTCCCTCGGGCATCGGCGCGCCGGTAAAGATGCGGATAGCGGTGCCCGGCGCGATCGGATGCGCGGCGGCCCGGCCGGCGGTGATGCGATCGGCGACGGTGAAGGCGGTGTCGGACTGAGCCGACAGATCGGCGTGCCGCACCGCGTAACCGTCGACCGCGGAATTATTGAACGGCGGCAGATCGATCGGCGCCTGTATGTCACGCGCAAGCGTGCGCCCCCGTGCCAGCGCAAGCGCGACCGTTTCGATCTCCGCAACCGGCGTGACTCGCTCGCGAATGATCTGCTCGAGGTCGTCGACCGGCAGCAGCGGTCCGGAAAACGCGAAGCAATCGTCGGTGAGTTGCGCCATCAGGGAAGGTCCGCGTGTTCCTTCACCTGCTCGACCGCAATCGCCTGCGCGAGCAGAAGGTCGGCAATAGCTTCGACGTCGTTCAGGTCGACGACCGGTACCCGCGCGTCCGGCAGCGGCGTATCTGAGGCAACCGCAACGATCCAGCGGTCCTCCGGATGCAGCAGTGGCTTGCCGTTCGAGGCGCGATGGACTTCCAGCTTCGGAAAGCTTTCGCGCTTGAAACCCTCGACCAGCACCAGATCCACCCTGGACAGTTTGGCGAGCATGTCCGGTAGCGGCGGCTCCGGCGCGCCACGCAATTCATGCATCAGCGCCCAGCGATTGCCCGACACGACCAGAACCTCGGTCGCGCCGGCGGAGCGGTGTTCGAACGAGTCCTTACCGGGGCGGTCGACATCGAAAGCATGGTGCGCGTGTTTCAGCGTCGAGACGCGCTTGCCGCGCGCCGTCAGGCACGGGATCAGCTTGGTGAGCAGGGTTGTCTTGCCGGAACCGCTCCAGCCGGCGAGGCCGATGATGCGCATGACGGGCTTCTTACAGCAAAGCGCCCGGCGGGGGTACCGCCGGGCGCTTCAACCTTGCAATGCGTGACTTCAGCGCTATTCGGCCGGCGTCGCCCGCGCTCCGGGCGGCGTGGCGGTGCGGTTGCGGGCCTGCTCCTCGTCGAGCCACAGGCTGTGATGCTCGCGCGCCCAGTTCACGTCGACCTCGCCCGTGCCCATGGCCTCGAAGGCGCCCTCCATGCCGATGGTGCCAATATAGATGTGGGCCAGCATGGCGGCGACGAACAGCACCGCGACGACGCTGTGCACCATCTGGGCGGTCTGCATGCCCGAGACGGTCAGGTCGCCATAGAACGGGAACATCAGCAGATAGCCGGTAATCGCCGAGGCGCCGCCGCCGATCACAACGATCCAGTAGATCATCTTCTGGCCGGCATTGAAGCGGTAGGCCGGCGGATGATCGTCGCCGAGGATGCCGCCGCCGCGCTTGATCCATTCGGCATCGACGCGGTTCGGGATATTGCCGGTGATCCACATCAGGAAGATCAGCACGACGCCGATGGTGAAGGGGAAGCTGACGAAGTTATGGGCGTATTTCGCCGCCTCCGACCAGGTGGTGAAGGCTGACGCCGACATCAGCGGCATCAGCAGCGGACGCCCGAAGGTGATGTTGAGACCGCTGATCGCAAGGATGATGAAGCAGGTCGCGGTCATCCAGTGCACGAAGCGCTCGAACCCGCTGAACCGCACGATCGTGCGTCCGGATCTCCCGCTCTTCAGCCGCACCATGCCGCGGATCAGATAGAACGCGACCAGCACGATCAGCATGCCGAGGATGGCGATGCCGCCGATCCAGCGCAGTGTCACTTCATGGAAATGACGCCAGCTCTGGCCGGCCGGCTGGATCAGAACGCCGGCGCTTTGATTCGGAATCGAAACGCGGCCATCGATGCTGCCGCCGCCCCTGAGCGAATTCAGGAGCTGCTGCTCCTGCACGGCACTGGCGGTCGGGTTCACCGATCCATCCGGATTGCGCACCTGGGCGCTTGCAGGCGCGGCGAGCATGACCACGCACAATATCGCCAGTGCGCCAATGACAGTCTGAAACGTCCGTGTGAGCGTCGACATCCCCATCTCCTCACTTTTTTGTATCGTCGGGACCCTGGCCGGCACGACCCGCGCCGGCCCGTCAGACGCGCGTCAGGACGCGATCGTTTCCTTGTAGGCGGTCTGCCATCCCCAAGCGCCGGAGCCGTAACCGCGACGGGTGACGCGCTCCTTATAGATCTGGGCGATGATCTCGCCGTCGCCGGCCAGCAGCGACTTGGTCGAGCACATTTCCGCGCAAAGCGGCAGCTTGCCCTCGGCCAGACGGTTGGAGCCGTATTTCTGATATTCCGCGACGGTGTAGTCGTTGTCGGGACCGCCGGCGCAGAAGGTGCACTTGTCCATCTTGCCGCGCGAACCGAAATTGCCGACCCGCGGGTATTGCGGCGCGCCGAACGGGCAGGCGTAGAAGCAATAGCCGCAGCCGATGCACAGATCCTTCGAATGCAGCACCACGGCGTCGGCGGTGGTGAAGAAGCAGTTCACCGGGCACACCGCCGCGCAAGGCGCGTCGGTGCAATGCATGCAGGCCATCGACACCGAGCGCTCGCCCGGCTTGCCGTCATTGATGGTGACGACGCGCCGGCGATTGATGCCCCACGGCACTTCATGTTCGTTCTTACAGGCGGTGACGCAAGCGTTGCACTCGATGCAACGGTCGGCGTCGCAAAGAAATTTCATACGAGCCATAGTTGCGTCTCCTTAAGCCGCACGAACCTGACAAAGGGTGGCCTTGGGCTCTTGCATGCCCGTGACCGGATCGAAGCCGTAGGTGGTCAGCGTGTTGACGCTTTCGCCGAGCACGATCGGGTCGGTCCCTTGCGGATAATTGCCGCGCTGGTCTTCGCCCTGGAACCATCCGCCGAAGTGGAAGGGAGACCAGGTCACGCCCTTGCCGACGCGCTCGGTGACCAGCGCCTTCATCCGTGCCTTGGAGTTATGCTCCGCGCCGGTGACCCAGACCCAGCCGCCGTCGGTGATGCCGCGTTCGGCCGCATCCGCAGGATTGATTTCTATGAACATGTCCTGCTGCAATTCGGCGAGCCACTTGTTGGAGCGGGTCTCTTCGCCGCCGCCCTCGTATTCGACCAGCCGGCCAGAGGTGAGGATGAGCGGGAATTGCTTGGCGATGCCCTTGTCGACCGCGGCTTTCTGCACGTCGAAGCCGAGGTTGGGCACCCGGAACTGCCGAGCATTCGGCAGCGTCGGATATTTCGCCACCAGATCGGGCCGCGGGGTGTAGATCGGCTCGCGATGCACCGGGACGGCATCCGGCAGACCGAACGCATTGGCGCGCGCCTTGCCGTTGCCATAGGGGATGCAGCCGTGCTCGATCGCCACCCGCTGGATGCCGCCCGACAGATCGATCGACCAGGCAACCGCGTCCGGATTAGCGGGATTGATCTTGTTGATGACCGCCAGTTCGGCTGCCGTCAGATCCGTATCCCAGCCGAGCTTCTTGAGTACGCCAAGCGTGAATTCGGGATAGCCGTCCCGGATTTGCGAGCCGGCCGAATAAGAGCCGTTGGCGAGCAGGCTGACCTTGCGGGTCGTACCGTCCGGCAGCTTCTCCTCGCGCTCGAGACCGAAGCGGGCCCGGAACGTACCGCCGCCCTCCTTGACCGAGAGATTGGTGTTGTAGAGCAGCGGCGTGCCGGGATGCTTGAATTCCGGCGTGCCCCAGCACGGCCATGGCAGGCCGTAATAGTCGCCCTTGGCCGGACCGGACGTCGCCTGCTGCGTGAGCATGTCGAAGTCCTTCTGGTTGGCCATGTGCATCTTCAGCCGCTCGGGCGACTGGCCGCAATAGCCGGTCGACCATCCGCCGCGGTTGATTTCGCGAAGCACATCTTCCGGCACCGGAAGGTTGTTCTCGACCTTGATGTTCTTGAACATCATGTCGGCGAAGCCGAGCTTCTTCGCGAGCAGATAGATGACCTCGTTGTCGTCCTTGGACTCGAAGATCGGCTTGACGATCTGCTCGCCCCACTGGATCGCCCGGTTCGATGCCGTACGCGAACCGTTGGTTTCGTAGCTGGTGGCAATCGGGAGCAGATAGGTGTTGTTCTTGCGCTTGGGCGCGAGCGACGCCCAGGTGGTCGGATGCGGATCGGCGACCACCAGCAGGTCGAGCTTCTCGATGCCTTCCTGCGCTTTCGGCATGCGGGTGACGGTATTGCCGCCATGCCCGAACACCATCATCGCCTTGATCGTATCCTTCTGCGACACATCCTTCTGGTCCATCAACGTCGCATCGAACCAGCGCGTCGATGGGATGCCGGCCGTGTTCATCATCCGCACCGGCTTGCCATCGGCGCCGGTGATCGTGTTGAAGCGGCCGTCGAGCCACGCATAGTCGACTTCCCAGACCCGCGACCAGTGCCGCCACGCGCCTTCGACCAGGCCGTAATAGAGCGGCAGCGTCACGACATCGAGGCCGAGATCGGTCGCGCCCTGCACGTTGGTATGACCGCGGAAGATGTTGGCGCCGGTGCCGGACGAGCCGACATTGCCGGTGGCAAGCAGCAACGTGCAGAACGCGCGCACGTTGGCGGTGCCGACGGTGTGCTGGGTGGCGCCCATGCACCAGATCAGGGTCGCCGGCTTCTGCGTCGCAAAGGTGGTGGCGATGCGCTCAAGCTGAGCGGCCGGAACGCCGGTGACGCGCTCGGTCTCCTCCGGAGTCCACTGCTCGACGGCCTTGCGGATGTCGTCCATGCCGTAGACGCGCTGGTCGATGAACTGCTTGTCCTCGAGGCCCTTCTTGAAGATGACGTGCAGCATGCCCCAGGTCAGCGGAATATCGGTGCCCGAACGCATGCGGACATATTCAGTCGCATGCGCGGCGGTGCGGGTCATGCGCGGATCGCACACGATCATGTTCGCGCGGTTCATCTCCTTGCCTTCGAGAATGTGCTGGAGAGAGACCGGATGCGCTTCCGCGGCATTCGAACCGATGAACAGGATCGTCTTCGAATTGCGGATGTCGGTATATGAATTGGTCATCGCGCCGTAGCCCCAGGTATTGGCCACGCCCGCGACGGTCGTCGAATGGCAGATACGCGCCTGGTGATCGACGTTGTTGGTTCCCATGAAGGCCGCAAACTTGCGGAACAGATACGAGCCCTCGTTGGTGAACTTCGCCGAGCCAAGCCAATAGATCGAGTCAGGTCCGTTCTTGGTGCGGATGGCTTCGACCTTGTCGCCGATCTCGTTGATCGCGGTTTCCCAGGAAATCCGCGTCCACTTTCCGTCGACCAGCTTGAGCGGATATTTCAGCCGGCGATCGCCATGCACGAGTTCGCGTGTCGACGCGCCTTTCGCACAATGCGATCCGCGGCTGATCGGCGAATCCCAGCCGGGCTCCTGCCCGACCCACACGCCGTTCTGCACTTCACCGATGACGGTGCAGCCGACCGAGCAATGCGTGCAGATATTCTTGCGGATGGTGACCGGCGCCCCACCCGGCTGACCGGCCGCGGCCGCCGCAGCATTGGCCTTGCGCATGCCGGTAAGCGGCACGGCGCCGACAGCGGCCAGGCCGCCCGCCACGAGCCCCGAACGGCGCAGGAAGGTGCGGCGGTCGATCCCGCCGGCGGAATGACTTGAAAGCTGGGCGGCGAGCTGGCCGCGGCGCTTTTCGCGTTCTGTCCTTTTGATCAGCACGGCATTGCCTCCCTTACTTCGCGCCCGGATAGCGATTGACCCGATAGAAGGTCTGCACTTCCGGTGAATTGGCTTTGTAGCGGGCCTTGCGCTTGTCCTCGTGGGTCTCGGTATCGGCATGAGCCGGTGTTGCGAGCGGTGCGGCGGCCGTCACGGCCACGCCCGCTCCTGCGCCCAGCGCGCGCAGAAAATCACGGCGTCCGACCGACGTCTTGCGTTCCTGTGTCATTGCCGTCTCCTCTTTCATCCCTGTCGCTCGCCTTCGCCGCACCGTCACGACGGCAACGCAAAAGCCTCGGTTTCTATGTCAACGAACAGCCGCCCCAGCGTTCCCACCTTGCGGTAGAAGTCCGCTTCTTCCGCGTGCTCGAGATCGGCGAAGAACCGGCCGATCCAGGGCGCGAGGTGATTTTCGAAGAACTTCTTGTCGGTCCCGGCGGGTGCCGGGAACGTGCCATCGGCCAGGCCGGCCATGATCTCGCACAGCATCGCTGCGTTATCTTCCGGCTCGGCAACGCCCTCACCACGTTCGATGCCGAGCGCGTTCAGGTCGTCGCGCAGCCGCGCCAGCGGACGCTCATGCAGGAACCCGGTCAGGTAATACGACGCATAGGGCAGCAACTCGCCGCGGCCGACGCCGATGAAGACATTGAAGAATTCGCGCTCAACCGATTCGACGTTGGCGGCGGCAGCCGCTTCAGCCAGCGCGACATGCGCCATCCCGAGCGGAGAGGCGTCGCCGCGCAGCATGGCGAGTTTTTTCAGCAGGGAAGCATCCGGCGCCCGCGCGAGCAGCGCAGTCAGCAGCCGGTATTCCTGGGCCCGCGCCAGATCGATTTCATCGATGTCGGAGGGCGACGCCGCTTCGGTATAGAGATCCGGGCGCAGCACCGTCCGGCTCACATTGGTCGCCTGCTCGACCGCGATTACGCGCTCCGCCGGTATCCGGTCCCAGTTCGAAACGGAGGGTTGCGAGATTCCAATACGACGTGCGAGCTCGCTCACACCACCGGCCGCACGGATTGCTTCGTCGAGTCCCTGATCGCGCATTCTTATCGTTATGGTTGCAATGCCGAAAAAAGGTGCACACACGCCTTCTTCGGAGGCGTTCCAAACAATAGAGCGGTAAATTGGAATGGGTCAATAGTGCACAGCTATAAACAACATGGCGATGCGTGTGGATCTATTGCGGCAGCGCTCGGCCATGATTGCGAGGGACGAATGCGGGCTCGCGCGACGTTCCCGCTGTGTTTTGTTGCAACGCAACACAAGCCGCTGCGTGTTGCGGCGCAACGTCGGCAGCCGTATCGACGTCGCCCTGCGGCTTGTCAGCGTCGGTGTCCGAAGCGACTGCGCCGGACTTCGTCTCTTCGTTTGTATTGCTGGACGAATCCGAGTCAGCCGGCTCGTCTTGCCGTGCTTCGGCGGTGCTCACCGCATCGTCGGATGACGGTTCGTGCAGCTCGCGCTCGTCTTGCTTGCCATCCTCGCCGTCATGCTCGCTGAACAGCTGCGCCAGCAATCGCTTCGCATCTGCGGGATCGAGCGCGCCGAAACCGTGCATGCCATCACTGGCCGTGAAGTCCCATGAATTTTCGGCAAGGCCGATAAAGTCGCGAATGCCGGGATCGGCCGACCAGGCGCGTCGAAGCGCCGCACGGGATAACGCTTCCGGTACGCCCGGCTGCATGAATATCCGGATGTCGGTCGCCGGTCCGATCGAATCGAGCGATGGCAGCTTCGAGAGGTCGAAAACGTTGTCTGGCTTTGCATCATCAGAGTCGCCGCGCGCCTGTTGGGGCGCGGCCGCGCCGTGTTCCACGGACGCCGTGACGACGGCCTGATCGTGCTTCGGCAGATCGGCTGGAGCGCTTTCGGCCTTGACCTCTGCCCTGGCGTGACGCTTTCGCCGCGACCATCGCGACAGGAAGTCTTCCGGATCAGTCATCGTCGCGGTCCCGATCAGACGGCGCGCGCCGGCCGAGTGCCTCAGGATTGGCGCGGTCACGCTTGCGCTTGTAGAATGTCTGTTCGACATGGTGTTCGGCAACGAAGGTGTCCAGCACCGCGCGCACGGTGTCAGGCATCGCGACCGCCTCCACCAGATTGACGCCGGTTTCGGTCTGCGCCTCGCCTTCGGTCGGATCGGCCGTGACCATGAAAAGGCTGTACGGCGGATCCGACTCGGTCGGTGTCAGCACCACCCACAACTTGCTGTCGCCGAGCAGATTGTCGCGATAATTGCCGGTGTCGGAACGATAGAGATCGATCGAAGTGCTGCCGGCATAAAACGACGCGCGGTCTTTGTCGCCCGACAGCAGCGTCCATGGCTGCACATCGGGCTGGCCAACCAGCACGGCGGTGGGTTGCCAGATGTAATCGATCCACTGGCTCTCCGCCTTGATGCGGTCGACCACGACGCCGACGGGGATCGAGACCAGCGCGGCCATCACGTCACCGATTCGATGTGCCGGACCGGCAATCCGCCGATCAGATTCTGCGGTTTCATGCGGATGATCTTGTCCGGCGACATGGCCAGAATGAGATAGACCGGTTCGCGCCCAACCGTTTCGAGAACGGCGCCGGGATCGCGGAAGGTCAGACGGAATAGGCCGACGACGCGGCCGCGTGTCGCCTCGTCAAGTTCCTCGCCGTTCCACAACGCATCGCCGATCCTGGTCGCATCGGAATCCAGTCCGACATACCAGACCAGATTGACGTCGCGCATTTCGGTCAGTGGCTCGATATCGACCGCGACTCCCAGCAGATGCGAAACCCAGCGGGTCAAAACCTGCGCCAGCGCCTGAAGCCCCTGGCGTCCGGCGGTGAGATCGATCGCGGTGTGGAACAGATCGCTGTGCTCGAAATAATGCTCGGCATTATCATCGTTCATCACATCGATATCGGCCTGCGCGGGAATGCCGAGCATCGACACCAGCGGCGAGGCAGGCGTCGCACCTGTGCCGCTGATGGTTTCCTCATCGGCCGCAATCAGCGAGCCCTCATGCAGGGTCAGCCTTTGTGGGCGGAACAGCAATTCGGCCGCGCGCAGCACATAGGGGTCCTCGCAGCCGTCCAATGCGTTGCGAAGGATCACATGGACCAGCTGGTTGACGAAGATCGGCGGGATCGCGCCCGCGCCGTTGCGGATGAGATCGACATAGGCCGCCTCCAGCGTCGGATGGCGCAGCAGGCGATCGCGGAACGCCAGCATGAAGGTCCAGTTCTCGCGCGCGTCGGCGTCGGCAATCGCCGCGATCTCCTCCGGCGGCACGGGCCGGCGTGGCTCACTCATCAAGGCCGCATACAGCGCCCTCTCGGCATCGCACGCCTCCGGCGGCGGCACCAGTTCGGGCCGCGCGAGATAGATTTTCAGGAAATCGTCGGTGACGACGAGTCCGCCCGCCTGATCACGATCCAGCAGATGATGGCCGCAGGCGAGCCAGAAATCCTTCACGTGCGGTCTCCCTGCGCGAGATTGGCGAGATCGATGCGTTCGCCCGGCTCGTCTTCCTCGCCCTCGACATCCATGAATGAAAATGCACGGAAGCTCTTGCGGTCCGCGCGCGGCTTCAACGTGCGGAAGGCCTCGCGGATGTCGCCGTCCTCGGCAGTGCGATGAAGCGCGATCAGCGTGTCGACGTCATGATTGCAGAGCGAGGCTGCGAAGGTGATCTCCTCCTCGGCCGCAGCGCGCGCAACGTCAATGTGCGGCGCGCCATAATGGTCGACCAACCGTTGCGCCAGTTCGTCGACCGCATTGGCGCGGCCCACATCGTCGGTCTCGACGATCTGCACCAGCGTCGACCATCCGAGCGACGTCACACCGAGAAAGCCCGCACGAAACGCCGAGCGCTGCTTGCCCGTAAGGTCCGCGGGATCCGCGTCCGCGAACGCGAACGTGCCCGGCACCGCCCATTCGCCGGGCTCGGCGGCACGCTCGAACACGAAGGTGTCGGAGGGATCGAGCCTGATGGTTTTGAGCAGTTTCACAGCCGTGGCCCCCGTGTCGCCGGATCGAGCCATGACGGCGTTGCCAGTGCCGGAATGAGCGCGCGTCGCTCGACTTGTGCATTACCCATTCGCCGCACCAGCAGGTCGCCATTCTCGTCGAGATCGCGCCGGACACTTTTTTCCGTCTCGGGCGCGAGGCGCTGCAGATAGCTTTTTGCGACCGCGGCGAAGCCCTGCTCCTGCCACGCATCGAGCATCACCATGAGGTGGCGCGCATAGGATTCCATCAGCCGCTCGGCGCCCGATTCATCGAAGCCTTCATCCTCAAGCGCCGCACTCAGCGGATGCAGGCCGGCGTCGGTGCCGGTCATCGACACCAGCCGCACCATCGCGCCGAATACCAGCCAGGCCGGCGGCTCGTCTTCATTCGCATCGTCCGGCCAGGCCATCTGCCCGCCACCCACGAGACCGAGATTGACGCTGACGGCATCGGGCCAGCCGATTGCAATATCGGTCTCCGGCGGCGCCTGCGCGCTCAGCGTATCGGCAAGCGCAGCCATGCAGGCATAGAAGGTCCGGCGCGCGATCCTCAGCGGCTCGTCGGGTTCCAGCACCACGGCGAATTCCGCCAGATCGAAGCGCCCGACGAACACCAGCGTGCCGGCGCCTTCCTCCGCGGCATTCGCCTTCGCATGTGCGAAGGCGTCGCCGACCTCACGCAGGCTGACGAGGCGAAACGGTGGCGGCAGGCGGATATCGGCGTCGGTCAGCATCGGCAATCGGGGCTTGGTGTCGCGTTCCTGGCGCGTTCGCGCCGTGAGCCTTACTTTTTGTTTGGACCAATTATAGTTTCTCTCTATCTGCATATAGCATCGTCGCGGCGGGTGACGAGTCCGCAGGCAAATCCGGGGGCGCCGGAACGGGAGACCGAATGGTCGAGAACAAGCGGCAAATCGTTGTGTGTTCGTGCGAAGACACGATGCCGCTGGATATCGATGCGATCGCGAAGGCCTGTACCAAGGCCGGCCGTGCCGCCGATGTGGTGTCGGGCCGGCAATTCTGCCGCGCAGAACTCGACCGGTTCCGTGCGCTGTTGCCGGGCGCCGGCGAACTGATCGTCGCCTGTACGCAGGAGACACCGGTCTTCGAGGAAGCAGCGGCCGAAGCCCCCGACCGCGCGCTGACCTTCGTCAATATTCGCGAGAATGCCGGATGGTCGAACGAGGCCGCCAAGGCCACTCCGAAAATCGCCGCGCTGCTGGCCGCGGCCGCGGAGCCGCTGCCCGCCATTCCGTTTGTCGGCCTGCAAAGCGACGGCGTGGTCCTGATCTATGGCCGCGATGAACGCGCGATCGAGGCAGCGGAACTGCTGAAGGATCATCTCGATGTCACCGTGCTGATCTCGAAGCCGGATCATCTCAGCCCGCGCCGCAAGACCGAGTTTCCCGTAGTGCGCGGCACGATCCGCGCCGCCAAGGGCTGGCTCGGCGCATTCGAACTGACCGTGGACGATTATGCGCAGCCGGCGCCCTCGTCGCGCGATGCGCTGACATTCGGCGCAGGGCGCAACGGCGCGGTGTCGAAATGCGACATCGTACTGGATGTGTCCGGCGGCGCCTCGCTGTTTCCCGCGGCGGATTTGCGTGACGGCTATTTGCGCGCCGATCCGGGCGATCCGGCCACAATGCTGCGCGCGGTGATGAAGGCGCGCGATCTGACCGGCACTTTCGACAAGCCGCGCTATGTCACCTACGATTCCGAACTCTGCGCGCATTCGCGGTCGCGCATCGTCGGCTGCCGCCGCTGCCTCGATCTCTGCCCGACCGGCGCGATCACGCCTGCGGGCGATCATGTCGCCATCAGCGCGGAAATCTGCGCCGGATGCGGGCAATGCGCAGCAGTGTGCCCGACCGGCGCGGCAAGCTACGCCCTGCCGCCGGCCGACGTGCTGATGCGCAAGCTGCGCGCAATGCTGACGACCTATCGCGAAGCCGGCGGACGCAATGCGATCGTGCTGCTTCACGATGACGACCATGGCACCGAACTGATCGACGCGCTGGCGCGACATGGCGACGGCTTGCCTGCCAACGCGATGCCGCTTGCGGTCAACGAAATCACGCAGGTGGGACTGGAAGCGATTGCCGCCGCCTTCGCCTACGGCGCATCGGACGTCCGCTTTCTGCTGCGCGCGCGTCCGCGCCACGACGTGACCGGCCTGCAGCGGACCATTGCGCTGGCCGATCCGATCCTCACGGGACTTGGCTATGGTGCCGGCCGCGTCGCCACCATCGAGACCGATGACCCCGATGCACTCGGCGCGGCCTTGCGTGCGATCGATCCGGGCCAGCCGCGCGCGGCACATGCCAGTTTCCATCCGGCGGGCGGCAAGCGCGACGTGCAGCGGCTTGCGCTGCGCGAACTGCATCGCGCCGCACCGCAGCCGGTCGACGTCATCGCGCTGCCGCAGGGCGCGCCGTTCGGTGCGATCGAGGTGAATGCCGAAGGCTGCACACTATGTCTCGCCTGCGTCTCGGCCTGTCCCACTGGCGCTGTGTCGGCCGACCCCGACCGCCCGATGCTGAAATTCACTGAAGATGCCTGCGTGCAGTGCGGGCTGTGCGCGGCGACATGCCCGGAGAAGGTGATTACGCTCAAGCCGCAGCTCGACTTCCGCGCCGCCACCGCCGCACCGCGCATCATGAAGCAGGAAGACCCGTTCGAGTGCATCAGCTGCGGCAAGCCGTTCGGCGTCAAAAGCACGATCGAGCGGGTGACCGCGAAGCTCGAAGGCAAGCACTGGATGTTCAAGGGCCATGCCGAGCGGCTCAACGTGCTGAAGATGTGCGAGGATTGCCGCGTGATCGCGGTCACCGAGCAGGCCTTCGATCCGTATGGCAGCGGCATTCCCGAGCGGCCCAGGCCGCGCACCGCGGAGGATTATCTGCGCGAGGCGGAGGAGAAGGGGCGGGGGTAATCGCTCCGACGTGCTCCGTCCGCTTCCTCATATACTGCGACGCCCCGCGGCGGTCTTACCTCCCCCTGAAAGGGGGAGGTCGCTCGACTGAGCGAAGCGAAAGAGAGCGGGTGGGGGTCATTATTGAGAGTACGATCGTGACCCCCTCCCGACTGCCCTCGCGATGCGAGCGCAGCCGACCTCTCCCTTTCAGGGGGAGGTAAAGAGAAGAGTCACTTTCCCGCGGTCGCCTTCTTCAGGAATTCCATCAGCGCGTGGCGGTCATCCGCCGAGCCGATGGTCTGTTCCGGCATCTTCGTCCCCGGCGTGTAGGCGTTGGGACCAATCTCGAACAACTTCGAGACCGTCTCCGGCGTCCACACAATGTCGAGCTTCCTCAACGCATCCGAGAAATCGTATCCCGGCAGCGACGCGATCTTGCGGCCGAAAATACCCGCGAGCGTCGGTCCGGCGCGAGCGCCCTCATTACTCGACAGCGTGTGGCAGGCGATGCAGGCGCGATAGATCTCGGCGCCGCGATCACCGGCATAGGCCGCGAGCGGATCGGCCGCGTCGTTCAACGGCACCGCGCCGATATGTTCGCCGGTGCTCGCATCCCAGCGCCGCACCATGCGGTCGGTGCCACCGGTGAGCAGCGTTCTGCCATCGGGAAAGAACGCCACCGACCAGACCGGCAAGCCGGGGCCAACCAGAGTGCGCTCGATCACGCGCGTCTTGCGGTCGATGATCGACACCGATCCGCGGATGCCGGCGGCCGCGATCCGCATTCCGTCTGGTGTCATCGACAACGCAATCACCGGCGTTTCGGTGACCTTGAGTTCAGCCGACGTCTCGCCTCGCATCGACGCGAAATACAGATAGCCGTTGGCGCCCGATGCGACGATCTCGCCATCCGGCGCAACCGCGACGGCATTGAGTGGTGTCGGCAGCGTGACGATCACCGGCGCAGTCGTTCCGGTCAGCGGCCAGATCCGCAGCGTGGCGTCATAACCAGCGCTCACCAGCGACTGGCCGTCGGCAGTGAAGGCGACACCGTTCACATTCTGCGAATGGCCCTCGAGCACACGCGGCGCGCCGCCTGCGACCGGCCACAGCCGAATGGTGCGATCCCAGGACGCGGATGCAATCGTGTTGCCGTCCGGCGAAATCGCCAGCGCGACGATCGGCGCGGTGTGGCCTTCGAAGGTGCGTTCGGGCAGCGGCACGCCAGGCTTCCAGATCGCGATGCGTCCATCCTCACCGCCGGTGACCGCGCGACCGTCCTTCAGGAACGTCACCGCATTCACCGCGCTGTCGTGGAAGCGCAGCACCTGCTCGGCGGCGCTGCGCGGCAGCGACCAGCGGATCGCCGAGGTGTCGAAGCTGCCGGAGATGGCGCTCGCACCATCAGGCGCAACCGCGACCGCGCGCACCGGCCCGCCATGCCCGCGCATCTGCGCGAGCACGGGCTGACACATCAGGATGACGGCTAGGGCAGAGAAGACCGTGCGAACCAGCATACGAATGTCCCGGCAGACGACCCGATCAAGTTAGTCATCCGCGGGCCGCATGCCCAGCGCCAGGATGCGGTTCCGTGTCGCCTCGTCACGCAACACCTCGCGAAAGGCCTGGACGCCCGGACGCTCGCGCCAGCTTTCGACCATGATGAAGTCGTACTCTTCGGGCGCCACCGGCAGAAATCCAAGCCCATACATGCGCGCGACCGGCTCGATGGCAAAGCCCCAATCGGCACGGTTCTGCGCGATCGCCGCGGCAACAGCGTTGTGCGATTTCGGCTGGTTCGCATAGCCGGGTGGCCGTGCCCCTTTCAGCTTCTGGTCCATGAGCACGCGGGTTCCGGAACCGGCATTGCGATTGACCATCAGGCAGGCAGGATCGGCGAGCGCGGCTGCAATCGCCTCGTCCGCGGTCTTGCCTTCGAAACGGACATCGCCGGTTCGATACAGCAGGCCCTGCGACCGCTCCCAGCCCTTGACCAGCGACAGGCCCGGTTCGAGCAGATGCGTGTTGTAGCGTCCGCTGTCCGGATCGATCAGATGCACCGGCGCGATATCGCATTCGCCGCGGCGCGCGGCGGCAACACCGCCCAGACTGCCGACCGCGATCACCCGCGCGCTGAAGCCGCGATCGGCCAGCGCGCCGACCACGACATCCAGCGCCACATCGTGACTGCCCATGATCACGAGATCGGGCGCTCGCACGGCCGCGCCGATCAGCGTCACGTCGGCAACGGTTTCGGCGTCGAGTGCACTGGCGAGTGCGTCGATCTCGACGAACCCGTCCGCCTGCGAGAATGCCGTCACCGAGCCCGAACCCTTCGGGGAAGGAAACGCGATCATCCCGTCCTCGCCCTGCACCAGCGCGACCAGCGCAAATTCCCTGCGGCCCAGTTCGGACGGCACCCGCATCGGAATGCGCGCGCTGACCTTGCGCGCATCCTCGGCGGGCAGTCCGGCCAACGCGCGGATCACCGGCGCGACAAACGCATGAAAGGTGAAGATCGCGGAGGTCGGAAATCCGGGAAGCACGATCACCGGCTTGCCATCCGCCACCGCAAGACAGAGCGGCTTGCCGGGCTTCAACGCAACACCGTGCACGAGGATGCCGGGCTTGCCCAGATTCGACACGATGCGATGCGAGAGATCGCCCGCGCCCTTCGACGTGCCGCCGGACAGGACCAGCATGTCGGCCTCGGCCAGCGCCGTGCGCATCGCGCTGGCGAGCGCGGCCTCATCGTCCGGGAATGCACCATGGGCCACCGGCTCGCCGCCAGCTTCGGTCACGGCGGCCGCAACGATCGCACCGTTGGAGTCATAGATGCCGGCGGGCCGCAACGCTTCGCCGACCGGCACCAGTTCGTCGCCGGTCGAGAGCACGGCAACCCGCGGCCGCCGCACCACCTCGACCTGCGCGATGCCGCAGGCCGCGAGCATGCCGATCTCGCGCGATCCGATCAGCGTGCCCTTGCGCAGCAACGTTTCGCCGCGCGCAATATCCGACCCGGTATAGGCAATGAATTGCCCGGGCGCCGCAGGCCTGCGAAGCGCGATTGCCGGAGCCTGCGCATCGTCGAGCAGGTCGGTATGCTCGATCATCACCACTGCATCCGCGCCACGCGGAATGACGCCGCCAGTCGCAAGAGCGGTGGCCGTCCCGGGATGAACCTCGATTTGCGGCGCATGTCCGCAGGCGATGACCTCGCGATTCAATGTCAGCCGGCGTGGTGCATGGTCGCTTGCGCCTGTTGTGTCGGCGGCGCGCACGGCGAAACCGTCGACGCCGGACCGGTCGAACGGCGGCACGTCGATCGGTGCGCCAATATCGTGCGCGAGGACGCGGCCGAGCGAAGCCGCCAGCGATACGGATTCGACACCGCGCGGCGAGAGGTCAAGGTGGCGGCGGAAGCGCTGCGTCGCCTCCTCGGCTGACACCACTTCCAGGAATTGTTCCTGCCGCGCGGCACGGCGCACGGCATCGATCAAGGCGCTTTCCGGCGTTGTCATGTGGCTCACGGCAGCGGCCTCATCTCGACAAAGGTCCCTGCGGGGTAGCCTTCGCTTTCCGCCGGCACCAGCATCCATCCATCTGCGCGCGCCAGAGACTGCAGCGGCAGATAGCCCGACGCCAATGGCTCGACCTCTGTTCCGGCGCGGCGAAGCGGAACGACTTCGGCGATGCCTACGGTCGACGTTACCTTGCGCGCCAGCATGGCCTTGCCGACAATCTCGCCATTACGCGCGCCGCTCAACCGGTCGAGCAACGCACGGCCAAGCACCAGCCAGCAGGCGAGCACGGCATCGATGCGGCCGGGCATCAGCAAGACCGGCCGGTCGTTTGCAAAACCGAATGCAGCGGTTTCGCCGGGCGACAACCCGATGCCGTGGCAGGCGACGGTACCAGCGCGAGACAGTGTCATCACAGAGCGATCATTGCGGCCTTCGCCAGTGCCGCCGATAACGATGATTGCGTCGGCATCGTTGCGAACCAGGCTCGCATCGAGATCGTTGCATATGTCGGACGTCGCGCCGGCCGCGATGACTGCATCCGCGAGCAGCGCGGCCGCCGATCCCACACGCGCGTCGTTCCGATGCGTCTTGACGATACGAATGCTCGGCTGCCGGATGCCGACGGCGGCGAAGCCCGCAGCGATCAGCACAGCGATATCGCTCGCACGCAGCCGCGCTCCCTCCCGGCACATGACCGCATTCGCTTCGATATCGCCGCCGGAAGGCAACACCCATTCTCCCGGGGCGGCCGAGGTCATGATCTGCATCATCCCACCGAGCGCCGAAACCGCATCCAGCGGCGCCACCGCGTCGGTCCCGGGCGGCAAGGCAGCAAACGCATCGACGCGTTGCGGTGGGGGCTGCAATGTCATTGGCGCATAGGGTCCGGCATCGCGGGTCGCGTCCGAGCATACCGCCCATCCGTCACGAAGCGCGACCGGCGCCGCCGGCAAAGCGGCAGCGACGCAAACATCGTGCGCAAGGACACAGCCCTGCGCTTCCGCGACAGCGACCTCACGCGGCGCAACGGGCGAGACGCCGCCGATCGCCGCCAGCACGTCCGCGAGCGGGGTAAGGCGCGTGATGCGCTGGTTGGCATCTGTGTCCGCAATCATGGTTGCGTTTCTGACGAACGCACCATACTGGGTCAAGCCACTGAAATATTTGTTGGTTTGCGAGCACGCAAAACCTGAGCGGCATAGCCTGGGCCTATGGGGATGACCGAAAAGACCATCAATTTGCGCGGCCTGAAATGCCCGCTTCCGGCATTGCGCACCAAAAAGGTGCTCAAGGGTCTGGCTGCCGGGGACATCATCCTGGTCGAATGCACCGATCCGCTGGCCGCGATCGATATCCCGAACCTGATAAACCAGACCGGCGATGTGCTGGAAGCCACCGATCGGTCCGAGGATCTCCTGATCTTCCGGATCAGGAAGGCGTAGCGTCCTCATTCTGTTGGTTGAATTTGCCGTCCGCTTCGGGGATTGTCGCCGGCCCTGCCCCGGAGGATCTCTTGCCGGTCTCGACGAATATTCCCCGCGCCTCCAGCGCGCTGTCCCGTTTTACCGTCCTGGATCTGACCCGCGTGCGGGCGGGGCCGACATGCGCGCGGCAATTGGCGGACTGGGGCGCCAATGTGATCAAGATCGAAGCGCCGGAACGGCTGGAGGGGGGCGATCCGATCGGCGGGGCGCGCCACGGCTCGGATTTCCAGAATTTGCATCGCAACAAGCGCAGTATCACCCTCGATCTGAAGAGCGAAGCCGGCCGCGCGGCGCTGTTAAGGCTCGCAGAACAGGCCGACGTCGTGATCGAGAACTACCGGCCCGACGTGAAGAGACGGCTGAGGATCGATTATCCGGACGTGAAGAGCGTCAACCCGCGCATCGTCTATGCCAGCATCTCGGCCTACGGCCAGGACGGGCCGTACGAGAAGTGGCCGGGCTTCGACCAGATCGCCCAGGGCATGGGCGGCATCATGTCGGTCACCGGCTTGCCCGGTCAGGGGCCGGTGCGGGCGGGTGCGGCGGTGGCCGACATGGCGGCCGGACTGTTCGCCGCGCTTGGCATCATGACCGCGCTGCTCGAACGCGAGCAGTCCGGCGAAGGCCAATATGTCGAAACCTCTCTGCTCGCAGCGCAGATTTTCCTGCTCGACTTTCAGGCCGCACGCTGGCTGATCGACAAGGAAGTCCCCGGCCAGGCCGGCAACAATCATCCGACCTCGGTGCCGACCGGCGTCTACAAAACCAGCGACGGCCACATCAACATCGCCACCACCGGCTCGCCGACCTGGGTGCGGTTCTGCAAGGCCATCGACGGCGAACACTTGATCGAGCATCCGGACTACGCGACCAATGCGCTGCGACTGAAAAATCGCGACGCGCTGAATGCCGATATCGAAAAGACGCTGGCCTCCGACATCAGCGCCAACTGGATCGAGCGGCTGAATGCGGCGGGCGTCGCGGCCGGGCCGATTTACAAAATGGACGAAGTGTTCGCGGACAAGCAGGTGCGGCACCTGGGTGTCGCCACCGACATGGCGACACCGGATCGCGGCACGCTGCAGGTCATTCGCCAGCCGTTCACAATGTCGCGCACGCCGAGCAAGGTCGTGATGCATACGCCCGAACGCGGCGAGCATACCGACGAAGTTCTATCCGAGTTCGGATTCAGCAAGGATGAGATCGAGGCGCTGAGGAAAGCAGGCGCGACGTAACTAAGAACGGAAATCAAATGAAGCGAACGAACGGCAAAGGACCGGGTGAATGACCGACAAGATGCTCTCGCGCAAGGATGGCGGGATCGGCTACGTGATCTTCAACAATCCCGAGCGGCATAATGCGGTCTCGATGGAGATGTGGGCGGCGACCGGCGATATCCTCGAACGATTTCGCGACGATCCCGACGTGCGCGTGGTGGTGCTGACCGGCGCCGGCGGCAAGGCATTTGTGTCCGGAGCCGATATCTCGAAATTCGGCGCGGAGCGGGCGAGCGAAGAGGGCATTGCGAAATACAACGCCACCACCGAGCGGGCTTTCTCCGCCGTGCACGAGTTCCCCAAGCCGACCATCGCAATGATCCGCGGCTATTGCATCGGCGGCGGCATGGCGCTCGCAACCTGCTGCGACATGCGCATCGCCACGCCGGGTTCGAAATTCGGCATTCCCGCAGCCAAGCTCGGCCTCGGCTACGATCACAAGGGCATCCGGCGGCTGATGGATGTGGTCGGCCCCTCGTTCGCGAAGGAGATTTTCTTCACGGCGCGGCAATTCGACGCCGAGGAAGCGCGCCGCATGGGCTTCGTGAACCGCGTGGTGACGGATGCCGAGCTTGAAAACTACGTGAAGAACTATGGCGACACGATCGCCGCCAATGCGCCGCTGACGATCGGCGCCGCCAAGCATGCCATCAGCGAACTTCTGAAAGACGAGAACGAGCGCGATATCGACAGCGTCGTCGCGGCGGTGAAGCGCTGCTTCGACAGCAAGGATTACATCGAAGGCCGCACCGCCTTTATGGAAAAGCGCAAGCCGTCGTTCAAGGGACAGTAGATTTGAACCGCTGCAATTTCACTTCGTGAAATGAGTTGCGGCGACCGCGAGGTGGTCGCGCCGGGCCAAGTCTGCTAAGACGCGCGCCTCTGCATCCGCTCCGTCACCCTGAGGTGCCCGCGCACGCGCGGGCCTCGAAGGGCGACGGCCCCATCACTGGCCGTGCATCCTTCGAGGCTCGCTATGCTCGCGCCTCAGGATGACGGGTCGACATTCCGTAGAGGCAACAGCACCATGTACACCGACCTTCAGCTCTACATCGACGGCGAATGGCTTAACGGCAAGGACCGCAAGGGCGAAGAGGTAATGAACCCCGCCACCGGCAAGTCGCTCGGCACACTGCCGCATGCCTCGAAGGCCGACCTCGATCGCGCGCTCGATTCCGCCAACACGGGCCTCGCCGTGTGGCGCGCGACCAGCGCCTATGACCGCGCGAAAATCATGCGCAAGGCCGCCGATCTGGTGCGCGAACGCACCGACCATATCGCCCGCATCATGACGCAGGAACAGGGCAAGCCGTTCGCCGAATCCCGCATCGAGGTCATCACCACCGCCGACATCATCGACTGGATGGCCGAAGAAGGTCGCCGCGCCTATGGCCGCATCGTGCCGGGCCGAGGCAAGAACATCCGCCAGCTGGTGC
Organism: Pseudorhodoplanes sp.; assembly: GCF_059499825.1. Classification (NCBI taxonomy): domain Bacteria; kingdom Pseudomonadati; phylum Pseudomonadota; class Alphaproteobacteria; order Hyphomicrobiales; genus Pseudorhodoplanes; species Pseudorhodoplanes sp. The sequence goes on from NZ_JCABZI010000009.1 coordinate 271,511, forward strand.
TGCAGGAACCGGTCGGGGTGGTCGCGGCGTTCACGCCGTGGAATTTCCCGACGCTGACTCCGGTACGCAAGATTGCTGGCGCGCTTGCAGCTGGCTGCTCGATCATCCTGAAGGCCGCGGAGGAAACGCCCGGCTCCTGCGTCGAACTGGTGAAATGCTTTGCCGATGCCGGTCTGCCGAAGGGCGTGCTCAACCTCGTCTTCGGCGTGCCGGCGGAAGTCTCGGAACACCTGATCGGTTCGGACAGCGTGAAGAAGATTTCCTTCACCGGCTCGGTCCCGGTCGGCAAGCTGCTGGCCGGTCTCGCCGCCAAGGGTATGAAGCGGGCGACCATGGAACTGGGCGGACATTCGCCGGTCGTGGTGTTCGGCGATGCCGACCCTGAAAAGACCGCCGACACCATCGCGGCCTTCAAGTTCCGCAATGCCGGTCAGGTCTGCATCTCGCCGACGCGGTTCTATGTGCAGGAGAACGCTTATGACCGCTTCCTCAAGCGCTTCACCGAATTCGCTGAGAATGTGAAGCTCGGCGACGGCCTCGAGAAGGACACCACGATGGGCCCGCTCGCCAATCCGCGCCGCCTCGACGCGATGGAAGCGATCGTGCTAGACGTCAAGGCGCGCGGCGGCAAGATCGTCACCGGCGGCAAGCGCCGCGGCAACCAGGGCAATTTCTTCGAACCCACCGTGATCACCGATGTGCCGGACGATTCCAAGATCATGACCGAGGAGCCGTTTGGACCGGTGGCGCCGATCGTGCGGTTCAAGAGCTTCGACGAGGTGGTGGAGCGCGCCAATTCGTTGCCATTCGGGCTTGCGTCCTATGCCTTCACCTCGAGCGCGCAGACCGCGACCATGATCGGCGATGCGCTGCAATCCGGCATGGTCGGCGTGAACTCGGTCGCGATCTCGACCCCGGAAACGCCGTTCGGCGGCATCAAGGAATCCGGCTACGGCTCCGAAGGCGGCATCGAAGGGCTCGAGGCCTACACCAACCGCAAGTTCATCTCGCAGGGGTAGTGCCTGCTCTCCCTACACTTTTCTTCCCTCTCCCCGCTTCAGCGGCGGAGAGGGTGACTTCTGAGCAAAGCGAGAAGTCGGGTAAGGGGCCGACGCCGACGCTTCGGCAAAATCGCCCCTCACCGGCTCGTATCTAAAGATGCTCGCCACCCTCTCCCCGTAAGCACGGGGAGAGGGAAGAGCGTTCATCAGATCGCGTTCATCTAGGGAACGTAGTCCGGGTTCCACAATTGCCTCATTGAATAACGTGAGGTGGATAGAAGATGAGCCCTCTTCGTTCCGGTTTTGCCGCCGTTTGCGCTCTTGCAGCGATCTCTGCCTTGTCCCACGCCGCGCAGGCACAGATGCGCGCGGGCGACCTCGGCTGGCGCGCCTATGTCGACGAACGAACCGGCACGCGCGTCGATTTTCCGTCCGCGCTGTTTTCCGTCGATGGCGGCACGACCGAACGCGGTGTCGGCCGGGTGTTCGAGAGTGACGACGGCCGCGCGAAGTTCTCCGCCTACGCACTCAAAAACGAAGAGGGCGACACGCCGCGTTCCTATCTGCGCAAGTTCCTGAAGGTGAATCCGTCGACCATCGACTACCGGCGTGTCACCGACCGCTTCTTTGCGGTGTCAGGCGTGCGTAACGGCGAAGTCTATTACAGCCGCTGCAATTTTCACGGCACCATGCATTGCATCTACATTTCCTATCCCAAGCGGGAACTGCGCGCGTGGGACGGCATCGTGACGCGGATCAGCCTGTCGCTGCGCGGACCGCGCAACGACAGCGCGCAGCGGTGATGCGTTGCTTGTCATCGCCCGCGATTCATAAAGCTTGTTATGACTGGATGCCCGACCTTCACGGGGCATGACATTGTTAGGCGCCAGTATCGACTTCCAACCGGCGCGGAAGCTCCATCCCCTGACAGGCGCGCCAGACCTTCTCCATGGTCGCGGGCATGTCCATACGCGCCGCCGCCGGAACTGCATCGGCGATCGCATTCATGATCGCGGCAAGCGAGGCTGTGGTGCCGGCTTCGCCCACACCCTTCACGCCGAGCGGATTGGTGGTTGCGGGAACGGGGTGCGAATCGTCGCGCAGCAGCGACGGCATGTTGTGCGCGCGCGGCATGGCATAATCCATGAACGAGCCGGTCACGAGCTGGCCGCTGCCCTCGTCATAGACCGCGTGCTCGAACAGCACCTGCCCCAAACCTTGCGCGATACCGCCATGGACCTGGCCATGCACCAGCGTGTGATCGAGCATGATGCCGCAATCGTCGACCGCATAATAGCCGACCAATGCGACCTCGCCGGTCTCCGGCTCGACTTCGACCTCGGCGATGTGGCAGCCATTCGGGAAGGTCTGCGGGGTGTCGACATCGCGCTTGGTGTCGAGGCTCTCCGCAATCTCGCCCTTCTCCGCCATCTCGGCGGCCCTGGCCGCGAGATCGAACAGGCCGATGGAGCGGTCGGTGCCGACCACTTCGAACAGGCCGCGGCGATAGGCGATGTCCTTCTCGTCGGCCTCGAGCAATTGCGCGGCGAGCAACCGTCCCTTCTCCACCATCGCCTCGACCGTGCGCACCACCGCCGTGCCTGCGGTGATGGTCGAGCGCGAGGCGACCGACGGCCAGCCCTTGATCTCGAAATCGCTGTCGCCCTGCCGGTGCTTCACCTGCGCCGGATCGATCGCGAGCTGGTCGGCGACCAGACGCGTATAGACCGTGGCGTGACCCTGGCCGGTATTGCCGACATTCAGGCTCACCACCAGCGTGCCGTTGCCGGGGAAGGTCAGCCACGCACCTTCATTCGGCACGCCGCCGGAATGTTCGAGGAAGCAGGAAATACCGATGCCGCGCAGCTTGCCCTGCTCGGCCGACTCGCGCCGGCGCTGTTCGAACGCTCGGATGTCGGCGAGCGCCAGCGTCTTGTCGAAGATTTGCGGAAACTCGCCGGAATCGAAGGTGGTGCCGATCGCGGTCTTGAACGGAATCGCGGCAGCCGGAATCAGGTTGCGCTTGCGGATCTCGACCTTGTCGATGCCGGTAATACGTGCGGCCTCATCGACCAGCCGCTCAATCAGATAATTGGCCTCGGGACGTCCGGCGCCGCGATAGGGCCCGGTTGGAATCGTGTTGGTGTAGACGCATTGCACGCCGATATCGATCTTCGGAATGTCGTACATCGCCGGAAAGCAGCGGGCGAAATTGTTGGTCGCAAGCTGGATGCCAGCGGAAGCGACGTAAGCGCCGAGATTCTGGATCTGGCGCGCGCGCAGGGCCAAGAACTTGCCGTCGGCGTCGAGCGCAAGCTCACCCGCCGTGACATTGTCGCGCGCCTGGTTGTCGCTGTTGAAGGCTTCCGAACGGCTCGCCATCCAGTGCACCTTGCGGCCGTATTTTTTGGCGGCCGCAAGCAGCACCGGATATTCCGGATAGGCGCCGCTTTTCAGTCCGAATGCGCCGCCGACATCGTCGGTGACGACGCGCAAGTTCTGCTTGTCGATGCCCATGATGGCCGCGAGCATGTCGCGCATCGGACCGGCACCCTGCGAGCAGACGCGCAGGGTGTAACGGCCGGCCTTGGCGTCGAAGCTCGCGGTGCCGCCGCGGGTTTCCATCGGCGCCATCACCATGCGCTGCTGCACCACGCTGACGCGTGCGACATGCGCGGCCGATTTGATGATGTCGTCGATCGCGGCGACATTGGCCGGATCGTCGACCGGGCCCGGATAATCCACCGCGAGGTTTCCGGCGATGCCGTCGTAAAGCTGCGGCGCACCGGATTTCAGCGCCTCTTGCGCATCGACCAGGGCGGGCAATTCTTCGTACTCGACCACGACCTTTTCGGCGGCGTCCAGCGCTTGGCTGAGGCTGTCGGCAACCACCATGGCGACGGCCTCGCCGACATGCATCACCTTGCCCTCGGCCAGGCAGGGCCGGTGCGCGAAAATCGCCTTGGCGCCGCCGCGTCCCGGAATCGGCGGATGCCGGGTGACGCTGCCGATGCCGTCGAGATCGGCCGCGGTCAGGATCCCCAGCACGCCGGGCGCCTGCAGCGCCTCGTCAAGCGAGATCGACGCGATCGCGGCATGGGCATAGGGCGAGCGGACGAAAGCGGCATGGGCGACGCCCTGCTTGTCGACGTCGTCGACGAAGTTTCCGCGTCCGCGGATCAGGGCATCGTCCTCGACACGGGGACCGTGGTGGGGGTGGTCGGAATCAGCAGCCATGGCTAGGTGATAAGCGGCCGGGACGCCTTAGGGAAGAGGCGCGCGCTGCGCCTTGATCATGTCGGCGATGCCCGCCAGCGTCTCGTTGGTGAGCGGAATGTCGACCGGCTGGTTGCGCTCGGCCGACAGGTCCGCCGCCAGGTAGCATTCCATCACGGTGCGGGCGCTTTCCGGCGACACCATGGGCGGCCGGTCCATGATGCAGGATTCCAGGAAATGGATGGTCTCCGGGCCCATCTGGCCGGCGAACACATGGTCCACCTGCTCGCCCGGCATGGTCGACATCGGATATTGCATGCCGTCCTTCACGGTGTTCAGCCAATGGTCGCGCGCGGTGTCGTCGAGGAATAGCGAGCCCTCGGTGCCGGTGATCTCGATCGTGGTGGCGCAATAGTTCGGATAGCTCGGCGGCAGATTCCAGCCGCCGCCGATGGCGACGAGGACGCCGTTGTCCATCTTCACCGTTGACCACATGATGTCATAGGAGCCGTTGACCGGCTTCATGAAGCCATAGGCGCCCTGCGAAAATACACTCACCGGCTTGGCCGGCTCCAGCAGCCAGAACACGATGTCGAGGTCGTGGGTGGATTCCATCGCGGCGGGCGACAGCCGCACCCGGCTCGCGATCTTCTTGCCGAGACTCCTCGACAGATGCCGGCTGACCATGATGGAGACCGGCTTGCCGAGCGTGCCGTCATTCAGTTTTTTCTTGGCATAGGCGAATTTTGTATTGAAACGCTGCGAATAGCCGATGGTGAACTTGACGTGGTTGCGCTTCGCGATCGCGATGAGTTCGTCGGCCTCATAGAGTTCTAGCGCGATCGGCTTTTCCAGCAGCACGTGCTTGCCGGCCTTCAGGCAATCGCGCGCGATCGGGTAATGCGTATTCTCCGGCGTCGTGGAAATGTAGACCACCTTGACCGCATCGTTCCTGACGATGTCCTGATAGTCGGCGGTCGCGACCGCTGCATTGGTCAGTTGCTGGATTTCCTTCAGCCGGTCCGGCCTGATCTCGCAGACATGAAGCTTCTTGACCAGCGGATAGCGCGACAGCGTTTCCGCGCGAATACCGCCACACCATCCGGTGCCGATGACGGCGACTTCAATTGGCTCGACTGGCATTTCGTCTCCACCCCGCAGCTTGTTGTTGCAAGCATTGACTGCGAGATGGATTGCCGGGTCAAGCCCGGCAATGACGGCGTTATGCCGCTTTCACAATGCCGAAAACCTTCTCCGCGAATTGCGGATAAACCTCTGCGAGTTCCGGCGCCACCACCTCACGCAGCAGGCGCAAGATCTCCGCATCCGGCGCGGGCGTTTCGGGTACGTGGTCCGGGCAGTCGTAATCGAAGCCGGTATGCTCCTCGATCTCCGCAACGCTATGGCCGGGATGCACGCTTTGCAGGCGAAAGCGGCGACGCTCCTTATCGAAGGCGAACAGACAGCGATTGGTGATCAGCGCCACCGGGCCGCCGGTTCGATAGACATTGTCCGCGCTCACGCCCGGCGCGCTGATGAAATTGACCTTCGGCACCAGCGTGCGGCGCGAATGCTCGGTGCGGAACAGGATCACTTTCGGCACGACGAAATAGAGATAGGCCGATCCGAACGAACCGGGGAAGCGAACCTGCGGCTTGTCGTGGTCGCCGATGCCGACAAGATTGATGTTACCCTCGCCGTCGATTTCGCCGCCGGACAGAAAGAACACATCCATCCGCCCCTGGCCGGCGCAATCGAACAATTCGGCGCCGCCCTCGGTGAAGAAGTTGTGCTTGCGGCTCTGCAACAGCGACACATAGGGGCGCCCGCCACAGCGCGCCTTCTGCAGCAGCGCCGCCGCCGCGGGAATAGGCGACGCGTTGCCGACCGCGATGTGGCGCACATCGCCGATGAGGTCGGCGACACTGGCGATGAGAAGTTCTTCGGGCTGGAAGGTCGCTACCACGATTCACGCCGCCTGCTTCGCATACACATACTCATCGCAATAGCGCGCGAAGCCTTCGGCGGTCTTCGCAAGCCGCGCATATTCGGACAGATGCGCGACGTCGACCGGATAATAATCGGGCAGCGACAGCGGCCAGGCGCCGTTCTCGACCACGGCAATCGTCTCAACGTAAAAGCCGGGCAGCACGCCTGCCGCCATCACCGGATCGTCGAGCAGATTGCCGCCGGCGATCCGCTCCACCGTCACCACGGTCTTGCGCGACGCATGCGCGAGCGTGGTCAGATCGCGCTGCCGCCCAACCCAGACATTGCCGTACCGATCGGCCATCGGTGCGTGAAACAGCGCGACATCGGGCCGGATCGCCGGCAGCAGCACGATCGGATCGTCGTTACCGAATGGATTGTCGATCACCCGCCAGTCGCCGCGGATGGTCATCAGGTCCGATCCAATGATGCCGCGCAGCGGCATGAACGGATTACCCTTCTCGCCCGCTTCCAGCGCGGCATAGAGCGCCGGACAGGTGGCATCCTTCATGCGCAATGTGCCGGATGTCATCGCCGCGGTGAAACGCGGCGCCGGCCCCAACTCGCCGAGGCTGACCGCCGAGGTCTCCAGCGTTTCCACGCAGCCGGCGCCAATCAGCAGATCGGCCTGCAGGGTGGAGGCGGGCAGCGCTACCAGATGCAGATTTTTCACATTGTGATGAGTCCGCTGGCGGCGGATGAGCGCGCGGGTCGCCTCCATCGCGACCCCGGCCTGCTCGCGCGGCACCGCCAGCAGGCAGCCATCGGCGATCGGCGCGAGCGCATCTACGAGCGAACAGATAACCGGCATGGGACCTCCGCATTGCAATCATAGGTCCCCGCGCGACAAATGCGAAGTGCTTGCGGCATCTGCCGCCTGTGTTACGAAACATGCGAACAATCCGCGGGAGGAATGAATGGCGACCAAAGGGCAGACCATCGGCTGGATCGGAATGGGCCGCATGGGCTACGCAATGGCCGAGTGGCTGCTGAAAGCTGGCTACGACGTCTCGATCTGGAACCGGACCAAGGCAAAGGCCGAACCGCTGACCAAGATCGGCGGCAAGGTGGTCGACAAGCTGTCAGACCTCTCCGGCGTGGACGTGCTCTTTGTCATCGTGTCGGCCGGCAAGGACGTGAAGGAAGTGCTGTTCGGCCCGGACGGCGTCGCGCCCAACGGCAAGGGCAAGATGCCGAAGATCGTGGTCGACTGCTCCACCATATCGGTCGACGATTCGGTCGACATCCGCGAAAAGCTGACCGCGCTCGGCACCGAGTTCGTGGCCTGTCCGGTCTCCGGCAATGCCAAGGTGATCAACGCCGGCAAGCTGTCGGCCGTCGCGTCCGGCCCGGAAGCGGCCTTCCGCAAGGTCGAGGACATGGTTCTCAAGTTCGCGCCCAACGGCGTGTCCTATGTCGGCGACGGCGAACTCGCCCGCATCTGCAAGATCGCGCACAACGTCATGCTCGGCGTGGTGATCCAGAACCTGATCGAGATCACGCTGCTGGCGAACAAGATGGGCGTGCCGCGCGAGGCGTTCCTGCGCTTTATGAGCAACAGCGTGATGGGCTCGATGTTCACCCGCTACAAGTCGCCGGCGCTGGTCAATCTCGACTGGACCACGACCTTCACGCCGGAATTGCTGCTGAAGGATCTCGACCTCGGCCTCGAACTCGGCCGCGAATGGAAAGTGCCGATGCCGGTGACCGCGACCACGCGGGAAATCCTGCAGGGGCATATCGGCAACGCGATCCTGCAACAGGATCCCAAGGCCTATCTCGAGAAGGATTTCGCGACCCTGATGGAAACCATGGCGGCGGCGTCCGGCATGAAACTGGAGAGCGAAAAGAAAAACGTTCCGACCGGGCTGGAGTGAGCCCCACGCGCAACGATCCAACCGAGGAACGGTTCGAATGGCGATGATCCTTTACAACGCACCGCAATCGACGTGTAGCCAGCGCGTGCGGTTCGTTTTGAACGCGAAGCAATTGCCATTCGAGGAACACAAGCTGGATCTGCTGGCGGGAGACCAGCTCAAGCCGGAATATCTGAAGCTCAATCCCAACGGCGTCGTGCCGACGCTCAACCATGATGGCGCGGTCGTGATCGACTCATCGGTCATCATGGAATATCTCGACGAAGTCTCGCCCGAGCCCGTATCTTTCACGCCGGATGAAGCGTTCGGCCGGGCAAACATGCGCGCGCTGATGCGCTTCATCGACGAGATGCCGGCGGCGGCGATCCGCGTGCCGACGTTCAACCTCGCCTTCCTGCCACGCTTTCAGGCCATGAGCGCCGAGGAATTCCGCGCCTTCGCCGAATCGAAGCCGCTGCGCAAGGAGTTCATGCTGGCGATGGGCCAGACCGGCTTCCCGCGCAAGGAGATGGATGCCGCGATGGACCGGCTGCGCCGCACGGTCGTGCGGATGGACGAAGCCATCTCGGCGCATGGCGGCCCGTGGCTGCTCGGCTCCGACATTTCGCTGGCCGATGTAGCGGTAATGCCGGTGATCGTGAGGCTTGCCGATCTGAGCCTCGAGAATATGTGGCGCGACTATCCCTCGGTTGGCCGCTGGCTCGATCACATCCGGGCTCACCCGGCCTATCCGGTGACCTATTATTTCGGATCGCTCCTGACCGAACGCTTCCCGCATCTGCAGGAAAAGCGGAAAGAGCTGACAGCCTGAGGGCGCTGCGCACATCGCGGCGATCCGCGTGTCACGGAACCGTTATCGCGCGACAAGACCGGCCGACGCGCCCTTGCTTCGGCAAAAGGCGTTCACAAGCGCGCGTGCCGGCCGCGATCAGGCCTAAAAGCCGCCACCAAGACGTCATCGCCTCTTGCTGATCTGCAGATCTGTGCCTCTATAATTGGCACCCGATTTGCACACCTGATTCCTGCCGGTCTGGTACCGGTGGCGAGCCAAAGGAGGCCTGGATGCGAAAGTCACTGCCCTTGCGCGTGGTGCTGTTGCTGGTCTCGGTTCTGTGTCTTTCAGCCGCGTCCGGCCCCGCCCTTGCGCAGCAGGGTGACGGCGCCAAGGCCCTGACCGAGGAACTTCTGTCGTCGGTCGTCAGGATCAAGACCTACATCAACCCGGATGGCCGCACGGTCGACAATCTCGGCCAGGAGCGGGACGGCTCCGGCATCGTGATCGACGACGACGGCCTGATCCTTACCATCGGTTATCTGATGGTGGAGGCGCATGCCGCGGAGGCGATCACCAATGATGGCCGCAAGATACCGGCGGAGGTGATCGGCTACGACCACGATACCGGCTTCGGACTTCTGAAGGCGGTGGCGCCGCTCAAGGTCCGGCCAATGCTGTTCGGCAAGTCGTCCGACCTGAAAGTCGGCGACCCGGTGCTGGCGGCGAGCTTCGGCGGACGTGACGGCATCGCACCGGCCCGCGTGGTGTCGCTGCGCGAATTCGCCGGCTCGTGGGAATATCTGGTCGACGGCGCGATCTACACCGCGCCCGCCCATTCGCACTGGAGCGGCGCCGCATTGATCACGCGCGAGGGCAAGCTGGTCGGCGTCGGCTCGCTGATCGTCGGCGATGCCTCCGGGAACGGCGGCGGCGCCGGCAATCTCTATATTCCGACCGATATTCTCAAACCCATCCTCGCCGATCTGATCGCCAACGGCGCGGCTGGCGGCGTTCCCAAACCCTGGATCGGGCTGAGCACGCAAGCGACAGATTTCGGCCTGGTGATCGCGCGCGTCACGCCGAGTTCTCCGGCCGAGAAGGCCGGACTGCAGAAGGGTGACGTGATCGTCAACATCGCCGGCGACGCGCCGAAAACCCTGCCGGATTTCTACCGCAAGCTCTGGTCGCTTGGCGCCGCCGGAGCCACCGTGCCGCTTGACATTCAGCGCGACGGCAAGGATCGGCATATCAACGTGCAATCGATTAACCGCATGGATCATCTGAAGCTGAAGAGCACGTTCTAAGCGACTAGGCTTGGCCGCGAGCCGATGGCTCGGGGCCGCGCCCGGGCGCATGCAAGTTGGACGGGCCATTGCCGTGCCGGGCGTTCTTCATAGGGCATATGGCGGCGCCATCGCTGTGGCGGCGCTGTTGCTCGTTTCGGCACCACTGCCGGATGCCCGCGCGCAAGACGCCGCTGCGCCGCAGGCGTCAGCAGCCGCGCAAGCGTCCGCATCCGATGATTCCATCTGCCTGATGATCGAATCCGCGGCGCGCGATCATGGTCTGCCGTTCGAGTTTTTCGCCCGTGTGATCTGGCAGGAAAGCCGGTTCCGCGCCGACGCCGTGGGTCCCGTGACCCGCAGCGGAAAACGCGCGCAGGGCATGGCGCAATTCATGCCGGGCACCGCCGCCGAACGCGGGTTGCTCGACCCGTTCGATCCGGTGCAGGCGCTGCCGAAATCGGCGGAGTTTTTGAGGGAGCTATGGCTGCAATTCGGCAATCTCGGGCTTGCGGCCGCGGCCTATAATGCGGGCCCGCGGCGGGTGCGCGAATGGCTCGCCGGGAGCGGCTATATGCCGGGCGAGACCCGCAACTACGTGTCCGCCATCACCGGCATGACCGTCGACGAATGGGCGGCCGAGCGGACCAAGGTGCGGGACGGCAAGGAGACGATAAAGCCGGAGCAAAAGGCCAAGCCTGGCTGCGGCGAACTGATGGCGATGCTCAAGCGCTCGCCATCGCCATTCCTCGACGAATTGCGGCAGCGCGTGGTGCATTCGCTGGCGCAGCCCTGGGGCGTGCAACTGGGCGCCGGATTTTCGCGCGATCGCGCCATGGCGATGTATGCCCGCGCGCTGCGGCGCTTCGAGAGCGTGCTGAAGGACAAGGACCCGGGGCTGCAATCGTCGGTGCTGCGCACGCGCGGGCGCGCAACCTTCTATCAGGTGCGGATCGGCGCCGACACCCGCAATGAAGCGAATGCGCTGTGCAACGCGTTGCGCAAGGCCGGCGGTGCGTGCCTGGTGCTGAGGAACCGGGGGTGATGCGCCGTCACTAAACCGGCAGCACATTCGTGTACTTCACCTGCTCCAGCGCGAAGCTCGACTCGATCGAGGCAATACCATCGAGTCGCGTCAGCTTCGTTTTCAGAAACTGCTCATAGGCCGATAGGTCCGCGACCACGACACGCAGCAGATAATCGCGCGGCCCGGTCATCAGGTAGCATTCGAGAACCTCCGGCCAGCGCGCGATGGCGCGTCCGAATTTCGTCAGCGCTTCCTCGCGCTGGCTTTCCAGCTTGATCGAAATGAAAACGGAGACCGGCAGGCCAACCGCGCGCTGATTCAACACCGCGACGTAGCGCGAAATGATGCCGGCTTTCTCCATCAGTCGCACCCGCCGCAGGCAGGGCGACGGCGACAGCCCGACCTTTTCGGCAAGCGCCGCAAGGCTGAGCCGCCCGTCCTCCTGCAGCAGAGCGAGAATTTTCCGGTCGATGGCGTCGGCCTGCATTATTGAATGATCCCGCCACAATTCTCTTTTAATTTGGCTGATTATGCCAATTCTGAATTTGATCATAGCGCAGATTGGCTGCCCCTGCCACCGGCAGCATGGCAAACTCCGCCTATCCGACACGTATTGCGCCGCCAGGGAACGCATCGAGGAGCGCAGCATGCAGCCGTCCCGCATCGACATTCTGTCCGAACTCGAGAAGAAGGTGCTGTGGCTGGCAAGCTGGACCATCCACAACGCCAATCATCTGCGTGACAGCGTCGATGGGCTGAAGGTCGGCGGCCACCAGGCTTCGTCGGCGTCGCTCGCGACCATCATGACGGCACTCTATTTCGACATCCTGCGGCCGCAGGATCGCGTCGCCGTCAAGCCGCATGCATCGCCGATCTTCCACGCGATCCAGTATCTGCTCGGCAAGCAGACCCGCGCAAAGCTGGAAAATTTCCGCGGCTACAAGGGCGCGCAGAGCTATCCGTCGCGCACCAAGGATATCGACGATGTCGATTTCTCCACCGGTTCGGTCGGCCTCGGCGTGGCGCAGACCTTGTTCTCGTCGATCGTGCAGGACTACGTGCGCGCGCATGGCCTGGCCAAGGACAAGCCGGAAGGGCGCATGATCGCGCTCGTCGGCGATGCCGAACTCGACGAGGGCAATATCTTCGAGGCGTTGCTGGACGGCTGGAAGCAGAATCTGCGCAATTGCTGGTGGATCATCGATTACAACCGCCAGAGCCTCGACGCCGTGGTGCGCGAAGGCCTGTGGGAACGCTACGAACAACTATTCAAGAATTTCGGCTGGGAGGTGGTGATCGTTAAATACGGCGCGCTGCAGGAGGCCGCGTTCCGCGAGCCGGGCGGCGAGAAGCTGCGCGCCTGGATCGATGCCTGCCCGAATCCGCTTTATTCCGCGCTGGTGTTTCAGGGCGGAGCCGCCTGGCGCAAGCGGCTGCTCGACGAGATCGGCGATCAGGGCGATGTCACGGCGCTGATTGAAAAGCGCTCGGACGACGAGCTGGCGCGGCTGATGAACAATCTCGGCGGCCACGACCTCCCGGCACTGCTCAAGGCCTTCAAGAGCATCGATCACGACAAGCCGGTCTGCTTCATCTGCTACACGGTGAAGGGCTTCGGTCTGCCGATGGCCGGACACAAGGACAACCATGCCGGGCTGATGACGCCAGCGCAGATGGAAGCCTTCCGCACACAGAACGATGTGCGGCCGGGGCATGAGTGGGAGAAATTCGAAGGCCTGACACTGCCTGGCGACACGCTGCAAGGCTATCTCGACGCGGTGCCGTTCGCGCAGCGAAAGCCTGCGTCAAAAATCCCGCGGATCGAGATCCCGGAAACGATTTCCGTGCCGGCGCAGGCCGTAACGTCGACCCAGACCGGCTTTGGCGCGCTGATGAACGAGATCGGCAAGTCGAAGGAGGCTTATGCCTCGCGCATCGTCACCACCTCGCCGGACGTCACGGTCTCGACCAATCTGGGCGCCTGGGTGAACCGGCGCGGCCTGTTCGCACGCGAGTCGATGCTGGATACCTTCCGCAACGAACGCATCCCCTCCACGTTCGCCTGGGAGTTCTCGCCGCAAGGCCAGCATATCGAACTCGGCATCGCGGAGATGAATCTGTTTATCCTGCTGTCGGCGCTCGGGCTGTCTCATTCCATCGAGGGCGAACGGCTGTTGCCGATCGGCACCCTGTACGATCCATTCATCGCCCGCGGCCTCGATGCGCTGAACTATGCCTGCTACCAGGATGCGCGTTTCATCGTCGTGGCGACGCCGTCCGGGATTACGCTCGCGCCCGAAGGCGGCGCGCATCAGTCGATCGCGCAGCCGTTGATCGGCATGGCGCAGGACGGTCTTGCGTCCTTCGAGCCGGCTTTCGTTGATGAACTCGCGGTGATCCTGCGCTTCGCGCTCGATTATATCCAGAAGGACGCGGACGACGCTCCTGACGAAAAAAACTGGCTGCGCGACGAGACCGGGGGCTCGGTCTATTTGCGGCTGTCGACCCGCCCGATCGAGCAGCCACAGCGCATGATGACCGATGACCTGCGGCAAGGCATCATCGATGGCGCATACTGGCTGCGCAAGCCGGGGCCGAACGCACAGGCCGTTGTTGCCTATACCGGCGCCATCGCGCCGGAGGCAATTCAGGCAGTCGGATTGATGAGCGAGGACCGCCGCGATGTCGGCTTGCTCGCCGTGACCTCCGCCGACCGTCTCAATGCCGGCTGGACGGCGGCGCAACGCGCGCGCGAGCGCGGCCTGGTTCATGCGCGCTCGCATATCGAGCGACTGCTGGACGACGTGCCGCCGCATTGCGGACTGATCACCGTGCTGGACGGGCATCCGGCGACGCTATCATGGCTCGGCGGCGTGCATGGCCACAGGACGCGCGGGCTCGGCGTTGAGCACTTCGGACAGACCGGGTCGCTTCCCGATCTGTACCGGCATTACGGGATCGACGCGAACGCGATCATCGCCGCGGCGCAAGGCCTTACCGCCGGCCGGCCGATCCGGTATCTGCGGGCGATGCCCTAGTCATTCGCCGGCATCGCCCCGAAACGGCAGGGTGAGAACCGCAGCCTGGATCACCGACATCGCCAGCGTGATTCCGAAGGCCGCGACCACAATCGACAGCGCGTAGGGCAGAATCTTCGTGCGCGGCGTACCCATCAGCGGCGGCAGTCCGGTCCAGATCAGGCGGATCGCGTAAAGGCCCAGGATCGACAGGAACCGCAGTCCGGGCACCATCAGCACGACCCCGATCAGCCAGACCGGCGTGAACGAATAGACCGCGACTTTCAGGGCATTGGTGAAATTGCGCTCGGTCTGGAACAGCGGCGCCATGACGGTGATGACGAGCGCGGTCAGATATACGATCACGAAGCTGAAGAGATAGCTCATGACGGCTCGCACCAATCCCATCATCAGCGGATCGTGCAGCCTCCCGGCGGACACCGATACACCGACCAGGCTCGATCCGATGAAACCCGAGACTGCCGGTATTGCGGCCAGAACCGCGACATAACCGACGAACAGCCGCATCGGGTCGCCCGGTTCGGTCGCAATCAGCGGCCATTCGCTGCGCGGGTCGGCGACGATATTTCGGATGCGCGCAAGAAGCGGGTGCAGGGTCATGGAGCCGTCGTATCCGTCGAATCTTAGGAAATGGTGTGGCTGTCAGTCATCCGCGCCCATCTTCCAGCACCATCATAGCCCCCTTCTCCGCAATCATCATGGTCGGTGAGTTGGTGTTCCCGGAGGTAATCGTCGGCATGACCGACGCGTCGATCACCCGCACATTGGCAAGACCGATCAGGCGCAGCCGTTCGTCAACCACGGCCATATGGTCGTCCGCGCGGCCCATTTTCGCGGTGCCGACCGGGTGGAAAATCGTGGTGCCGATATCGCCCGCTGCTTTCGCGAGCGCCGCCTCGTCGTCGTTGCGCAATTGGGCGCCGGGCAGATATTCCACCGGGTTGAATGCCTGCAGCGCCGGCTGCGCCACGATGTTGCGCGCAACCCTGATGGAATCCACGGCGACCTGCCGGTCCTCGTCGGTTGCGAGGTAATTCGGTTGGATGACGGGCTTGTCCGCCGGATCGGTGCTTCGCAGGCGGACATGGCCGCGGCTCGCTGGCCGCAGATTGGCGACGCTGGTGGTGAAGGCCGGAAAGTCGTGCAACGGATCGCCGAACTTGTCGAGCGACAAGGGCTGCACATGAAACTGGATGTTCGGCCGCTCGTAGCGCGCACTCGACCGGGTGAACGCACCGAGTTGCGAAGGCGCCATGGTCAGCGGTCCACGGCGGCGGAGCGCATAATCGAGCCCCATCATCCCGCGCCTGATCAACGATTTATATGTCTCGTTCAGCGTGGTGACGCCGGAGACCTTGTGGATCAAACGCAATTGCAGATGATCCTGCAAGTTCTCGCCAACGCCGGGCTTGTCGAGAACGGGTGCGATGCCGTGTTCGGTAAGGTGCCCCGCCGGTCCGACGCCGGACAGCAGCAGCACCTGCACCGATCCGACCGCGCCGGCCGACAGGATGACCTCGCCGCGGCAGCGCGCGACCTTGCTCTCGCCGTTCTGGAAGAAGCGCACGCCTGTCGCGCGCCTGCCGTCGAATTCGATTTTCTCGACCAGGCATCCGGTTTCGACCCGCAGATTAGGCCGCTTCATCACCGGCCTGAGAAAGCCCCGCGCCGACGACCAGCGCCGTCCCATCTTCTGATTGACGTGGAAATAGCCGCAGCCCTCATTGTCGCCGGTGTTGAAGTCGTCGCATTTCGGGATGCCCGCCTGCGCCGCCGCTTCACGAAACGCGTCGGTGATGTCCCACCGCAGCCGCGGATATTCCACCCGCCACTCGCCGCCCGTGCCGTGATGCTCGCTGTCGACCAGGAAATGGTCGAGCTGCTTGCGGAACAGCGGCTTCACATCGTCCCAACCCCAGCCGGTGAGCCCAAGCTGCCGCCAGTGATCGTAGTCGCCGGCCTGCCCTCGCATATAGATCATCGCGTTGATCGCCGACGACCCGCCGAGCCCCTTGCCGCGCGGATAGGCCAGCGAGCGACCGTTCAGGCCGGGTACCGGTTCGGTGCGGAACATCCAGTCGGAGCGCGGGTTGCCGATCGCGAACAGATAGCCAACCGGAATGTGAAACCAGATCCAGTTGTCGCGGCCACCCGCTTCCAGCAGCAGCACGCGCTTGCCCGGATCGGCCGAAAGCCGGTTCGCCAGCACACAACCCGCCGAGCCTGCGCCGACGATGATGGTGTCGTAGTCGCCTTCGATCGGCGTCGGTGCAGCCATACGTTTACCCTGCGACATCGATCCTCGTTACCCCGGCCTTGATCCGTAGGTCCATCTTACGCGCCAAATGATGGATTGGCGGGTCTGGCCCGGCAATGGCGCATCCAGTCTGCGTCCTTTTCCGGTCTTGGCAAATGGCGGAAGGTTGCTAAAGTCCCCTCGCGATCCGGGCGGCGCTGTGCGCGCTCCCTGCCCTTGCGGAACGGCGGTTCCAGAAACATCGCTTTCGTCTTTTGACCTTTGCCCTCCCCGGCGTGGCACAGCCATGTTGTCGGGCGACCCGTTTTTGGAGAACCGCCATGCTGAGACGCGTACTCGCACTGGGCCTTGGCGCCGCATTCTTTGCCGGCGCATTCGCAATCGCGCCGCAATCCGCTGTCGCGCAGGACAAGACCATCACCGTCTTCGCCGCGGCGTCGATGAAAAACGCGCTCGACGACGTGAACGCTGCCTACACCAAGGCGACAGGGACCAAGGTTGTGTCGAGCTATGCGGCAAGTTCCGCGCTGGCCAAGCAGATCGAAGGCGGGGCCCCGGCCGACGCGTTCGTGTCCGCCGACCTGAAGTGGATGGATTACCTTCAGGACAAGAAGGCGATCAAGACCGATACGCGCGTCAACCTGCTCGGCAACAAGCTGGTGCTGATTGCGCCGAAGGACTCCAAGCTCGACAATGTGACCATCGGCCAGGGCTTCGATCTCGCCAGGCTTGCCGGCGACGGACGTATTGCGACCGGCGACGTCAGGGCGGTTCCGGTTGGCCTCTATGCGAAGGCTGCGCTGGAAAAGCTCGGATCGTGGACGGCGGCCGAACCGAAATTCGCGATGACCGACAATGTCCGCGCGGCGCTGTTGCTGGTCGCGCGCGGCGAAGCGGCGCTCGGCATCGTCTACGAGACCGACGCCAAGGTCGATCCCGGCGTGAAGATCATCGGTGCGTTTCCGGAGGGTTCGCACCCACCGATCACCTATCCGGTGGCGGCGACGGCCACCGCAAAGCCCGACGTAGCCGGCTATCTCTTATTCCTTCGGGGCAAGGCAGCGAAGGACATTTTCGAAAAGTACGGTTTCACCGTACTGGCCGCGAAGCCTTCGACCTGACTTCGGCATAAATCCGTCACGTGTTCGAACTGACTCCCGAAGAATGGACGGCAATCCGGCTCTCGCTCCGGATCGCCACTGTTGCGACCGTCGTGGCGCTGCCGCTCGGCATCGCGGTCGCATGGCTGCTGGCGCGCAAGAATTTTCCGGGCAAGGCACTGCTCGACGGACTGATCGTCCTGCCGCTGGTGTTGCCACCGGTCGTCACCGGCTATCTGCTGCTGATCTCGTTCGGACGCCGCGGACCGGTCGGCAACTTCCTGTACGAGACGTTCGGCATTGTGTTGTCATTCCGCTGGACCGGCGCAGCGCTCGCTTGTGGAATCATGGCATTTCCGCTGTTGGTGCGGCCGATCCGGATTTCCTTCGAGGCGATCGACCGCAAGCTCGAAGATGCGGCGTCGACGCTCGGCGCCAATGCCTTCTGGCGCTTTGCCACGGTGACACTGCCGCTCGCGATGCCCGGTATCATCGCCGGTACGCTGCTGTGCTTCGCCAAGGCGCTCGGCGAATTCGGCGCCACCATCACCTTCGTGTCGAACATTCCCGGCGAGACCCAGACGATTTCGGCGGCGATCTACACCTATACGCAGACCCCTGCGGGTGATGCAGCCGCGCTACGGCTGGTCATCGTCGCCATCGTTATTGCGATGGCGGCGCTGCTGGCGTCGGAATACTTCGCACGCCGCGCCACGCGCCGGCTGCACGGAGAATGACGTTGCTCAGTGTCGATCTTCGCAAGCAAGCCGGCGACCTGGATCTGCGGATCGCGTTCGAGAGCGATGGCCCGGTCACAGGGCTGTTCGGCCCGTCCGGCGCAGGCAAGACCACGCTGGTGAACATGATTGCAGGACTGGTGCGGCCGGATGCGGGCCGGCTCGCGCTCAATGGCGATGTTCTGTTCGATCACGACAAGCGAATAGACGTTCCCTCGCACCAGCGCCGGATCGGTTACGTGTTCCAGGAAGGCCGTCTGTTTCCGCATATGACGGTCGCGAAGAACCTCGACTACGGACGATGGATGGCGGGTCTGCCGCATGACGATGCCGCGTTCGCGCGCATTGTCGCAATGCTCGATATCGAGCCCTTGTTGCAGCGCAGGCCCGGGAAGCTGTCCGGCGGCGAGCGTCAGCGCGTCGCCATCGGCCGCGCACTGATGCTGAAGCCGCGATTGCTGCTGATGGACGAGCCGCTGGCTTCGCTCGACCCGGCGCGCAAGAACGAGATTATGCCCTATCTGTTGCGGCTGCGGGACGAGGCGCGCATTCCGATGGTCTATGTCAGCCACTACGCACGCGAATTGAAGCGTATCGCCAATGTGATCGTTCGTATCGACGGCGGCCGGGTTTCCGCAATCGGCGGGCCGGATATTTTGAGCAAGGCGGACGAAGCCGCGTTCGTGTAAGCTCGGCGTCCTGCATGAACGCGCCCGCACGCATCGTCTGCCTGACCGAAGAGACCGTGGAGACGCTCTACCTCCTCGGCGAGCAGGATCGAATCGCCGGCGTGTCGGGCTATGCGGTGCGCCCGCCGAGGGTGCGCAAGGAGAAGCCGCGGGTCTCGGCCTTCATCAGCGCGGATGTGCCGAAAATCCTCGCGCTGGAGCCGGACCTGATTCTCACCTTTTCCGATCTGCAGGCCGATATCGTGGCGCGACTGATCCGCGCCGGCGTCGAGGTCCATGCCTTCAACCAGCGCGATATCGCCGGCATCTTCGCGATGATCCACACCCTCGGTGCGCTTGTCGGCGCGCAGGACAAGGCGGAGGTGCTGGCGGCATCGCTGCAAGCGAAGCTGAACACTGTCCGGGCGCAAGCCGAAGAACTGCCGCGAAAGCCGCTCGTCTATTTCGAGGAGTGGGACGAGCCAATGATTTCCGGCATCCGCTGGGTGTCGGAACTGGTCGAGATCGCGGGCGGTGTCGATGTGTTCCCCGACCTGTCGCGCCACAAATCCGCGCCCGAACGCATCGTCACACCGGACATGGTGATCGCGGCGGCGCCCGACATCATTATCGGCTCGTGGTGCGGCAAGAAGTTCGTGCCGGGCAAGGTCGCGGCGCGGCCGGGCTTCGACGCGATCCCCGCAGTACGAGACGGCTGGCTGCGCGAGATCAAGTCTCCGCTGATCCTGCAGCCGGGACCGGCGGCGTTGACCGACGGACTTGACGCGCTCGCCGCGATCATTCGCGACTGGGTCGAAGCTCGGACCGCGTAAGGCGGGCAATCTCGTCGGCCATGTAATCGAACGCCGCGACCAGTGCCGGACCGCCGCACATGGTGTAGCGCGTGGGCAGCGCGAGGCGCCGTTCGGGCGGATACAGATCGCGCAACGCCGGATGCACGAGAAACATCGCGCCCTGATCGGTCGCGGCGCTTGGCGGATCCTTCAGGAACACGAGGTCTGGCCTGAGTACCAGAAACTTCTCCAGCGGAATAAACCCGCCATAACCGGCGGGCGCGCCGGCTGGTGGTTTGAGGCCGGACTCTACAAGCAACGTCGCCGCCAGGCTGGCCGGCCCCTGCGTATAGCCACCGCGCTCGACCACCAAAGCGGTGCGATCGCTTTTGGGCGCCACGGTCGCGAGCCGCGCCCGCGCGCGGTCGAGCTCATCGATCAGCTTTTCGCCTCGCTCGGGATGGCCGAGCAAGGCCGCCATCTCGCGGATCTGTTTTCGTGCGGAGTCGAAATCGCTGACGAAGCCAGTCTCGACCACGCGCAACCCCTGCGCTGTCAGCATCCGCCGCGTCACCGAGCGATCGTTCGGCCCGATCAGCACCAGGTCGGGCTCGAGCAGAAGCGTGGATTCCGCCTGCCAATCGGCCTTGCGAAACGCACGCGCTTTGTCGGCCACCACCGACAATGCCGAATCGGTCGCATAGGGCGACAGCCCCGCGATCTGGTCGGGGTCGGCCAAGGCCACCACCAGCTGGTCGGCGCACAGATTGAAAGAGACGACGCGGCGCGGGGCGTCGGATGCCGGTGCGGCGCCCGCCCACAGGGCCACGCACAAGGCCAGCAGCGGCACTGTTCCGATGACGCGCATCATGCGAGCATAGGGATTCGGGGCCTCAACCATTCATGCAAGCGATATCGAAATCCGTCTGGCGGCTCAATGCTGCACTTGCCGTGCTGGTGCTTGCATTGATGACGACGTCATTGGCCGTCGGCCCGGCCGGCCTGTCGGCGCGCACCGCCCTGGAGGCGCTGTGGAGCGGCGATGGCGTCGCCGGCGTAATCGTGCGCGAAATCCGCCTGCCGCGAACCCTGCTCGCGGCAGTGATCGGCGCGACCCTTGGATTTTCCGGCGCCGCCCTGCAGGGCTTGTTTCGCAATCCGCTGGCCGAGCCGGCCTTGTTCGGCGCGCCGCAGGCTGCGGCCGCGGCAGCCTCGTTCGTGATCGCCTTCGGTTTCCTGCCGGCGACCTCGCTGTTCGTTCCTGTGGCCGGGATTCTCGGCGCGCTGATTTCTGTTGGCGCATTGGTGCTGATCGCAGGGCCGCGCACCAGCCTGACCGTGATCCTTCTAGCCGGACTGGCACTGGCGAGCTTTGCCGGTGCGATGACCGCGCTGGTGTTGAACCTCGCGCCCAATCCCTTCATTGCGCTTGAAGTCGCGTTCTGGCTGCTCGGCTCGCTGGAAGACCGCTCGCGCGACCACCTGATGATCGCGGCACCGTTCATGATCGCAGGCTGGATCATGCTGCTCGTCAATGCGCGCGCATTCCGCGCGCTCACGCTGGGCGAAGATGCGGCGATGTCGCTCGGCGTCGACCTGCAACGCACACGCTTCGCCGTGGTGCTCGGTACCGCCTTCGGCGTCGGCGCCGCGACCGCGGTGGCAGGCGCGATCGGCTTTGTCGGCCTGGTGGCGCCGCATCTGGTGCGCCGCTATGTCAATGCCGATCCCGCCCGCATCATGGTGCCGGCCGCCCTCGCCGGCGCAGCGCTGCTGCTCGCAGCCGATATCGCGGTGCGGATCGTACCGTCTGCGATCGAGCTGAAGGTCGGCGTGGTGACGGCCCTGATCGGAGTGCCGTTCTTTCTCTATATGATCTTCAGCGAACGGCGCTGGCTCGAGGGAGAGCCGTCATGACCGCGCCCCTGCTGTCCGCAAAAGACCTCTCGGTCCGGCTCGGCGGCCGCACCATCGTCGACAATGCCAGCGTGACGCTGGCCGTAGGCGAGTTCGTGGCACTGGTCGGGCCGAATGGCGCCGGCAAGACCACGCTGCTCAAGGCGCTGGCCGGTCTCGTCCCGGCGTTCGGCGATATTGAATTCGAAGGCAAGGCGGCAAGCACCTTGAAAGCGCGAGAAAAGGCGCGCCACCTCGCCTATCTGCCGCAGGGTCACTCGTTCTCCTGGCCCCTGCCGGCCGGAGAGATCGTGGCGCTCGGGCGCTACCCGCATGCCGATCCATTCTCGCCGGTGTCGGACAAGGACCGCGAAGCTGTCGCACATGCGCTCGACATTACCGGCACAAAGGATTTTGCCGACCGCATCGTCACCACTTTGTCCGGTGGCGAGCGCGCGCGGGTGGCGCTTGCCCGCGTGCTGGCGACGCAGGCGAAAGTCCTCCTCGCGGACGAGCCGATCATGTCGCTCGACCCGCGCCATCAATTCGTGGTCATGGATGTCCTGCGCCATGCCGCGCGCGCAGGCGGCGCCGTGCTCGCGGTCATTCACGACCTGGCGCTGGCCTCACGCTACGCGACCCGCGTGCTGGTGCTGGAAAAGGGCCGGATCGTCGCCGACGACAGACCGGAACTGGCGCTCAATCCGCAACGCATCGCGGAGATTTTCGGCGTGGAAGTCGACATGATCCGCATCGGCGATGCGCAGGTGCCGCTGGTGACCAGGCCAATGTAGGTCACGTGCGCGCGCCGTATCCTTCTGCCTCCCCCCGCGACTCTTCTTCCTCGCGCAGCTTGTAGCGCTGCACCTTGCCCGTGGCGGTACGCGGCAGGTCGCTGCGCAATTCGATCCAGCGCGGATATTTCCATGTCCCGGCATGCGTCTTTACATGCTCCTTCAGCGCGTGCACGACGGCCTCGTCATCCGCATGGCCATTCTTGAGGACCACGAACGCCTTCGGCTTGATCAGTCCGTCGGAATCCTCTTTCGGGATCACCGCGGCTTCAAGCACGGCCTCGTGCGACACCAGCGCCGCTTCGACATCGAAGGGCGACACCCACATGCCGGACACCTTGAACATGTCGTCGGTACGCCCGCAGTAAAAATGATAGCCGTCCTCGTCGCGATAATATTTGTCGCCGGTGAAGGTCCATTCGCCGGCGAAGGTGCGGCGGCTCTTGCGCCGCTGGTTCCAGTAGCCCTCGCCGGCAGACGGCCCGCGCACGATCAGTTCGCCGATCTCGCCGGGCGGAAGCTCGCCGCCGTTCTCATCGACGATCTTCACATCGTAGCCCGGCACCGCCTTGCCAGTGGAGCCGTAGCGCACATCGCCCGGCCGGTTGGATAGAAACGTCTGCAGCATTTCAGTCGAGCCGATGCCGTCCAGCACATCGACGCCGACTATCTCGCGCCAGCGCTCGCCGATATGGGCCGGAAGCGCCTCGCCCGCCGATACGCAGAGCCGCAGGCGGTCGGAGCCCGCGCCGCGGCTCATTGCGTCATGGGCGAGCAATGCGGTGTAGAGCGACGGCACCGCATAGAAGATGGTCGGCCGATGCTGCCGCATCAGCGCGAAAATCGCGTCAGGCGTCGGCCGTTCGGGCCACAGGATCGCGGTGGCACCGACCGACATCGGAAACGTCATCGCGTTGCCGAGCCCATAGGCGAAGAACAGTTTCGCCGCCGACAGCACGACATCGTCCGGGCCGATGCCGAGAATGCCCTGCCCCATCAGCGATGCGGTCGCACTCAGGCTGGAATGGACATGCTTGACGCCCTTCGGTTCGCCGGTCGAGCCCGAGGTGTAGAGCCAGAACGCAACCTCATCGGACAATGTGGGCGCGGCGAACACGTCGTCGCGGCCCATGCGACAGACCGCTTCGAATGGCACCGGCGTGCGGCCGGCCAGCGTGGGCTGGCCTTTTGCATTGTCGCCCGCCAGGATCACATGGCGTAGCGACGGCGTGGCGGCGATGGCGTCGCGCAGCACTGCTACAAGGGTGGCATCCGCGATGACGGCGCTGACCCGGCTGTCGGCAAGGATGAACGCGTATTGTTCGGGCTTGAGCCAGGTGTTGAGCGGGATCGCCACGATGCCGGCGCGAACCGCGCCCCAGAATGCGACCGGGAAGTCGATGGTGTCGGGCAGCAGCAGGGCGACGCGATCTTCCGCCTTCAGCCCGAGCGCAAGAAGTCCCGACGCGAAGCGGCAGGTTTGTTGCTGCAACTCGCCATAGGTGATGGAGCGCTGCGGGTCGATGAAGGCGGACTTGCCGGAATGTCCACGCGCGATATTGGCGTCGACGAAATCCGCGGCCGCATTATAATACGACCGACGCTCCAGGAATGGCTCCGACACAGGCGCTCCCTCCGTCCCGTTGCCGTTTCTTGTTCTTGGCCGCTTCTTCTTATGCCGCTTCTTCTTGGACCGTTTCGGTCATTGACCCGTTCATCCGCGCACAGCGGGGACGAACGGAGATCGTGTCCGTTTCTTCTTCTAATGCAGCGCGTAAGCCTTCGCCTGCAATTCGGTCAGCAGATCGGTCGAGCCTTGCACCGCGAGCCGCTGATGATAGAGCCGCAGGCCGTGCAATCCGCCGAGTTCCTCGCCGTTTCCGGCGCGGCCCGGTCCGCCGTGATGGCATTGCGGCATCACGATGCCGTGGCCGGTATGCGCATCGGCGATGGACTGCTCGACCATCAGCAAGCGGCCGTGCGACGGACCGAGTTCGGCGACGGCACGCGCCAGGAACGCACGATCGTCGCCATAGACCGACGCGACCAGCGAACCGCCGCCACGCGCGACCAGCGCAAACGCTTCGGCTTCGGTCTTGTAAGGGATGATGGTGGCAGCGGGGCCGAACACTTCGGTGTCATGCACTGCATCGGCGCCGGCGCCATCCGCGACCTGCATCAGGGTCGGCGCCACGAAGGCGGACTTTGCCGGATCGATGCCATCAATCGACGGCGCACTGGCGCCGCCTGTCAGCACCTTTGCGTCCTTTGTGATCTTGCCGATGCCTTCGAACGCGGCGGCCTGCTGCGCGCGCGTGACCACCGGACCCATGCGCACGGCCTCGTCGCGCGGATCGCCCAGCGTGGTCTTCTTCAGCCGTGCCAGCAGCGCTTCCACAACCGCATCGGCACGATCGGCGGGTGCAAACACGCGACGAATGGCGGTGCATTTTTGTCCGGCCTTCACCGTCATCTCGCGGCCGACTTCCTTGATGAAGGCATCGAAGGCGGCGCTGCTTGCATCGGGTGCGAGCAGCGCGGCATTGACGCTGTCGGCTTCGATATTCACATGGACGCCGCGGGCGAGAATATTCGGGTGCCGCAGGATGCGCCCGGCGGTTTCGGACGAGCCGGTGAATGCGATCACGTCGTCCGCAGTGACACTGTCGAGCAGATTGCCCGCACTGCCGCACAAGAGGCTGAGCGCGCCTTCGGGCAGCACGTTCGCTGCAATGACATCGCGCACCATCTCGTGCGTGAGCATGGCGGTTGACGACGCCGGCTTTGCCAGCACCGGAACGCCTGCCAGCAGCGATACCGCAGCCTTTTCCCACAGACCCCAGCTCGGGAAATTGAAAGCATTGATATGCACCGCCACACCATGACGCGGCGCCAGCAGGTGGATGGCCTGAAAATTCTCGGCCTTGGCGAGCCGTACCGGCTTCTCGTCGAGCAGAAAGGTGGCGCCGCCAAGCCCGGCGCCGAGGCGCGCATAATACTTCAGGGTGCCGATGCCGCCATCGATATCGATCGCGGCATCTACCTTCGTATTACCGGAGTTTGCGATCGCGATCCCCTCGTACTTGGCGCGGTTGGCGATCAGCACATCGGCGACGGCGCCGATCAGCTTCGCGCGCTCGGCGAAAGACAGCCCGCGCAGGGCCGGGCCGCCATGCTTGCGCGCATAGTCGAGCGCAGCGGCCAGATCGAGGCCGCGGGCGCTTGCGGTTGCAAGCACATCACCGCGAACAGGATCGACCAGTTCGGTCTCGACGCCCTCGCCGCGCCGCCACGCGCCGGACAGATAGCTTTCGAGTGCCTGTGGCGCGTTGCTCATGGTACGGTCTCCCCTCGGCGATCATGCATCCCGATCAGGACCGGACCAGACCCGGCTGCGGGATTCGGCTGTCACAAAACTGGCTGGCGCAGCGGACGCCGAATGGTCCGGCGCCCAAGCCGCACGACAGGATGTGTATTGTCTTCAGGAGCTTGCGGCAAGCAAGCGCGGGCAGCTACTGAATCGCGCTGGCGCCGCTGATGGCCGGAGCGCCCGACTCGGCGATGAAGCGCCCGATCGCCTGCCGGACCTGCGCATTGGTCATGAACAGATCGTGGTTCAATCCGCCACTGTCATAATCCGATGCATCGATGACGCGGATGCCCAGCGCTTCGAGCCGCTCTTTCTCCGCGATGCCGACACGGGTTACGCCTCCCGCCATATCGCGCATGGTTCCGAGCGCGCGATCCTTCGCGGCCGTGAGAACGGTGATTTTTCGCGACATCGAGCCCAGCCGCGCGACCGATGACGTGAAGCTGTCCATGTCGATGTCGGGCGATGCAAGCACGATCGCCCCGAAGCGGTTGGTCATCGCGGCGGCGCGCCGGTCGTAAAGCTGGCGCAGCGCCT
The DNA here is from genome assembly GCF_059499825.1 of Pseudorhodoplanes sp. Lineage (NCBI taxonomy): Bacteria > Pseudomonadati > Pseudomonadota > Alphaproteobacteria > Hyphomicrobiales > Pseudorhodoplanes > Pseudorhodoplanes sp. The sequence continues at coordinate 297,870 of NZ_JCABZI010000009.1, forward strand.
CGACCGCAACCATTGTCCCCATGGAATGCGCGATGATGTGGACGGTGCCGACCGACGGATCGACAATCAGCTCGTCGAGCATGCCCTCAAGCGCGTCACGCGACCACATCGCGCTTTCGCGGTCGTACATGTAGCCCATCAGGCTGTTCTTGGACGGCCAGGAAAACAGCATCGTCTCGCCGCGGAATGCGAGCCCGTCCGACAGCCGCGCGGCATCCAGCGCGGCGGTCTCGAACGACTGATTGAATCCGTGCACATAGACCAGCACGTCGCGACGGCCAGGGCGTGAAGCAAAGCTTTCGCCGACGGGCACCGTTTCGACAGACTTGATGCTCCAGTCGCCAAGACCGACCGCGGAAAACGCGCCGTCGGCGGGCGACGCCAGATGCACCCGGACATTGCTGGGCTGGTTGGCGCGCTGCGAACCAAACCACGGTTTGGAGCGGGCGCCCTTCACCGCGTTCCGGGTGGTCACGACGGTCAGGGTCGGATCGGCGGCAATCCCGGTCCTGGCCGGCTGCTGGGTGCCCGTCGCCGCGAAAGCGGACGACCCACCGCCGGGCGCAGTCGAGCAGCCGGCTGCCCCGAAGGCGGCAGCGCCAAGAACCAGCAGCAGCATGGCGGATCGCGTGACCGATCCGAGGAAACCTGACGATGGCGCCATCGATATCATTGCACCGGATGTGTCGGCTGGCCCCGAGCCCGGGCCAGTGAGATCAACCCTTGCTGAGTGATGACGGCGACAGAGTGGCCAAATCGAGGGATTACGGCGCGAGCCGCGGCCATGCAGCGTCGCCTGCATCACTGTACGCGGCGACGGCGAAGTTCCAGGATCGACCGCGCCTGTCCGGGTCAGGGTTCCGCGTGGTCGCGCTCGAACGCCCAGATCCGCTCGAAGCCCATCAGTCGCGTGAACGCCTCGAAAGGATAGAGTTCGCCGCTCCAGGACTTTGTCGATCCGGTCGCGCGAATTTCGCCATAGACCGATTGCAGCGCGGCGGCCATCGCCAGAAAGCCCGCTACCGGAAAAATCGCGAGCTTGAAGCCCAGCCGCTCGAGGTCCGCGCGGCTCAGAATGGGGGTTCGTCCGCCTTCGACCATATTGGCCAGCAGCGGCACGTCGAAGCTACGGCCGATCGTCTCCATCTCTGCTTCGCTTTCCGGCGATTCGATGAACAGGATGTCGGCCCCGGCCTTCACGAAAGCCTCACCGCGCCGCAACGCCTCATCAAGCCCCAGCGAGGTGCGGGCGTCGGTGCGCGCGATTATCAGGAAATCCTTCGAGGATCGTGCTTCGGCCGCCACCTTGATACGCCGCGCCGCATCGGCGAGCGGCACCACGCGACGACCCGGCGTATGACCGCATTTTTTCGGAAATTCCTGGTCCTCGATCTGGATCGCCGCGGCGCCGGCGGCCTCATAGCCACGCACGGTGAAATCGACATTCAAAAGTCCGCCATAGCCGGTGTCGCCATCGGCGATCAGCGGCGTAACCGTACCCTCGGCGATCTGCCGCACACGCCCGACCATTTCGGTATAGCTCGCAAGTCCCGCATCCGGCAGGCCAAGATGCGACGCGACGGTCCCGTAGCCGGTCATATAGAGCGCGTCGAAGCCCATCCCGTCGGCAATGCGCGCCGAGATCATGTCGAACACACCGGGCGCCGAGATCAGACCCGGCTCTTTCAATCGCGCCGCCAGCTTCGATCCGGCTGGCTTCGACTTGGTGGTCATCCTGAGAACTCCGCGCATGCGACGCCGCTATCGGGGCACGATGTTTCGTACTCGGTTCCGTACACACACACCACCCTGTTGCGGTGCCGCACGTAAGGCGCTTGCAATTTTCCAAAAGAGTTTGGAAGCTAACAAAAAACAGCGCTGTGGAGGATGCCGTGCAATCAAGACTGTCGCCGCTGACTTCATTTTTCTCCGGCTGCAGTTGCGGCTTACCTCATACGTCTGGTCCGAATCCAAGCCGACGTAGCTTTCTCACCGCCGGCGCTGCAGCAGCTGCTGTGGGGGTCGCAACCCACGCCTTCAACGTGAGCGCATGGGCGCAGGAGGCGAAACCACATCGCATCGATGTCCACCACCACATTTCGCCGCCGACGTGGCTTGATGCCGTAAAGCGCATCAAGAAGGACAACCCTCCGCTTGCGAATTGGTCCGTGCAGAAAACCTTGGACGATATGGACAAGGGTGGCGTGGCAACAGCCATCACCTCCCCGACTACGCCGCAGGTCAGTGACTTTTCTGCCGAGGAATCAGCGAGGCTGGCACGTGAATCCAACGAATATGCCAAAAAGCTGGAAACTCAACACCCAGGCCGCTTCGGCACGTTTGCCATGCTACCGCTGCCACACATCGATCCAAGCCTCAAGGAGATCGAGTACGCTTTCGATACGCTGAAAGTCGACGGCGTCGGTTGCATGACGAGTTACGGAGACAAGTGGCTTGGTTATGCAGAATTCGATCCGGTCTGGGCCGAGCTGAACCGTCGTAAAGCGACCGTGTACACGCATCCAACGGCAGCGAATTGTTGCGTCAATCTCGTTCGTGGCGTTGGAGATGCCTATATCGAATTCGGAACCGATACGACGAGAACGATCTTCACGCTTATTTTCGGCGGTGTGGCGCAGAAATATCCAGATATCAACTGGATCTTCTCGCATGGAGGCGGATCACTGACGGCATTCTATGAGCGGTTTACCGTGCAAGCGCTAATGACGCCGCCGTACCGGGGCAAGTTTACCCGTGATGACGTCGAGAAGCAGATCAACCGATTCTACTACGACACCGCAGCCGTTCCGAACGAGGTGACGCTTTCGGCCCTGTCAAAAATGGTTCCGATATCACAGATCGTCTACGGGACTGATTTTCCCTATCGCACCGCGGTCGACCATACCAAAGGCCTGACCGCATTCTTCAAACCAGAGGATTTGCGGGCCGTTGATCGGGACAATGCGCTGCGATTTGTCCCCCGGTTCAAGAGCAACTGAGCGCCGCGGCCCGGTCAGCTGCGAGCCGCCGTACACGCGTTCCTGCCCGGTCTAGTTCCAGCTGGATAAGGGACGCATATCCGATCGATGGACGGAGCTCCCGCACGAGGCGCGTCCGCGCCTCATGGCGGTCCCGGGAAGACTCGAACTTCCGACCTTCGGTTTAGGAAACCGCTGCTCTATCCGGCTGAGCTACGGGACCGCACGAGAGGCGATGTAGCACAGGTTTTGCGACTGTGAACACCCGGAAACAGCGTGGTGCCTGGCATCCCCAGGGGCTGCGTGTGTGCAAAATGCCGGTCCGGTTGTCATGCAGTCCGCTTTCCAGAAGCAGCGCAGGATCGACTTGACGCCACACGTTGACGTTCGACGTCAGACGCCCAGAAACCGATGTCGCAAGTCGTCGTTTCTGATCAGCTCCGCGGAATCGCCGGTCCAGACGACCCTGCCGAGACAGGTATCGAGCTCAGGACCCACAGATTCTGGAACTCACTCCATGCTCCGCCATGCGGACGAACGACCGCTTCGCAATCGCATCGATATCTTTAATGTAGTCGGGTACGATCAGGATCATGCCATCAAGCTCCCCTTCGAGGATCGCGTTCGACAGGCGATTCGCGATTGTCTCGTATGAACCAACTATGGCGCCCGGCGACACGGAGCTGCGCGTCTCCTTGGCGGCGGCGCGCCGTAACGATGCGGCACTCACATCCTTGACGTTGGGATTCAGCGTATAGCCTAGAGCGATGTCCTCAAGGCATTCCATGTCGACGCCGTCATTGAAGTGTTGAAACCGCGCCTGAGCCTCCTCGTCCGTGGCGCCTGGAATCACGACAAACAGTCCATAGACCTTGAGGTCCGGCTTGTTCATCTGCCGTGCCATAGCCTTGGCCTGCCTTCCCGACGCAATAGATTTCTGGTCGTCACTAGCGCCGATGAATGCGATGTCGCAATTTTCCACCGCAAATTTGAACCCGCGCCCGGACGCGCCCGCGTTCGCAAGCGGCGGCATGCGCGACGGCTTGGGTCCCATCGTGGCCTCGGTCAGCTCAAAGAACCGGCCCTTGTGCGAGACTACCTTCTCTGTCCAGAGCCGCTTCACCACCGCGATCCACTCGTCCGCGAGATCGTAACGCTCGTCATGATCGAGGCCATCGCGCCACAGCCCGACATGGGACAGATCGAGATAGCTGGAGCCCGTCACGAGGTTCAGGCCCACCCGGCCCGGCCCGATCTGGTCGAGCGTCGTCATCATCTTGGCGATGATGGCCGGCTGATAGACCGTCATGTGTATCGTGCCGAACACCCCGATTTTGGTCGTCGCCTGAAGCAGTGCGGCGGAGGTCGTCATGGATTCGAGCGTACGCATCCAGTGTTCCGAAGGGCCCTTGAAGCCCCGCCATATTCCGGGGCTCAGCACGAAATCGAATCCTAGCGCCTCGGCGTTCCGCGTTACATCAAGCACGCGCCGGAACGAACCGTCTTCCACCGCGGGCGAATTGACCGAATGAATCCAACCGTGATTGCCGACCGGAATGAACACACCGGCATCGATCGTCTTTGTCATCTCGCATCAACCTCAAAGGCAGGGCTGGGACGCGGATCGATACCCGCATCGAGTCCGATCAATCCTTACGATTTACCATCCAGCAGCCGCGCGTTCGGACTCAGTTCGATCTTCGGCGCGTACGCGATGGCATCGATCTCGATCAGCAATTCGGGAAGCATGAGGGCTGCGACCTTGACGCCGGTGCTGGCCGGGCGATGGTGCCCGAAAAATTCGCGCCGCACGTCCCAATATGCGCGTGTCGCCACCATGTCGGACATCGATGTGGTCAGATAATTGGTCAACCGGATCACCGATGTAAGATCGCAGCCGGCAAGACCGAGGACCCGGCGCATATTCGTGAACACCTGCCGCGCCTGCGCCGCAATGTCTCCCGGACCGACGACGTTACCGCTTTCGTCAAGCGCCACCTGCCCCGTGAGAAAGAGAAAGTCGCCAGCCTTGACCATGTAACACATCGGTTTGTCGTCGCTCCACCGCCAGTCGTCTCTGATGAACAATGGATCTTGCATCTTGTTTCTCCAAGCAGCGCTTATGAGTGGGGCAGACTAACCGACGCGGAAGCGCCGTCCGTCAGGGCCTTCGTATCGAATGCACGCCTCCTGAAAGCGCCGCGACGCGTCAACTACACGTCCGGCGGCGGCGTCAGTTGGCAGCAGGTTTGAACGTGTCGATTTCCGCAAGGTATTTGCTCCGCAGGTCTTCGGCAATGAACGCACTCGCGAACCCGTTGCGGGCCATCTGCCACAATTCAAGGTCGGAGACGCCAAGCGACGCCTGGATGGCTGCATAATTCTCGTTCACGTAGCCGCCGAAATAAGGCGGATCATCCGAATTCACCGTGATGCATAGGCCCGCCTCGTGCAGCCGGCGAATATTGTGCGAGGCCATGTCCGGGAACACCTTGAGCATGCAGTTCGACATCGGACAAACCGTCAACGGTATACCGCGCTCGGCCAGTTCGCTCATGAGGCTCGGATCCTCCTCGCACCGCACGCCGTGGTCGATGCGCTCGCATTTCAGAGTGTGGAGCGCATCGCGCACATAATCCGCCCCGCCCTCCTCCCCGGCATGTGCCATCAGGTGCCACCCGCAGTCGCAGGCCGCCGTCTCATAGGCCCGCTTGAACTTTGACGGCGGGTTGCCGATCTCCGGCCCTCCCATACCCAGGCCTACAATACGGTCGCGCCAGGGTTTGACCGCCTCAATCATCGCCAGCGCATCGCTTTCATCATATTGCCGCTGAATTCCGACGATCAGTCCCCCGGTCATATCGTGTTTCGCGGAGGACTCGTCGATGGCGCGCAGGATATTGTCCATGACGGCCTCTATCGGAATCCCGCGGCGCAGATGAGCCTGGGGACTTATAAAGACCTCCGCATGCCGCACGTTGTCGCGTGCCGCGCGCGCGAAATAGGCGGCGGTCATCTCGTGGAAGTCGTCGCCTTTCTGCAAAACGGTCAGGCCCAGATAAAAAAGGTCAAGGAACGACTTCAGGTCGTCGAAGCTGTAAGCACGCCGGACCTCGCTTGCGTCGGCGTAAGGAAGCCGGATTCCGTTACGCGCTGCGAGTTTGATGAGCGTCTCCGGCTCGAGCGAACCTTCGAGATGCATGTGCAATTCGGCTTTTGGCAGGCTTGAGATGAAGTCCGATGCGGGTGTCTGGGTCATTGGCGAAGTCCTTTGCGAAGCGCAACGATCGGCCTGTTAGCATTCGCCCACTTCTTATGCATCCGCATTGATTCGATTGGCGTCACCGGATACGCTTTCTAACCGAGGAAGGCGGACCTTAGCTGGATTTCGGCGAATTGCGAGGCGTTGCGCCACAGGGACATTGGCACGCATCTTGCTGAAGTTGTTCGGGTATATCCATCGCCGGTTAAAGGCCAAGTGAGTACAACTAAGTACAATAGGGAGATCGTTATGCTTTGCCGCCATTCAGTCGGTAAACTTGCCATCTTTGCCGCCATCCTGCTGGCGCTGCTCGCGGCACCGGGTCAGGCACAGGACAAACCGCTCAAGAAAGTCCGGATCGCAATCGGCACAACTGTTCTCAATATCGCCTATCCGCAGCTGACCTTAGCCTCGACGCTTGGTTACTGGAAGGCGGAGGGGTATGACGTCGAACTGCTTCCGGCCGGCGCTTCGCTGCAAGCGCTGCAGCAGATGGTCGCCAACAATGCCGAGTTCGGGCAGATCAATGCCAGCGTTATTGTGCAGGCCAATGCGAAGAACGACCTGCCGGTTCGTGTGGTGATGGCAAACGGCATACTCGACTGGTCGATTGCGGTCGATGCCGACGGCCCGATCAAATCGGTGAAGGACTTGAAAGGCAAGACCGTCGGCGTGTTCAGTCTCGCGACCGGCGGCATAGCCTATTTCAACAATCTCCTACGCGCCAATGGTCTCGATCCACGGGACGTCGATCTTGTTCCGCTTGGCCTCGGCGCCGCCCCGCTGGAAGCGATGAAATCGAACCGCGTCCAGGCTCTGCTCTATTGGGCGGCCGCTGTCGCGAGCTTCCAGAATGCCGGCCTGAAGCTGAACAAGCTGGTCGGCGAGGACTGGCGGACCTATCCGGATTTCTCGCTGGCCACCATGCAGGGCGCGGTCGACAAGGATCCGGCGATGGTGATCGGTATCGCGCGCGGCGTCGCCAAGGCGACGGTGTTTGCGCTCGCCAATCCGGAATGTGCGGTCAAACTGCACTGGCAGCGCTATCCGTCCAGCAAGCCCAGCGGTGCCGACGAGGCGACGTTGTTGAAGTGGGATATCAACGCCCAGCAGGCACAGCTCGATTCGCTTGCGGAAGGCTTCAAGCTCGGCGGAGGCAAGCTCTGGGGCCAACCCAATGCCGACTCCTTCGATCGGCTAGTCAAGTTCATGCAGGAGGCCAAGCTCATCGACAAGTCCGTCACCGCGAAATCGATGATGGTCAACATCCCGAACTTCTACGAAAAGGTGAACGACTTTGACGCCAAGGCCATCGAGGCGGACGCCAAGGCCTGCAAGTCATAACCCAAGAAGCGGAACCGTGATGCCGGATCCCGTGCCGCTCGTCCGCGTTGCAAACCCAATTCCTGCGTCGACACCACAAATCGTGGACGCGCCGCCGCAGGAAACCCTAGTCAAGGTCACCGATCTCGAAAAAATCTATACGACCAAGGACGGTCAGACGATTCAGGCCTTGACGGACGTCAATCTCGCAATTGCCAAGGGCGAGTTCATCAGCGTGGTCGGGCCGAGCGGATGCGGCAAAACTACTCTTCTGAAAATCCTGGCGGGTATCCTGAAGCGGTCGTCAGGTGACGTGAGCATCGACGGCCGGGCGGTGAGCGGCCCGAGCCGCGAGATCGGCGTTGTTTTCCAGGCGCCGGTTCTGTTGCCTTGGCGCAATGTTCTGCAGAATGTGATGGTACCGGTCGAGGTGCAAAAGCGCGAGCACGGAAAGTTCGAAGCGCGCGCACGGCAATTGCTGGCGATGGTCGGACTCTCAGGATTTGAGAGCAAGTATCCGGGTGAGCTTTCCGGCGGCATGCAACAGCGCGTCGGGATCTGCCGCGCGCTGGTTCATGACCCATCATTTCTGCTGATGGACGAGCCGTTCGGCGCACTCGACGCCATGACGCGCGAGCAGATGAACGAGGAGCTGCAACGCATCTGGACCGACGCCAAAAAGACGGTTCTGCTCGTCACCCATTCGATCCCCGAAGCGGTCTATCTCGCCGATCGCGTGGTTGTCATGACGCCGCGCCCGGGCCGCATCGTGGATGTCGTACCGATAGACCTTCCGCGTCCGCGCACGCTCGCGATGCATAACACGCCCGAGTTCGGACGCTTCACCGCGCGTATTCGCGCGCACTTCAATGCGAGTGGAGCGATCGACTGATGACTAGGGCAAAGTTGTCGCATCTCGCCAATGTCGTGCTGGTCCCGCTTGCGACCTTCTGTTTCTTCGTGGGCAGCTGGGAACTGATTGTATACCTTTTCAATATTCCGAAGATCGTGTTCCCGGCACCTTCCGCGATCGCCCAGTCGTTCAGCGACGGTCTTCTGAGCGGCGATTTCGCCTGGCATTTCGCGGTCACAATGTATGAGATTCTCGCGGGCTTCCTAGTCGGGTCGGTGTGCGGCCTCCTGTTGGGCTTTCTCATCGCTCTGGTGCCCCTCGCCGAGCGAATCCTCTATCCCTACGTGGTCGCATTCCAGACCGTACCGAAGGTCGCAATCGCGCCGATCATCGTGATCTGGTTCGGCTACGGCGTCGCCTCCAAGGTCGTAATCACTGCGACCATTGCCTTCTTCCCGCTGCTCGCGAATACCATTGTGGGGCTACGCGCCGCCCCACGCGACCAGATCGAAATGATGATCTCCTATACGGCCTCGCGCTGGCAGGTGTTTACCATGGTGCGGCTGAAGCAGGCCCTGCTCTACATTTTTGTCGGCCTCGATGTCGCTATCGTTCTTTCGGTGATCGGCGCCATTGTCGGCGAGTTTGTCGGCGCAAAAGCCGGCCTGGGCTATCTGATCCTGCAGAAGAATTTCAACTTCGACATGGCCGGCACTTTCGCCATTCTGATCATCCTGTCGTTGATCGGTGTCGGCCTGCACAGCATCATCAATTTCCTGCAGCGACGCATTGTGTTCTGGATGGACACCGATAACGACCGCGTCGTGGGCGCCTGAGATCCATGCGCGCTAGACCCGCGTGATTAAGCAGACCAGCCAAAGGAGGCCGCCAATGCATGAACCCGTCCGCGCTGCCAGCGCCGATGAAATGCCGATCCTCGATCTTACTGCGCTGAATCACGGCGGCGACCTCGGGCCGATTGCCAAGAAGATGCGACATGCCTGCGTGACCACAGGCTTTTTTTACGTGGCCAATCACGGCATTCCGGAAAGCGTCGTCAGCGGCGTATTCGACGCGACAAGGCGTTACTTCGATCTGCCGATAGAGCAGCGCATGCCGCACCGCATGGACGAAAAGTATCGACGTGGGTTTATGCCGCAGGGCATCAACCAGCACCCTGGCTTCGCGCCCGACCTCAAGGAAAGCTACGAAATCGGAACCGATCTTCCGCTCACCGATCCGGACGTGGCGGCGGACCTTCCGCTACATGGGCCAAACCGCTGGCCGACCGATTGCCCGTGGCTGCGTCCGGCGGCCGAAACCTATTTTGAGGAAGCACAGTCCCTCGGTCTCCGTCTGCTGAAGGTATGTGCCGTGAGTCTCGACATGCCGCAGGACTATTTCCTTCAATTCTGCAAAAAACCGATGGTGCAGATGCGGCTGTTTCATTATCCGCCGCAAGAGCCGATGAGCGACGAGAAGGCCTTCGGTGTGGCTCCGCATACCGATTACGGCATGATTACGCTGTTGTTGCAGGACCCGATCGGCGGCCTCGAATTGAAAAAACGCGACGGGGAATGGGTGAGCGCGCCTTACATCCCGGGCACGTTGGTAATCAATATCGGCGACCTTTTTCAGCGCTGGACCAACGACGTCTATACATCGAACCAGCATCGTGTGGTCAATCGCACCGGCAAGGAACGCTATTCGATCCCGATGTTTTTCAATCTAGATTATCGGACGCTGATGACCTGTTTGCCGACCTGCCAGTCGCCGAGCAATCCGCCAAAATACCAGCCGATCACCTCTGGCGATTATCTGCTCAGCCGCTTCCGCGACGTCCAGAAATATCGTGTGGCAGCCGCCTGATTCGGCTGCCGTTCGTATTACGCAATTGTCGGCCCGAGCCTCCTTCGGGTCGATCCCGGTTCGCTCTGCGGTAAACGGTATGGAAGCGATTGCCAGCGCCGAATTCATCTCCGGCCTGCCGAAGGCGGAGTTACACCTTCATATTGAAGGAACGCTTTCTGTCGAGATGAAGCGGCGCTTTGCGGATCGAAACAGGCTCCGTCTGGGCGACGCGAGCTTCGCGCCGCTATTGGAGGTCCCGGAAGAGCCCGGCAGCCAAGCGATCGTCATTCAGCAATACAAGATGTTTCTCGCCCTGTATTTCGAGGGGCTGAAGGTTATGTATACCGAGCAGGACTTTTTCGAACTCGCAATCGAATATTTCCGCCAGTGCAAGGCCAACAATATTGTCTATGCCGAAGTCTCTTTCGATCCGCAGGCCCACACCGATCGCGGCGTCGCCTTCGGCGCGGTAATTGAAGGGCTCGTGGCGGCGCAAAAGGCCGCACGCGAGACTTTCGACATCGAGAGCCAGCTCCTCATGTGCATCAATCGCGACCTGACGCTGGAGAGCGCCGTCGACATGCTGAACGCCGCACGACCTTATCGCGACAGAATTGCCGGCCTAGGCCTCGACAATGTCGAAGAAGGTCACCCGCCGAACAAGTTCCGGACTGTCTACGATGCGGCACGCGATCAGGGATATCGACTTACCGCTCATTGCGACGTCGACATGATCGACGCGCGGGAACATATCCGCCAATGCATCCACGATATCCGCGTCGAGCGCATCGACCACGGCATAAACGTGCTGGACGATCCGTCGCTGATCGACGCCGCGCTCGAGCGCGGCATCCACTTCACGACCTGTCCGACCTGGCGGAAGGGCGATCCGAAACCGCGTCGCGTCGAGCGTATCGAAAAAATGCGCAGTCTTGGCCTGTCGGTATCGCTGAACACTGATGATCCTGCCTATTTCGAAAGCGGCTATTTGAACAATATGATGACGGCGGTCGCAGCCACTGCACAATGGGATGCGAGCGCTGTTGTCCGCCATGTAAAGGACGCCTTCTTCGGCGCATGGATCGATGAAGAGAGACGGGCCGCCTACATTCGTCGCATTGACGAGGCCTCCCATCGCCACAATCAGAGCGCTGTGGACACAAAGGACCGCTGATGGGTACTAAGATGCTTCCGAGATGCACCGCGTCCAACACGCTTTCTGCAGCTTGACCCAACAAAATCTTTAGGCAGTACTTCAAACGTCTCGATCGGATTCCGAGTTTGGCGCTGATGATCCTGTCCAAACCTCACATCTCAATGCCCTTTCCTGACCCAATTATTGCAAAGGATTTGTCCCTTGATCATTTTCCGGCCGGCTGATCGCCTTGGCCGCCGCTAACGCGTTAGCATTCTTATCGGTTACCAAAGCAAACGTGAGATGGTTGCTGAGATAAGGCTTCAATAGCCGTCATTATCGGGTGGCAGACATCGCAATCCTAGTCAGCAGCGCGACCGGCGCAGCTAGTGAACGGCTCTTCATAATCACCAATGTGAGATTTTGTACTACAAGGGAAGCTAGTTAAAACATCAATGCCAAGCTAGCATTCTCACAAATACTGCTCGAAGGTGCGCCGGCGGAAATCTGCTGCAAGCAATTCGGCTTGAGTCCGTGGAGGTAGTGCGTCATGGCCTACATCGACCTTCTGAACTCCACTTACCTCGACCTCACGAGCTATCGTGGCAATGGATCATTGCCCGCTAGCGGCACGCCGAGCTCGATGACGTTCAATGTTGCCCTAGGCTGCGCGTGCGGGGTCGCATAACGGGCATCTACGCCGGCCGTCCGCGGGCGTCGCCTCTCTCAGGAAAGACCTTTTGGCTGCATCAGAGTCTGCTGGCGGAAGATTGTTCCGCCCGCAGCCATGACGTCCGCGCGCGAGCGACGGCGCGCCGCTCCCGAAGCTGCTTCTCAAAGCAGGTCGAAGTCCGTAGCCAGCAACTGCGCATTGTTCTCGAAGGTGGCGAGCAGCACGGCCGATTTCCTGCCCGCACCGTCGGCATCCCACCAAAGCTGGCTGGTCGATTCGTCGAACACGAACTGGCCGTGGCCGGTGGCGGTCGCGTCCACTCCGCTTGCATTGCTGACGAAGTAATCCGCGGTGAAGTCGTTGAGATCGAGACCGGCAAAGATCTTGAAACCGCTCTTTGAAATCCCGATCAGGTCCTCGCCCGACACGAAATCGGTGATGACATCGCCGGACTTGCCGCCATCGCTGGTCCTGCCGAACACGAAGGTGTCGGATCCGAGCCCGCCGGTCAGCGTGTCTGAACCACCATTGCCGATCAGGACGTCATTGCCGTCGCCGCCATCGATTGCGTTGTCCTTGTTGTCGCCGACCAGCCTGTCTTCGAAAGCCGAGCCGATCAGGTTCTGGATGTTCTTGTAGGTATCGCCTGCAGCTTCACCGGTATTGTTCTTCGACCGCGACAAATCGGCAGTCACGCCGGTCTCGGCATTGGCATAGCTTGCGGCGTCGATGCCCTTGCCGCCGTTGAGCTTGTCGGCGCCCTTGCCGCCTTCGAGGATATTGTTCCCGGTATCGCCGGTAAGCTTGTCGTCGTAGGCGGACCCGGTCAGATTCTCGATCGAGTCATAGATGTCGCCGGATGCAAACCCCGCATTGTTCTTCGGCTTGCCGAGGTCCACGACAACCGCGCTGGTGCTGTCCGCATAGCTCACCGTATCGCTACCCTCGCCGCCGACAAATGCTTGCGGATGGGTCGCGGCGACGAAAACATTGTCGCTGGAATCGCCGAGCTGCTCCTCAGGCGGAATCACCTCCACAGAGGCGGACACCGCGAAGTCGAACAGCGATTCGTTCGGATCGTTGGTCTTGAAGCTGATCACGCCCCCGTAGACGCCAACCTTCTTGGTGTCGAGTATCACGGTGAAGGAGCCAGTCTCGCCGGGCGCGATGATCGATTCGAGCTTGTCGGTCTTGACGATCTTGAAGCCCTTGGGAAGTTTCAGCCCCGATAGCTTGAGGTCCTGCGTGCCGCTGTTGGTCACCGTAAAGGTGCGCTCGAAATATGCACCGACTGCGTGCGTGCCGAACGCGGTGCCATCCGTCCCATCCGGGATGACAGCACCGTCGGGGATATCGACACCGTTACCCGAAACTTCAACCTCCGGGCCCGAGGGCTGCAGGTTGATGCCGAATGTACCGTTGACATAGTCCTTGATCACTACGTTCTGCGGATTACTGCCGTTCGTGATTACGAGGTCGCCGTCGACCAGGGTGAGCGTGAGGATCTGCACAGTGCTGGTCTGGTCGAGCACCGCCAGGTTCCAGACGCCCGGACTGATGTATTTCGCATCACCGCTGATACCGTAGCCGCTGGTGGGGCCAGGCACCGGACTCCACGAGGCCGGATAGCTTTCCGGCCGGAACGTACCGTGCCACAGCGCGCCGTCGTCGTCCTGAATGGTGGTGGTCCCGATATCGGTGAAGCGGATAACGAAGGTGTCGTCGCCCGCTCCGCCGTTCGCGGTATTGTTCCCGCCGTGCATGTGAATCACATCGTCGCCAGCACCACCGTCGGCAAAGTCGTTGCCGCCGCCGGTGAAGATCAGGTCGTTGCCGTCGCCGCCATAGATCGTGTCGGGATGCGCAGCGCTGTTGCTGGTGACGATGTAGTCGTCGCCAGCGCCGCCGTGGACCTCGATCCCGGCGAAGCGCAGGCCAAGCGAGTCGCCCGAGAACACGTCGTCACCGCCGGTCAGGATATGAGCCGCCGCGACATCGAGGGTCACGGTCGCCGCATTGGACGTGACGCCGTCGCTGTCCTGAACCGTGTAAGTGAAGCTGTCCGGTCCGACATAGCCGGTATTCGGCTTGTAGGTGATGGCGCCGGTCGTGGCGTTGACGGTCACCGTCCCGTTGGCGGGCTGGTCGACGATGGTTACTGTGGTCGGGTGCAGCGTACCGACCACATCGGCGTCGTTGGCGAGAACGTCGATGACTTTCTGGAGATCCTTTACCGTCGCAGCGCTGTCATCGGCAGCAACAGGTGGCGTGTTTTCGAGGGTGATGCCGAACGTGCCGTTGACATAGTCCTTGATCACCACGGTCTGCGGGCTGCCTTCGCGCACAATGGTGAGGTCGTCTCCCGTCATGCTGAGCGTGAGGCTCACGACGTTGCTGCTCTGGTCGAGCACTTCCAGGTTCCAGACACCGGCGCCGACATAGGTCGCAGCGCCACCGATGCCATAACCGCTGGTCGCTCCGGGTACCGGGCTCCATGAGCCCGGATAAGTTTCAGGCCGGAACGTTCCGTGCCACAACGCGCCGTCATCATCGATGATCGTTGTGGTCCCGGTATCGGTGAAGCGGATAACGAAAGTGTCTTCGCCGGCGCCACCGATGACGGTTTCGTTGCCGCCGCGCGCGTGAATCACATCGTCGCCATCGCCGGCGTCAACGTAATCGTTGCCACCGCCGGTGAAGATCAGATCGTTGCCGGCGCCTGCATGAATCTTGTCGGGTTGCGCAGCAGAATTACTGGTGACGATATAATCGTCACCGGCGCCACCGTGCACTTCAATCCCGGCAAACCGTAGCCCCAGCGAATCGCCGGAGAATACGTCGTCTCCCTCGGTCATGAGATACACCGACGTATCGGCGAATTTTACGACATCGACCGAGGTGAGAGTGTCTTCGCCATCGTTGTCGTCGCCGGTGCGGTTGTCGGTCACCGTCCAGGTGCCGTCACCATTGTTGACGATCGAGTAGTCGTCCCGGTTGCCGCCATAGACCGCGGTGTCCCTGCCTTCGCCGCCGTCAATAGTGTCGTTGCCGCTTCCACCCGTCAGCGTGTCGTCGCCATCGCCGCCCTCGACGACGTCCTCGAAGTCCGTGCCGGTGAACACGTCGTTGAACGCCGAGCCAATGAAATATTGCGCGTACTGGTCGAGTTGCTCGCCGAACAGATCGAGCCGCTCCTCGCTGGCAGCGGAACCATACATGTAGGCGATCGCAAAGTTATGCACTTCGCCGGTCGCCTCGACTTCGAATTCAGGGGAAACCGCGTTGGCGAAGTCGACAAGGCCGGTGATCTTCAGTTCGACGGCGCCGCCGATGAAGAACCCGTTGATGTCGTAGGTGCCCGAGCCCCTGACGCCGAATTCGATGCTGCCGATATCTCCCCATACCGTGTGGGTATCGAAAAAATATTCCAGGGAGCCCTGCGCGAGAACGTATTTCGACGACGGGTCCGAGCCATAGCTTATCATCATCTCGGTGCCGGAGAACTGCGATGAATTGTCGAAGACCGGCAGACCGCCGCTGGCGGCATCGGCGATGAAGCCGCCGCGAATGAATTCCTCGAAATTCATCGCCGACGTTGCGGTCGATGCATCGATGGTGATCAAAGTTGCCATATTCTCGTTCCTTGATTCATGACGCACGCTGCGACCGCTCTAAGCCCAATCGTTTTGGACCGAAGTGGAGCAATGCGGTGGCGTGCAGGTGTCCGGGATGCCGGTCGGTATGCTGGAGGGTCTGGCCCTATTTCGATCGCGAGGACGTTCGCGAGACCAGCCGTAACGTCGATGCCGCCGCCTCACGCATCGGAGGCAGCCTGCATTCTTGCTTGCGACGGATATGTGAGCACGCCAAAACTCCCCGTAAACATTGCTAGCGTGGCTGGCTGGGAGGGCTTGCTGGCGCTTGATGCGCCAACTACTGCATCACAAAATCGAGCGTGTCATCACAGAAAGTACGCTTCAAATTTAGAAAACAGATAAGCCAGCGCACTCTTTGGAACGATCCAATACTGGGATGGGAAATCTGGCCTCAGAACTTGCCCTGCATTGAAAATGTTATCGTGCGTCCGGGCGCCGGATAGGTCGGGATGCCCATGGCATCGACATAGGCCTTGTCCATCAGGTTAGCGACGTTGATGCGCGCGGTCAGATTTTCGTTGAGCGCAAGCGACATGTAGAGGCCATAGAGGTGATAGCTGCTCTGCTCGTAGGTCTGCAGAAGCTCCGCCGTCGCAATCGGAACCGTCGGGGCGACGTAGGTCATGCGGCCGCCAACCGTGAGCTTGCGATCGAAGAAGCGCAGGCCTCCGTCTAGGGTGTACTTTTCCTTCGGTGGCACGAAAATGAAAAAGTAGTCGCGTTCCCATTTCGGCAACAGCGGCAGATAGGCATCTCCATCCGGCGGGCCGGCGAAGAACGGGTCGAACACACCGTCATAGGTTGCCTTCAGGCTGGTATAGCTGCCGCCGATATAGGCTTGGCCGGCGTCGTATGACGCCTCCAACTCGAAGCCCTTCATCGTCGTGGTCGGGCCGAGCAGGTTGACGAACACATAGGCCGTCTGGACGCTATCGCCCCCGCTACCGGCCTGCGGATAGCGACCGACGCCATTGGCGATGAAATTGTCGACCTTGGTCTCGAAAATCGCAGCCTTGGCGCGGAAGCCGTCGCCCTGGAAGAAGACGTTGTCGTATTTGAAATTGGCACCCGCCTCGAAGGTCTTCGACGTCTCGGGCAAGAGGTTCGGATTGGGGCCGAACAGCACGCCGTTGCCGATATGCTGGCCGTATTGCAGGGTTTCCATGATCTGCGGCGGCCGAAAGCCTTCGGCGTATTTCCCGTAGAACTGCAGCCCCTTGAACGGCGTCACCGCCACGGTGAAGGCCGGCGAGAACCGGCCCTCCGACTTGTCGACAGAGAAGGGCTGTGTGCACTGGACTGCGAACGGACCACAGGCGTTGATGAAGTTGCCGGAGCCATTCAGCGAATAGAGGTCGTAACGCCCGCCCGCGATAAGTTCGAGCCATTCGCCCTGTTTCAGTTTTATCTGGCTGAAGGCGCTGGCGATGTCGCGCGCGCCCGACGGGGTCGGACCGGAAAACCACTCGGAGTCGGACGGATTGGTCTGATCCGTCAGGACTCCGGTTTTGGTCTGATCCTTGAAATACTCGACGCCGTTGATCCATTCGACGTTGAACAGCGGGATATCGAAGCGCGACGTATTCGACCCACTGCCGCCGAATGAATTCAGTCCGTATTGCAGGTCGAAATAGCCGTAGGTGGTCCGTGGAGGCCGGAACTGATGATTATCGGTCGATGACCACCACGCCTTGGCGTTGAAATCGATCCATTGGTTGGGCTTCCAGGAATAATCTGCGGTCGCAGTCTGCGTAACCAGGCGATTGGTGTCGATGTACTGTCCCTGGCCGGTCGAAAACGAATTCTGCAGCGCGACGTAGCCGAATTTCACCGTCTGGTCCGGCGTCGGGCGCAGCATCAGCTTGGTGAGACCCGACCAGTTATTCTGGTTGGTGAACGTCACCGGATCGCCCGGCCCGACAAATTCGAGCACGCCATTCTGGCCGGGCAAATAGGCGCCGGTTTCCTTGCGCGACACCGCAGTGACCATCTCGACATTGTCGCCGCGGGCCGCAACCGCATGACTGGTCGTATACCGGAACGCATTGGTGCCGGTCGTGGCCCGCGAGCGGATCCCGTAATCCTTGCCTGGCAAAAGGATATCGTCGGCCTCGAGCGTGCGCATGGAGACGACGCCACCGATCACGCCGGCGCCGCCGACAGTCGAGATCGGCCCCTTCTCGACAACGACCCCGCCGATCAACTCCGGATCGGCATAGACGAAGCCGACGGCATTATGGCCCGCCTGCTGAAAATTCTGGCGCGCGCCATCGATCGACACGTTGACGCGGCCCTGCTCCTGCAGTCCGCGAATATTCACGGTCATGCCGGGATTTTGTCGGTCGGTTGGCGTGAAAACCCCGGACATGTCCTGGAACAGGTCGCTGGTGTTGCGGGGTGTGCGCTGTTCGAGTGTCTCGCGGCTGATGACGCTTACGGATGCCGGCGTGTTGTAGACCCAGTCGGGCGTTCCCTGGAAACCCTTGGGCTCACTGCTGCCGGCAGGGGCGGCACTCGGCGTGCTTTGCGCTCCACCATCCTGATCGCCGGTGCTTGCGGGGGCAACGGGCGGGACTTGCGCCCCTCGCTTCTTGCGGGGCTTACCGGCGGCAACATCGATCGGGTCGAGAGTGACCTGCGCGGCAGATGGGGTCGCATAAGCGCACAGAGCTGTGGCGCCAAGCGCCCCTATTGCGACCCTTCGCAGTATCCCCGATCGGCCCTTGCTACGACACGCCATGTGAACCGTTATGCCCCAGCGGCGTCGCGCTACTGCACCGGACACAGCGATCCGATGCATGCATGGCGCAACGCATGCAGCCACATTCCATGCTTTGAGATGATTAGCTGGCTCGCGGGGGCTGGCTGGCTTGCGACATGAATTCACGTCGCCTTAGTTGCTTGCATCGTCGACGGGTTTGATGTCAATCGCTCGGGACAAGATTGGAATTGATCCATTCTGAAAAGCGAAACAACTGCACCCACAACGCTTGGCGATTCCATCAGCCGACGAAAATTTCGTCGACCAGTCCCTGGACGCGCGTGAAGGCGGCACGCGCACCGGCAACGACGCGCTCTTCTTCCGGGCCGGTCAGCCTGACACCATCGAGCGCAGCCGTGAAGGTCTTCCAATGCAGCCCGCGGCCCTCCGGTGACGCCGCGAGATGGCGTGCGCCGAAAGTTTCGGAGAGACCGAGCTTCTTCGCCTCTTTGAGAAGAAAGGCCGCGCCGAGATTGGACCCTTCGGCCACGTACAACCATCCAAGCGCAGTCGGCAGATCGCCATCGGCACCGCTCTCGAAAACGGGCGGCACACTCGCTGCGAAAGCGCTTGCCCCGAGATCGGCAAGATCCTGCTCGATCTGATCGAACCGCCTGCGGCCGGCAAGGTCGGGCAGCAGTTTGTCAAGCTCCGGGTTCGCATACAGCGCGTCGATTTCGCGGTGAAACTGATGCTGCACTTTTACGAAGAGGCTGTAGCGCTCGCGGCTCTCGAACGGCTTGTGCATCATGATCGACTTGTCCAGCCGGTCATGGGTCGAATGCGTTGCCTCCTTGAGACGCTTTGCGCGGCCGGACAAGTCACCGCTGGCATTCGCCTGCAGCGAATCCGCATTCAATGGCTTGGTCACTTCTTGTCTCCTTCGATACGATTAAGCGATGCGAGGCCGGCCTACCCTATACCGGCACCGTCGGTCGGGCAGAATGAGGCAGTGAAAATGGAACCGAGGCGGGTGGAAGTACACCGACTGCGGACGTAACGCCAAATACGTCGGACACATTGCTCTCGGTGATCGTTTGGCCTGGCGGCCCATCGCGCACGACGCGACCGCTTTGCATGATCAGAATGCGATCGGCAAACATAGCCGCCAGATTGAGATCGTGCATCACGGCAACCACCGCGACCCCGCGGGCAACGCAGCGCCGCGCCGACGACAGCAGATCAAGCTGATGGCGAAGATCGAGACTCGACGTCGGTTCGTCGAGCAACAGCAGGCCCGGTCCATTCTTCGCCTCGCCGCAAGCCAGCTGGACCATCACCCGCGCGAAATGCGTTCGTTGCTGTTCACCCCCCGACAGGGTGTTCACGATGCGGTCACGCATGTCGAGCAGATCGACCTCGGACAGCGCCTGCTCGACCATCGCTTCAATCGCCGAGCCGGTGCGCTCGCCTGCACCCATGCGGACGACTTCTATCACCGAAAACGGAAAGGCAACGCTGACCGTTTGCGCCAGCACCGCTCGGCGCAGGGCCAGCTCACGGGGGCTGTAATCCGCAGGGGCGCGTCCCATGAGCCTGATAACACCGGAACTCGGCGTGCGGTCGCCGGAGATGACCCGAAGCAGCGTCGATTTGCCGGCGCCATTCGGTCCGATCATGGCAACGGCCGAGCCCGGCGCGATCCGCAGCGACACGCTTTCGATCAGCGCCTTGCCCGGCAATCGCACCGCGATCTCGCTGGCTTCGACGAGCGCGTTCATAAGCCAATCAGCCCGCGCTGCCGCAGCAGGATTGACAGAAAGACCGGCGCGCCGACGATCGCGGTCAGGATTCCGATCGGCACTTCAGCAGGCGCGGCGAGCGTGCGGGCCAGCGTATCGGCTCCAAGCAGGAGGATGGCGCCAAGCACAGCGGACGCTGGCAGCAGCAGCCGATGGCCGGGGCCGATGACCAGGCGAAGCAGGTGCGGAACGACGATTCCAACGAATCCGATGATACCGGCGAACGACACCGCAGCGCCGGTCATCGCCGAAACCAGCAGGATGGCACGGCGCTTCAGCCGTTCGACTTCGACCCCCATGTGAAACGCTTCGCTTTCACCCAGCACGAGCAGGTCGAGACCGCGCCCGATGCTCGGCACCATCGCCAGCATCGCGAAGACAAACGGCGCAAGGATCGACACCTTGGTCCAGGTGGCGCCGCTGATCGAACCCAGCATCCAGAAGGTCATATCGCGGAGCTGGCGGTCGTCGGCGGTAAACACCAGCATGCCAATCCCGGCATTCGACAGCGATGCGATCGCCAACCCGCCGAGCAGAAACACGGCGATGGAGGTCCGGTTCTCTCGCGTGGCGATGCGATAGAGCAGCATTGTCGCCAGTAGCGAGCCTGCGAACGCGGCCGCCGGCAGCAGCCAGATCGACAGATGCATGCCGCTCGCCGTCAGCAGTCGATCACCGATCACGATAACGACGGCGGCGGCCAGCGCGCCGCCACCGGCGACTCCGACCAGCGCTGGATCGGCGAGCGGATTCCGAAACAAGCCCTGCATGATGGCGCCAGCGGCGGCCAGCAAGGCGCCGATGATCGCCGCCATCGCGATACGCGGCAGACGGATGGTCCACAGCACCAGCCGGTCGCGCGCCAGTAGCGCTGGATCTCCGTCAACCCCGAACCATCCGAGCGCCGCCGGAAGGCGCTGCAGCGGAATGCCCGCAGCGCCGATGGTGGCCGCAAGCGCGGCCACGACAAGCAGGGATATGGCCAGCGCAAGCACAAGGGTCCGCCGCGCTGCGGGCGAATGCCGCAATCGCCCGAAGCCGCGATGCGATACGTCCGCGACGCTCATCGGTCGCAGGCGGGAGGCGCAGCTGGCGGAGCCACGCCCAAGGTCTGCGGCGGCTGCAGGTCGGGATAGAGCTTCTGCGCCAGATCACGCGCCGCCGACGCCGTGCGCGGACCGAAGCCGAGCAGATACAGACCGTCCATCGCGACGAAGGCGTTGCGCGAGGCGGCCGGCGTCAGCGCAAAACCCGGGTGCGCGAAGACCTCCTTCGCGGTCAGCGGGTCAGCGCCGCCACGCACCATGACCAGCACCGCATCGGGCTGAGCCGCGACCACGGCTTCGTCCTCGAGCTGCATGTAGCCCTCGAACTGGTCCGCGGCGTTCGTTGCCCCCGCCATGCGAATAATGCCATCGGCCGCAGTCTTCCGGCCGGCCACCATTGCGCGACCGTTGACGAAGGACATGACGAAGACCACGCGCAGAGGCCGGTCGATGCCGGTGCGCCATTGCTCCAGCGACTTGAGGTCGCGACGGACGCGGTTCGCGAGGCATTGACCGCGCTCTTCAAGATGCATCGTCTTCGCGATCAGCTCGATCTTGCGGAGAATGCCATCGCCGGAATACTCATCCCCAACCATCACCATCGGCACGCCGGCCGAATCCAGCACGGACAGCGTCTGTGGGGGGCCGGCACCATGCAGCGCCAGGATCAGCGTCGGCGCAACGCCCAGCACCCCCTCGGGAGACAAGGCGCGCATATACCCGACATTCTTTTTCTCAGTCAGCGCACGGGGCGGAAACTGGCTGGTCGAGTCGACCGCGACGATCCGCTTGTCGGCACCCAGTTCATAGAGGATTTCGGTGATCGAACCACCGACCGACACAATGCGCGCGCTGTCCCCGACCACGACTTCGCGACCGCCCGCATCCGTCACAGCGACGGCCTGAGCCATCGCCGGCATCGGCATCAGCATCGCGGCGAACAGCGGAAGGCTTGCAAGTCGGCGCAGAAACATAGTCGAGCCGTTTACTTTGTCAGGATGAGTTTGTTCTGCGAGGTGAGGCGAAGACGGTAACGATCGGCACCATGCGCAATGACGATTTCGCGCACCGAAGCGAAGAGGTCACGGCTGTCGAGTTGATTGCCGGCCAGCGTCAGCGTGCGCGCGACCGACGACGATGCGGGGCTCAGCGGGGTCATCTTCGCGTTATCGTGGTCCGCCATCACTCGAGCCTTTGCGGCACAGTTTTGAGCGCCTCCAAGAAGCGCATCAGTTTAGATCGATTTTAAGCAGTAAAATCAATGACTTGAGTGAGCTACACGCGAGACGCTGCGATCGCAATATGAAAGTTGCGCAGGACGGGTCTGCGCCAGAAACGCCAGCGGGCGCGGCGAGCATCCCGCCCGCCTGCGCCCCTCTTTCAAAGATCACACACTGGCTGCGGAAACTGACGCTCACTGCAAGTCAAAATCTGTGGCCAGCACATGGGCCCCGTTCGTGAAGGTGGCCAGCAGCACCGCCGGCTTCTTGCCGGCGCCGTCCGCATCCCACCACAATTTGCTGGTGCTCTCCTCGAACAGGAATTGGCCGTGATCGGTGGCAGTTGCGGTCACGCCACTTACATTACTGACGAAGTAGTCGTCGGTGACGAAGCCGTTGAGATCGAGACCGGCGAAGAGCTTGAACCCGCTCTTGGAAATGCCGATCAGATCCTTCCCCGACACGAAATCGGTGATGACGTCGCCGGTCTTGCCGCCGTCCTTCACGTTGAGGAAAACGAAGGTGTCGGCACCGAGCCCGCCAGTCAGCGTATCGGAGCCGCCATTTCCGATCAGCCTGTCGCTGCCGGTGCCACCGTCGAGTGCATTGTCCTTCTTGTCACCCGCCAAGGTATCGTCGAATGCAGAACCGAGGAGGTTCTGGATATTCTTGTAGGTATCGCCGGCGGCCTCCCCGGTGTTGCTGGTCTTGGCGCTCATCAGGTCGGCTGTCACACCGGTTTCGGCATTGGCGTAGCTGGCCGTGTTGATACCCTTGCCGCCGTCGAGCTTGTCGGCGCCCTTGCCGCCTTCGAGAATGTTGTTCTCGGCACTCCCCGTCAGCGTGTCGTCGTGATCCGAGCCAACCAGGTTCTCGATCGAGGTGTAGCCGTCGCCGGCCGCAAAGCCGGCATTCTTCTTGGGACTAATGAGGCTTGCGACGACACCGGCTGTGGCATTGGCATAACTCACCGTATCGATGCCTGACTTGCCGTCGAAGTTCTCCGCATTCGCGGTTGCGTCAAAGACATCGTTGACCCCGTCACTACCGACGACATTGCGCGGACCGACCGTTCCGGTGACGACAAAGTCATATTCCGAAAGCTTTCCGGAATTGTTGTTGATGATGATCTTCGCCGAGCGCGTGCCGGCGATCGTGGTGTCCATCTCGACATCGAACGAGATGGACTCGCCGCCCTGCAGCACCACTCCGGTCAGATTGGTCAGGAGCGTGAAGCCCGAGCCGCTCAACGTGGCGTTGCTGATGGTCAGCGGGGCCGCGCCTGCGGCATTGCTGATCGTGAAGGTGCGGACCGGCGGCGCATCCTCGAAGCCGACACCGGCATCGAATTGGGTGTGGTTGGCGATGGACGCCTTGTTGGAATTGTCCTTGATGCTGACGCCGTTGCCCAGCACGTTGATCTTCGGCTCGACGACAGAGCCGGAAACCCTGAAGTTGAAGACTCCTTCGTCCGCATCGTTGGTCTTGAAGCTGATATCCCCGCCGAAAATGCCTACCTTTCTGGTGTCGAGTTGCACATGGAACGTCGCGGAGCCCCCCGGAGCGATGCTCGCCGGCAGTGTCTGCCCCACCAGCGAGAAGCCTTTCGGCAACTTGAGCTTGGAGGTCGAGAGCGCCTCGTCGCCGCTGTTGGTCACGGTGAAGGTGTGAATGACCACATCTCCGGTGACTGCGGCGCCGAATGAAGTGCAGTCCGCTATTCCCGGATCGGAATCGCCGTCGGCGATGTTGAATCCGTTGCCTGACACCGACACTTCCGGACCGGGATCCGGGGGCACAACGGCGTCAAACTCAAAGTAGCTTTCACTCAGCGATCCGTTGAAGCCGGTCAGCGTCAGCGAATTGCCGCCACCGAAGTTGATCACCGTGTCGCCGCCAGCCACCGAGGAATTGGCCAGGACCTGCGAAAAGCTCGCGTAGCCCGAGGTGATTCGGATCACATCTCTACCAGCTTCGAAATCGGTGATGGTGTCCGCACCTTGCGCGTCATAGATGAAGGTGTCGTTGCCGGTACCCCCGGTCAGCGTGTCGTTTCCGCCTCCGCCGCCAAACGTGTCGTTGCCGTCGCCGCCGTCGATGACGTCATCCTGGGCAAACCCGGAGAACGTATCGTTACCGCTGCCCCCTATGAAATTGATCTCGTTACTGTTCAGCAGACTACTGAGGGTACCAATGTTTCCGTTCATCGCGTCCCAGAGAAGATCCCGGGCGGAGTTGCCGGACGTTATCCCGGAAATCCGCATGTCCATCTGCGATAACTGAAACGATCCGGAACCGTAGGTCAGACCATAGCCGAACGTGATCGCGCTGACGGAACCGCTGACGTCATGTGTCGCCATCGAATAGGAAAAGCCGCCGGTGGAGTCGAAGACCACCGCTTGCTTGGTCGGATCGCCGAGAAGGTTCGGAGCTTCGGTGGTTGCAAATTGCGAGCCCGACATGGAGCTCGGGTTACCGTCGAACCAGCCAAACCCCGAGCGCGCGAAGCTCGCGTCGAACTGAGCCAGATAGGCCGCTACATTAATGCCGTTGATGCCAGCGGTAATCGTAATTGCCATAGCCAGGCCTCCTGCGATGAAGGAACCGCTTGGCTGGCTTGTCTGGCTTGCTAGCGTCGATATGCAGATGTCTCTGCAGAGCTTTCGGTCTCACTACACGTGGTAGCGGGCAGTCGGCAATCTATTTTTCTTGTTTGGATTTATTCTTAATCCAAGCCGGTCGTCTGAAGCCCTGATTGTTTTTGGTGAGTTGCTACTGCAACGCAGGAACGCCGCAAACGATCGACAGCCCGCAAATCTATCCGCCTTATCGTCGGGAAATATCGGATAGCTCGAAGTCTGAGATTCCGTTTGGCGCCGTTTGCAACTGTCATCACGATCCGCGCCGCAAACTCTTATCGTGGCGCATTATCGCGCGGGACATAGAATGTCCCTTCCACCTCGAAGATGTCATCCTGGTTCAGTTTCGCGACTTCCAGGATGGTGCGAGGCGGGTATGGACCGCCGGCCCATAACTCCTCTTGAACCTTATTCACCAGAGGACGCCTCAGCGGCATGTCGGTTACATAAACGACGAGACGCACGGCATCGCGCAGATGCGCTCCCTCTGACGCGGCGATCGCCTGCATGTTGAGAAAGCCCTGACGAATGCGTGCTTCGTCTCCGTCAACCAGCCGGTTGGTCGCGGGATCGATACCGCGCATGCCGGCGACAAACAGAAAATCCCCGGCTCGCGCAGCGAGACTCCACGTGCCGGTGGGCGCAATGGCGCCAGGCGGCGTCAGAATGCGGACACCGTTTTGCGAAGCCGGCGGGGTCATTGCGCAACCTACCTTGAATATTCAGTCCGGTCGGGACGGTTGGATCGAAGCACGCTTGGGCGCTCGATGCCAAGCCTCGATGCCAAGTCTCGATGCCAAGTCTCGCCGCAAAGTATCGCAGCCAGAAATCGCACGCACAGATCGCATTGAGCTCGCAAATTGCCCATCCGCAAATTTTCATGATGTGGCAATTGGAATGCCCGCTCATCCGCCACCTCGCGACGCGGGCCCTGCCCGCAACAACCGGCTCAAGTGTCGCATTTTGCTTTCCGGGGCTCGCTCAGGAACGAAGTCCATGCTTCAATGAGTGCAAGGGTCGGCACTCAAGTTCGTCTCGAGATAGGGAAGAAAGACATGACGCTGAAAGCATTGGTGTTCGCGGCAGCCGCGCTCGCCTGGACCTCGGCCGCGAGCGCGCAGACCGAGACAATCCGGCTTACGATTGGATCGAGCCACCCGCCGGTGATCCCGTGGGTTCTGTCGATGAAGAATACGGTGGTCGCGAAGGCCAACAAGGCGCTCGAAGCCAAGGGATCGAAATACCGCATAGAATGGAACGAAGCCTATGGCGGCGTGCTGTTCAATTTCGAGAACACCATCGAGGCCGTCGAGCAAGGCATCACCGATTTCGCATGGGTGGGTACGCTGTGGGAGCCGGCCAAGATGCCGCTCCACAATATCGGCTTCGTCACACCCTTCGCCAACGACAATCCTGACATCATCGTCAAGGTGATGGATGAATTGTCGACCAAGAATCCGGCCTTCATCAAGGAATGGGAATCCAACAACGCCGTGTTCTTCTCGACCACGACGTCCGACAGCTATCAGCTGTTCACCAAATTCCCGGTCAAGACGCTTGCCGATCTGAAGGGCAAAAAACTGCTCGCAGCCGGCGCGGTTGGCGCCTGGGCTGAAGGTCTCGGCGCCACGTTCGTCAATGCCGGAATTCCGACCTTCTACAATGCGCTGCAGACCGGCGTCGGCGACGGCGTCATTCTGATTCCATCGGGCGCCATTCCGATCAAGCTCCATGAGGTGGCGCCGTACGTGACCATCGTCAATCTCGGGGCGGTGGCGTTCGGAGGCTTCGCCGTCAACAAGCAGAAGTGGGAAAGTCTTCCCGCCGAGGTCCGCGATGTGTTGAAGCCAATCGCGCTCGAATACGCGATGGAAAATGTTCGCATCGTCAAGGAGCGCGAGCAGGCCGGCATGGCACGCATCCAGAAAGAAGGGGCGAAGATCTCGACCCTGCCGGATGACGAGCGCAAGCGCTGGGCGGATGCCATGCCGAACCTCGCGAAGGCCTGGGTCGAGGACAATGAGAAGAAGGGTGTGCCTGCCCGTCAGATCATGAAGGAATACATGGACGCGCTGCGCAAGGCTGGTGCCAAGCCGCTCCGCGACTGGGACGCGGGTCTCTGACACCGAACGGCGATCCCGCGAGGGCCTCGCCGGACCTTCACGACGCTATCCGGGCGCCGGCTGATGCTGGCGCCCGTTTGATTACAAACGGCGCTTGAACATGGATATTCCGGTCAAAGAAACCCGGGCCGAAAGCCTCATCGGCCGCGTCGACGCAGGCTTCAATTCCCTGCTTTCGGTCGTCAGCTCGATCTGGATCTTCGCCATCATGGCGTTGATTTGCCTCGATGTGGCGATGCGCACGTTCTTCAACGCGCCGATTTCGGGCGTGGTCGAGTTCGTCGCCCTGTCGGTGGCCGGCTTCGTATTTCTTCAATTGCCGGGCGCCATCGCACACCGGCGATTGTTGCGCGCGGAAATGATCATCGAACCGCTGGAAAAACACGCGCCGCGCGCGGCGGCGATCTTCAACCTGGTCTACATGCTGGTCGGGCTGTTTCTGTTCTGCAAGATCCTGCAATGGGCCTGGCCGGATTTCGTGAAAGCCTGGAATTCGGACGAATTCGCCGGAACGCCCGGCGCCTATAAAATTCCGCTGTGGCCTTTCAAGCTTGCGTTGATCGTGGGGTGCAGCTTCTCGCTGGTCCAGTTCGTCAAACTGTCTGTGCAGGAATTGACCCTCCTGATCCGCCGCGATCCGGACAAGCCGACCGATGCCGCGAGTCTGTTGGCCGGCCTCGTTTTCCTCGCCGCCGTCGTGGGTTTTCTGGCCTTCATGTTCAGTACCGATCCGCGGCCGATCAATGTCGGCATTTACTGTTTGTGTGCGATGCTGGTTCTTGTCCTGCTCGGCATGCCAATTCCAATTGCGCTGATGGGCATCTCCTATCTCGGTATCTGGATCGCGCGCGGCGGAGAATTTTACGCGCTCAACACGCTCGGACTTGCAGCCTCGAGCGCGGTCGGCTCTTACGAGTTCGGCGTCATCCCGCTTTTCATCATGATGGGCGTGATCCTGGAAAAGGCCGATGTCGGCCAGGATGCTTTCCAGGTCGCGGCCGCGCTACTGCGCCGCCTGCGCGGCGGCCTCGGCATGGCCACCGTGTTCGCCAACGCGATCTTCGCCTCCATCGTAGGCTCTTCGGTTGCCTCCGCCGCCGTGTTCAGCCGCATTGCCGTACCGGCGATGGTCGATCACGGCTATACAAAGAAATTCTCTGTCGGCTGCGTTGCCGGCTCCTCGGTGCTTGGCATGCTAATTCCGCCGAGCCTTCTGCTGATTATCTACGGACTCGTTGCCGAACAATCCGTCGGCCGCCTGTTCATTGCGGCGATCGTCCCCGGCATCATTCTGGCGATCGCGTTCTGCATCGGCATCTATCTGATGGCGGTGTTTATGCCGCGCTTCGTTGGCGCGCCGCGTCCTGCCGCGGACTTGCCGGTTATCGGCTTTGTCGAAATGCTGGCGAAGCTCGCGCCGATCGCCCTGCTGGTGGTTGCGGTGATCGGCGGCATCTATGGCGGCATTTTCACACCAACCGAGGCGGCAGCGATCGGCACCGCCATCGCGTTCGTTATTGCGCTGGTGCGCCGACGTCTCGACTGGAAAATTTTCAAGTCGATCCTTCTCGAGACCGGCTTTATCTCGGCGGTGATCCTGTTTCTGATCGTCGCCGCCAACCTCTATACTCGGCAGGTGGCTCTCACCGGCATCCCGAGCAAATTCGCCGACTGGGTGACCGGTGCGGGCCTCGACATGACGGCCTTCCTCGTGGTGCATGTCGTCGTGGTGTTCCTGCTCGGCATGATCATCGACTCGGTGTCGATCCTGCTGATCGTGCTCCCGATCATGCTGCCGGTTCTGGACGCGCTGGACGGCAACAAGATCTGGTTCGGTATCGTGACCACGATCGCCGTGGAAATCGGCCTGCTTACGCCGCCGTTCGGATTGTCGGTCTATGTCGTGAAGGGTGTGCTGCCGAAGGATTTCGTCCCTCTCAACACCATCTTCGCAGGCGCGTTACCGTTCGTCATCATGATGACGCTGGTCACGCTGCTGGTGATGTTGGTCCCGGATTTGAGCCTGTGGCTGTTGTATCGCTGATTATGAACAAGATCGCACAATGCCGCAGCGACGTCTCTGCTGTCACTTGGGAAAGACCGCGATCATGTCGAGCTCGACGCGAGCACCCGGAGTAGACAGCTGGTTGACGCAGACCGTGGTGCTTGCTGGAGTCCAGTTGCCGAAATACTCGGCCAGGACCTCGACCATCCCATCCATGTCGCGCATGTCGGTCAGGTATTTCGTGACCTTGACCACATCGGTCCAGGTCAGCCCCTGATGGTCCAGAATACCCTTGACGTTTTCCATCGCCAGCCGGGTCTGGTCCTTGATGCCGACCGGATGGTTGTGCTCATGCAGTTCGTGCGGATGCTTGTGGTAGAGCGGCGACGGAGTCGCGCCGGAAATAAAGAGCAGATCACCGGGCGACTCGATGCGAATCGCCGGCGCGTAGGGCATATCCTTCTTGCGAGACGGATTGGTCTGAATGTCCCCGATTGAAGGGTTGGTGGGAGAAACCTGAAAGGCTGGCCCGCGAACGGTCATTCCGGAAGCTCCAATAGCGCTGACGGTTCATTCGGCCCGAACGTTCAACGGGCGCAGCAGCAGATTGTCTACTCACCTTCGGCTTGGCAATGCCTTTGCCGCGATTTCACTGCGAATAGCGCTTCGCATTTCACAATGCCCAACTAAACCTTGGCGGCGACCGTTTCCATCTCGACCACCCAGGCTGGATTGGCGAGACGGCTGACAACGACCCATGTCGACGCCGGGATATGGTGAGGCTTCAGATATTTCTCGCGATGCACCTTGAGGAATTTAAGTCCTTCGGGGTCGGTCGAATAGACGTTGAGGCGGACGATGTTCTCCGGCCCCATCCCGGCATCGGCGAGAATGGCCAGGGTGTTCTGCCAAATCTGATCGTGTTGTGCTTCGAAGCCTTCCGGCAAGGTTCCGTCAGGTCGGACACCGACCTGTCCCGCCGTGTAAAGCCATCGCGCGTTGGGGGGCACCTCAACACTGTGGCTGTACATGGCGACCGGCGGCGCGATCGTTTTCGGATTGCTGGTCTTCAGCATTGGACACCTCCCTGTGAGCCAAGAGAGATTGCCCGGTCCAGCCACGAACTTCCATAGCCCTGCAAAAACGACGCATGACCGCGACGTGGTCAACGCCGGTCGCCTGCAACCATGCAATGGGAGTTAGCGCTCAGCATCAGTCAGGTCGATGACGGCATGTGGCTCGTAAATCAGGTCGCCTGAAGCCAAAACCGAACGAGTCAGAACCGTCATAGAGTCAGGCTGCAGACCTTCATGCACATGGAGAGAGATGCTTGCTCCGCATCGACAATCCGTGCGGCGCGAGATTGTCGCCCATGTCTTGGGCGCAATGTGTTCGGGAATGCGATCTGTAATCTCTGTGTTCGGGCTGGACAAACAGAAGCAGTTGGTGCCGGCGGAGGGATTTGAACCCCCGACCACCCACTTAAGAGGCCAAAATTTCAATCGTTTCAATGTTTTACATAAGTGCCCCTCAGTGCCCTCTTTTGATGCGGATGGCACCGGTTCGACGGGCCGTCTTACGAAACTGAGTCTGCCGATGAGAATGCACCTCAAGCTGATCGGGTGGAGCGTCTCGAAGGGGATTGAA
The DNA here is from genome assembly GCF_059499825.1 of Pseudorhodoplanes sp. NCBI lineage: Bacteria > Pseudomonadati > Pseudomonadota > Alphaproteobacteria > Hyphomicrobiales > Pseudorhodoplanes > Pseudorhodoplanes sp. The sequence continues at coordinate 328,784 of NZ_JCABZI010000009.1, forward strand.
ACGAGACAATTGCAACCCGCGTGCAACCTGCATCGCGAGGCGCGAGCCGGCGAAGGATCGTACCTCACGGTTGCCGGCTTCGAGGGCTTCCAGTCAACGCCGCGACTTCGGATGTAACTTGCGCAAGAGGGTTCGCATTGAATGCCGCAAAAGCGATAAGGCGATGCGACCGCACCTTGAGGCAATCGGGTCCAATTACTTATCTGCTGCGTGGTTTTTAGCCCCTTGATCAACCGATGGCGGGCCGCCATGATCCGCTCGACATAAAATTGCAAATCATTTCTGGATTGTATCGGCGCTGCCACGAAGCATACCTTCGAGCGTCGCAGGGCCGGCACCTTTCGTCGGATCTGTGGGTGTGACGCCAGCGAACAAGCTCGCCTCCTCATACCAGCGCTCACGCGGGGGAAAACCCCAAGGCCGGTTCGCAAGATACGAGACATCCCAGCGCACCGGCTCGTTCTCGATATCCATGCATTGATAGTGCGTGGTGAAAAGCTCCACCCGGTGCCCGTCCGGGTCGCGAAAATACACAAACAGCGCATGTCCAGGCCCGTGACGGCCGGGTCCATATTCAACGTTTTTGCTGAAGCCCATGCGTCCTGCCACATCGCAGGCATGAATGATGTGGCTCGCATCGGGTACCGTGTAGGCGAAGTGGTGCAGCCGCGGACCGGAGCCGTTGGCAAATACAATGTCGTGCGGATTGCCTTTGCGCTGAAGGAAGATGAAAACGAGATTGTCGGTGCCATCAACGGCCACGTATTCGGACAACCTGAAGCCAATCTGCGTATAAAAATCCGCTGCAGCCTGCACTTCTGGCGTCAGAATCTGGAAATGGTCAAGCCGGTGCGGCGCACCTGCGCGGAATTGATCGAATGCGACAACCAAGCGAGGCTTGACGTCCATACGCGCGCATAACTCAATCGGCGCGCCGCTCGCATCGTTGAAGCGCAAGGTTTTGCCCTGATGTGGCGCCTCGACCCAACGGCATGAAATTGAACGCCTTGATAGCGTATCGAAGGCGGCATCGAGGTCGGACTCCGAGTAAACGCGCATACCGACCCGTTCGCACACAGTGGCATCGGACTTCCGGATCACGAGGCTGTGGTGGCACGACTCCTCCAGTCCGCGCAGATAAAGCGTGCTCGCGTCCTCGTCGCTTACAATCAAACCAAGCATGTCGACGTAAAAGGCGCGTGCCGCCGCAAGATCGCGGCTGGTGATGACCACATGACTCGCGCGGGTGACATTGAACGGGGGCGGATAAGCAGATTTCGGTATGGTCATGTCGAGTTGGCTCAGATCAGGGCCGGATAGGAGCCGCCATCCAGATGGAGATTCTGTCCAGAGATATAGCCTGCATAGGCACTGCATAGAAATGCACAGGCCGCACCGAATTCCTTCGGATCGCCAAGTCGCTTCGCTGCAATTGATTCGACTTGGCGTGCCCGCGCTTCTTCGTACGAGATGTTTTCACGTTTCATCGTGGCCTGAGCCATTCGATGCTGGCGGTCGGTATCGAAGCGTTCGGGGAGCATGTTGTTGACTGTGACGTTAAACGGGGCCAGTTCAAGCGAGAGGCCCTTGAGCGCAGCGGTAAGCCCTGCGCGCGCGCCGGCTGACATCACCATGTGGGGACGCGGCGCGGTCACCATGGCGGAGGTAATGTTGACAACACGGCCGAACCGCCGCTCCTTCATCTTGGGAACCATCGCTCTGACCAGCAGCAAAGGCGCAATCATGTTGGCTTCGAGCGCCTGCACCCACATGTCATGATCGACGTCGGCAATAAATCCCGTGCCGGGCCCGCCATTGTTGGTGACGAGGATGTCGGGGTCAGGGCAGGCGTGAAATATCAGATCCCGCCCCTCAGCTGTACTGAGATCGGCAAGAATGGCCGTCACCGTTCCCTGCCCGATCTCCTTAACCTTGCGGACCGCGTCGTCGAGTGACTGCCGCGTTCGTGCATTCAAAACCACATTCACACCTTCACGGGCCAAGGCCTCGGCACACGCCAAACCGAGCCCGCGACTTGAGCCGCAAATCAGCGCGGTTCGTCCTTCGATACCCAAATCCATGTCCGCAAATCCGTGGCGTTCGTCTGAAGGCTGGCAGTAGGCCGTGGTGGCCGCTTATTGTTTGGGTATGCCCGCATCGTTGACGGTTGTGGTCCAAATCTGCAATTCGCGCGCCACGCGGTCTCGCATCTGCTCGGGCGATGTAGGCTCAGTATCGCCGATACCAGACAAGCGCTTGCGGACCTCCGGATCGGACAACCCTTTCCGCACTTCGGCGCTCAGCCTTTCACGCACAGCCGGTGGTGTCCCGGATGGTGCGGCGAGCCCAAACCATGTGCGAACATCGTAATCCTTGATGCCGAGCGCTTGCTCGACAGTCGGAACCTCCGGGAGGCGATCAAGCCGCTCGTTGGAAGTGACAGCGAGGGCGCGCAACTTGCCCGACTGGATGTTGCCGATAGCAAGCGTCGGTGTAGCAAGCCCGAACTGAACTTCACCCGCAAGCAATGCTGTGTTCAGCGGCGCGTCACCGCGATAGGGCACGTGCTGCAGCTTCGTGCCCGAGCGCTGCGCCAGCAGTTCGAGCGCCAGATGATGCGTGGTCCCCGGCCCGGCGCTACCGAAATTTATCGTGCCCGGTGCATATCTGGCCTTTGCAATCAAATCCGACAATGTCTTGAATTCGGAATCGGCCGGCACCACGACAATAAATGGAGCCGAGACAATGCTGGATATCCAGTCGAAGCTTTTCACCGTATCGAACGGCAATGACTTGAAAATCGCGCCATAAATTGAATGTCCGCCAGGCGTGACGAGCAGCGTGTGTCCATCCGCCTCGCTGCGGGCGACCTCGCCCGCAGCGATGGTTCCAGCTGCGCCCGGCTTGTTCTCGACGACAACCGGTTGCCCAAGTCCGCGCGACAATGCCTCGCCAACAACGCGCGCTGACGTATCGACGCCGCCGCCCGCCGGGAAACCAACAACAATCTTGATCGGCCGAGATGGATAATTCTGGGCAAGCGCCGACCCGCTAACGATCGTCAAGCAAACCCATCCCAGAGCAATTTTCACGATACTGAATTTTCCAGACAGCATTCGGTTGCCCTCCCTGATCCGTCGTCTTGCGCTTTTTCGCGCGTTTACAGCACGCTAGACGTCATTTCGATGGATGGCAATATATTCGAAACTCGTTGTCATTTTCGAATTATAAGCTAAGACACGCTGGCGCAACGGGAGGCCGAGAATGGATCTGGGGTTGAAGGGACGCAACGCGCTGGTGACGGGATCGTCCAAGGGCATCGGCCTTGCGATTGCTCGCGCCCTCGCGGAGGAAGGCTGCAATGTTATCCTCGTGTCGCGCACCCGATCCGACGTCGACGCCGCAGCTTCGCAAATCCGTTCAGACTTCGCTGTCGATGCGAGAGGATTGGCCGCAGATCTCAGTGTAAGCGGCGAGGTGAGACGAGTCGCCGCTGAAGCCGGTGCGGTCGATATCCTCGTCAATTCGGCTGGCGCGATCCCCCGGGGCACCTTGCTCGAGATCGATGAAGAGCGTTGGCGCAAGGCTTGGGACCTGAAGCTCTTCGGTGCCATCAACCTCACCCGCGAGATCTACGGCCCGATGTGCGAGCGCGGCCGTGGCGTCATCATCAATATCGCAGGTCTCGCGGCGGAGCGTCCCGACGCCCATTACATCGCCGGGAGCACGGCCAACGTGGCGCTTTCCATGTTCTCGCGCTCGCTGGGCGGCGACAGTATTCGGTATGGCGTACGCGTGCTCGCCGTCAATCCTGGACCTGTAGAGACCGAAAAGCACATCAAGGACACGCGCCGTCTCGCCAAGGAAAAATTCGGAGACGAGAACCGCTGGCGCGATGTCATGGCCGGGTTGCCGATGAAGCGCGCGGCCACTACTGATGAAGTTGCATCGATCTGTGTTTTCCTCGCATCGGATCGTGCCGGATATATCAGCGGATCCTCCTTCCTGGTGGATGGCGGCCTTCTCTCCGATTCCGCTGTGGGCGTAAAGCGCGGATAACTCGCGAAGAATGGACGTAACAGGATGAAGGGCCTCATCGAAAACCGTCTCCGCGACCTCAGCGCGGTTGATCCAAAGCGCACTGCGGTGCTTGCCATTCACTGGCAGGTCGATGTGGTCGCGCCCGAAGGTGTGTTCGGCAAAACCTTCGCGCCCACCGTGGAAGCATCCGGCGTCATTCCCCGCACAGCCGAAGTTCTGGACGCGGCTCGCGTGGCCGGCGCAATGGTGGTCTACGTCAACGTGCAGTATTGGCCCAACTATGTCGGTCATGTCCGTAACAACGCGCTGTTCAATTCCGTGGTGGAGAAAAAGGGCTTTATTCGCGGGACGCCGGGCGTCGACGTCATCGCTCGGCTAAAGCCACATGCCGGCGACGCTATCGTAGAGCACAGCCGCATCAGTTCATTTCACGGTACTGATCTTCTCGATATGCTGATCGGACACGGCATCGAGACCGTGGCGGTCACAGGTGTCGCTACCAATGTCGCGGTCGATCACACCGTGCGCGACGCGGTTCAATATGGCTTTCGTACGATCTTACTGGAGGACTGCTGCTGCTCCTCGGACCCCTCTCATCACGAGGCTGCGCTGCTGACGCTGCGAGTTCTGTCCACCGGCATCATGACGTCCAACACGTTCATCGGACTTTTGGTCGGCCAAGCCGAGCGTTTCTGAGCTACCGAAACAGAGCGGACCGATCAATCGAACGTGGCGTGTCAAACGCTCTTGCGGCTCTGCTTTAGGGCGGGCACATTCCGCACGACATTGTCGACCGTGCTCCTGATATGCTTCTCACCGAGATCACAAGCCAGTTCAACGTTCCGCGCCAGCACTGCGTCGGCAAGCGCCTGATGCTCGGCGCCTACGTCGCGTGGCGACCTCCGATACATCCGGCCGAGACTGCGATATCGTTCCGCCTGATCGAAAAGAGTGCCGCGAAAATGAAGCAGCCATGGCGACCGGCAAGCTGACACAAGCGCGTAATGGAAACGCCGGTGCCGCCCGGGCCAATCCGGCGAACGCGTCGGTGGGGTATCTCCGGATATCAGCTTCATCAAGAGATGTAGTGACGTCACGATCTCTGCTTCCCATTGATCGTCGCCGTGCCGGATCGAATCTTCCAGCGCCTGAAGTTCAAACTGGACGCGCAGGTTGGTGATGTCCATGAGGTCAGCTGCCGAAACCGGAGCAACCGTGAAGCCGCGGTTCGACTCCGAACGGACAAATCCCTCCGAAAGAAGATGCAGGAGCGACTCCCGCAAGGTTCCGATACTGGCCTGATAGCGATCCCGCAGATCCTCGAATTTCAGCCGATCGTTGGGCTGGAATACGCCGGAAACGATGTCCTCGCGGATCTGCCGTAGCACGTCGAAGGACGAGGTTGCCTCCGCGTCAGTCCGAGGAGCGCTTGTGATCGACACGAATCCGCGCGCGTCCAGCCCTTCGGCCAAGGCCGGCGCCTTCCGCGGTCGTGAGCTGGGGGAGGTCAAAAGCCTGCTCCGATTCGGTCAGGGAACGATGACATAGTTGCTAAAACCGCCGTTACGATCGGACAAGCCCGAAATGGCGTGGTTGACCTGTTCCAACGGGAAACGCTGATGCTCGAACACCGACATGTCGAGCAAGCCGGCGCGCGCAAGTTCCGCCATCTCCTGGCCTTGGGCCGCCGTGAACCAGTTCGACCCGATGACTTGGATCTGCTCGTCCATCAGCCAGTGAATGTCGAGCGGCAATGTCTCGGCGACGGCGCCGACATTGACTGCCCGACCGCCTCGCCGGACCGATTGCAGGGCGTCGACCATGGTGCTCGCTGGCGCACCGGGCCCGAGCGCACTGATCATGAAATCGACTCCCTCGCCGCCTGTGCGCGACTTAACCCACGCGGACGTCGAGCCGTCATCGAGCGACTGAACCTCGATGCGGTTGGGCGCGAGCGCCTTAACCCTCCCAAGAAGCTGGCGGTTGCGGCCAGTGCCGAAGATGCGCGTAATCCCCATCGCAAGACCGAGAAGGGCGGCACCGAGCCCAAGCGTACCGCTGATCCCATCCACCAGCATGGATTGGCCAGCAACAGCCTGCGCCTTCTTCAAGGCCCCATATGATGTGCCGGTATATCCAAAACGGGCGGCCTGCTCGAAGGTCACGTTATCCGGCAGCTTGACCAGCGCATATTGCGGCGCAGTCATGTATTCGCAGAACCCACCATACGGATAGATGTCGTAGATTTTCTGGGCATCTGGGCCGAAACCGAAGTAGCCGTTGAACACGAAGTATCGGCAACGATTGCGCTCGCCACCGCGGCACATCTGGCAGGCACCGCACGACCGCAGCGGATTGACATAGACTCGCTCCCCCACACGCACGTCCACGACCTGGTCGCCGACTTCGACCACAACACCAGCGGGATCCAGCCCGAAGATCGCCGGCAGCTTGGGCAGCGGAAGTTGCGGAAACCACTTCGTCCAGTTGGCAAGCACATTGCCTAGATTGGGCACCATTCCGCAGGCCTTAACCTGAACCAGCACATCAGTTGAGCCAGGTTTCGGCACCGGGATCGTGTCAATCGTCATCGGCTGACCCACCGCGTGCATTCGCGCGGCCCGCATCGTCGTCTGCATGTTGAAATCCGGCCTCCGTGACACCCGCAATCAGGCAATATTCGACAAATACATGATTTTCGAAAATATTGCCATGGGTCGAAAACTATGGGAAGGTTTTTCCCAGACGACGCAACGAGCGCGCAAGCGCCAAGTCGCATGGGAGGAGATTATGAAAACAGCGTCACAACGACTGGCTGCAAACTTGGTCGCCGCGGTCTTCATCGCCGCCAGCGCAGGCTTCTCTCACGCCGCCGACTTCACCATGAAAATCGGCTTCGTCACTATCAACGACCAGAATCAGCAATGGGCCAACTGGTACAAGGAAGCCGTCGAAAAGGGCAGTAACGGGCGCATCGAAGTGCAGATCTTCCCGGCAAGCCAACTCGGACCTGTTCCGCGACAGATAGAGGGCGTGCAGCTTGGGACCATCGAAGCCGTCCTGCTTCCGGCCGATTTCTTCGTGGGCCTTGACCCACGATATGGCGTGTTCAGCATTCCCGGCCTGTTCAAGGACATGAAAAACGCGGCTGCCGCCATCGCCGATCCCGCGCTAAACAAAGAAATTCTCGATCTCGGCGAAAGCAAAGGCATGGTCGGGATTACCGCCTTCGTCTATTCGGCGGCCGATTATTTCGGCAAGGATCCAATCCGCAAACTCGACGACTTTAAGGGCAAGAAATTCCGCATCAATGCTACCCCCGCCGAACGCGAGCGAATGCGCGTACTGGGCGCGACCGCGGTACCACTGCCGACTAATGAAGTTGTGCCCGCCCTGCAACGGGGTGCGATCGACGGCACCCAAAGCGCGATCGCCCTTTTCGTCAACTTCAAATACAGCGACCTAGGCAAGGTTCTCACTCAGACCGACGATACGATGCTGGTACCGATTGCTGTGGTCAGCAAGGCGTGGCTCGACAAGCTGCCGCCCGACCTGCAAAAGCTGGTGATCGATGAAGGCCGAAAGTTGCAAGGCAAGGTTCAGGCGCGCTCGTTTGAGGTCGTCGATGAAATGCGCAAGAAGTGGATTAACGCCGGCGGCGAGATTGTGACTTTGCCGGCCGCGGATCAGGCCAGACTGACCGAGATTCTGAAACCGGTTGGCGCCGAAGTGACCAAATCAAATCCGGCGCTGAACACCTTTTACAATCGTATAAAGTCAGTGGTGGAAAAGAACTGAAGTCGCAGGTTATCGAGACCGCGTCTGCCTGGGGGTGCCTGTCCAGGCAGGCGCGTTCGACACGCTGAGTGCCGATCGGATGGATCAACCGAGTATATCTCGCTTCTGCCGACTTGTTTTCCGTCAGCTTCCGCTTGGGCTCGCGGCCGCGTTGCTGGCAACCGGCGTCACGATCAACTTCATTAATGCGGTCGGCCGCTATTTCTTCGGGGCTGCGATTTTCTGGGCTGAAGAAGCCATGGTCTTTCTTGCGATCTGGGCCGTATTCCTGGCCGCTATAGCGGTCGCCTATGATCGCGCAGAACTTGCCATGGACTTCTTCTCCTCTTGGCTACCGAAGCGATGGAAGCGGTTGGCGGACGCGGTCATGACGAGTGCGACGGTTCTCGTGTGCCTGTTCATGGCGACACAATCACTTGCGCTACTGCGCATACTCATGCGCAACGGCCAGAATTCTGTGGCGCTGGACGTTCCGATGGCAGTTCCACAGGCCTCCCTGACGTTTGGGTTCGTGATGATCGCGGGTGCCGTCACGGCCCGATTCCTTCTGAACGAGAAAGATGCCGGACCGTTAGGACCAGGTCGCGTTGAGACCGGCTTATGACTTGGGCGATGACGCTGCTGCCCGCTGCTCTGCTGCTTGCGGGCCTACCGATTTACATCACACTACTGGCGACCTGTGCGATCGTTATCGTGTTCTTCTATTCGATTCCAGCGACCGCGCTGCCACAGATCATGTTCGGGTCGCTGGACAATTCCGCGCTCCTCGCGGTGCCCTTTTTCATACTGGCTGGCGAGATCATGGGAACTGGCGGCATCTCCCGCCGTCTGGTTGATTGGTCGAGGTCGCTGTTCGGCGGCACGCGGGCCAGTTTGCCGATCACGACGATCTCGACCTGCGTGGTGTTCGGTTCTATCTCCGGCTCATCTGCAGCAACCGTAGCCTCAGTCGGCCGGATCACCTACAGGCCGATGATCGAAGCCGGCTACGATCGTAAGTTTGCGGTCGGACTTCTGACGGCGTCTGGGCTGATCGACAACATGATCCCGCCGTCGATTGCGATGATCCTGTTCGCCGCGATCGCGGAGCAGTCGGTGGTAAGCCTGTTTTCCGCGGGAATCGTGCCGGGCATTTTGTTCGCGCTGGCCTTTGCTTCCTATGTCTGGGTCAAGGGCCATCGCAGTGCAGTGGATCAACCGGAGCCTTTCAGCGTGCCGCGGCTCATGGCGCAGACTGGAAATGCATTCTGGGCGCTAGGTTTGCCGGTCCTCATACTCGGGGGAATCTATTCCGGGATTATTACCGCGACCGAAGCCGGGGGCGTCGCATGCGTCTATGCCATCCTTGTATCGGTTCTGATCTACCGCGAAGTCCGCTGGAACGACCTCGGTAATTTGGGGATGCGCGCAAGCTACATCACCGCGCAGGTGATGATCGTGCTGGCGGCAGCGGGTGTTTACTCTTGGCTTCTCACAACCAGCGGCGCGGCCCCGGCGATCACCGCTATCTTCAAGCAATGGGCGCTGGAACCCTGGTTGCTATTGCTTCTTATAAACGTATTTCTTCTGCTTATTGGGATCTTTCTCGATCCGCCACCGGCCATCCTTCTCCTCACGCCGATCCTGATGCCGATCGTCAAAGACGCCGGGATCGACCCGATTCATTTTGGCGTGGTGATGACGGCCAACCTAAGCATCGGCTGCTTCACGCCGCCCTTTGGTGTGAACATCTTCATCGCGCAGGCCGTATTTAAGGAGCCTGTTGGCGTCATCTATCAAGGTGTGCTGCCCTTCATCTGGCTCAGCATCGTCGTGCTGATGCTGATTACCTACATTCCATTCCTGTCACTTGGGGTTCTCAGATGGATCGGATAGCTGGAGACCGCCGATGATCGTCCGACGCATCGTTACAGGCCGAGACAGCCAAGGCAAATCTGTCATCGTGCATGACGGTACACCGCCATGGTCGAAGGACTTTGAGCATACACCGGGTTTCGCGTCGTCATTCGTTTGGGCGACCTGTTCCGATGTGAAAGCCGATGCGACCGATCCAACCGAAGTGGCGACCACAATCGTCCCGGGCCCCGGCGGCAGTTCGTTTCTCATAGTGACCTTTCCGCCGGACTCGGTGATGACCGATCCCACCTTCAACCCGGAGGCGGCCGGCCGCGAACACGCGGAAGAATCGCCAGGACTCGTCGATTGCTTCGAGCCGGACGCGCCAGGGATGCATACGACGCCAACCGTTGACTACGGTATCATACTGGAGGGCGAAATCTGGCTCGAACTTGATGACGGCAAAACTGTTCACCTGAAAAAGCACGATGTCGTCGTACAGAACGGAACTCGGCATGCATGGCGGAATAACAGTTCATCCCCCGCGAAAATGGCGTTCGTTCTGATCGGTCAAACACATAACTAAAGCGACCTCACGAGCGCCGTGAGGCGGCCAGCTACGTCAACGAAGGCTGGGCAAATTACCCGACTCCCCTTCACCTCTCTCTTCAACGCGCGTGGACGTGCGGGTCCAAGTTCCTGCCTCGACCACCCGCCAACCGAGCGAGCGTCCGACGTTACGGAGTGCGTCGGGACGGTATCGAGAGATCATTGAAGTGGTCGCGGTTACTACTGCGGTTACACAGAACCTGCCATCGAACAAAGTGACCGCCACAGTAGGCGCGCGAGAATACCGGAAGGCGCGCTCTTTTGACAGATCGGCACGTCGTATTCGGTTGCATGCCGGTTACAGATCCCTTAGCGAGGAAAGTCCGCTTTGTGCCATTAGGCGACATCGCAACGCCTTACACGACTGATTCTCAAGTGCATTTAAGCATTTCGACGTGAAGCCATTCAGGCGGCCCGCAGCGGCAACAAGCCAAAATCGGTGAGAATGCGCTCGCCGGATTTTTGCAGAGTAGCTTTCTTGTCCGCAATTTGTTCATGGAGCAGCTTGCCATCCCGCTTTACCGCTCTTCCTTCGACTAGAACAGTGTCGACATTAGCGACGCCAGCCTGCATCACTACGGAGGCGGCCGGATCCACCACCGGAAACATGTTGAGGTCGCTCGCACGCAGCAACAGAATGTCGGCCTGCTTGCCGGGGGTAAGGGAGCCGACACGGTCTTCAAGACCAGCCATCTTGGCGCCATTGATAGTGGCCCACTCCAGCGCTTGACGGCAGGTAACCGGCATCGCCATCGGCCGGCTTCCGGTTTCGGCCAGGATTTCGAGCGTGCGACGGTGGCGTTCATGCTGCAGTGTCATCCGCATCGCGCTGAACATATCGCCGCGCGCCGCTGGCTCCACGTCCGAGCCGATCGACACGGCCGAACCGCAAGCACTCAGCACGCCGGTGAGCGGATCGCCGTAGCCCATCTGCAGCTCAATCTCGGCGGTGACCGTGAACTGGCCGCCTTGATCGGCTATGGCGCGGATCACATCGTGCTTCATGTCGTTGCCGTGGACGATATTGAAATTTTCGTCGACCAGACCTTCTTTCAGCAAACGTTCAAACCCATTCGGCTGCATCGCGCTGCCGCCGCCGACATGCATGCTGGCAATCAGATCGAACTCCCGCGCCAGGTGGACGTCGGCCCGGGTCACCTCCCATATCGAGTAATAGGGCCCAAGGATCGCTAGCCCGAAGGTGATCAGGCCATCGTCGCTGGCGAAGCGGCCCTTGCGCAACCGCGCGATCTCCGCCCGCGGCATCGGGACTTCGCTGAAATGTTTCTGGCCGGGTTTGGGATCGGGCTTCGGCGAGCCGTGTAGAAATACTGCGCGGGCGCCGGAATCGGTGAGCCCAGCGATGGCAGCATCGGTGTGTTCGGGCGTGACACCAATCGACTAGCGTGGTCGTTCCGGAGTTGAGTTGATTGAGAGCGCCCATGAGGTTGGCAATGTAGAGGTCGTCGGGACGATAATGGCCGGCAAGCCCGCCATGCATGGACTGCATGTATTTTGGTACTGTCCAATCGCCGGCAATACCGCGCAGCGCGCTTTGCCAAGTGTGAACGTGTGCGTTGATCAGACCGGGTAGGACGATCATCCCGGCTGCGTCAATCGTCTCGGCGCCGTCCGCACTCAGCGACGGCGCAACCGCAGCGATCTTGCCGTCTTCCACAAGCACATCACCATGGGGTAGGTCCTTGATCGCCGGATCCATCGAGATGATCGACCCACCCTTGATCAGAATCCGACCCATGCGCGCCTCCCAGGCAAACTAGCCACCCGTCCAATATACCAAGCCGCTGTGGAGTCGAAACCGGGGTTTTCGACATGGGTCACAAGCGGACGTCTTCCTAGAACGTATCGGACCGAGTGTGGCCCCGAACCACCCAGCCATTCCAAGCTACTCCCCTAGCTTCTCACTTCAACGCGTGGGCGCGTGGGGGTCCAAGTTCCGACCCCGACCACCCGTCGGTCGGCGCGGGCCGACGTGCCGCAGAATGCGTCCAGACGGTATGGTCGCAAAGCCGCCGGGGCAAATATTCGTCAAGCATCGCCTCCTCTGCGGCGACGCCACACTGCATGTCCGTATTGAGGCGCAAAACACCTATCGAATTCTAGCTTGCAACAAGGCGAGATTGGACGGGTCAGGCCGTAACATTCCGCTTTCGATCTGGTGCGCCAATTCGACAACAGCTGCATTGACCGGCGCCGCAGTGCCAAGTCGTTCTGCTTCTTTCACGACACAGCCGTTGAGGTCGTCGACCTCGCTGTGCCGGCCTTTCATCCAGTCCTGCAGCACCGTGGTCTTCGTGTTGGGCAAGGTGAACCCCGCCAGCAACGTATCGAGCAGCATCTCCACCAACCGATTGGATTGCCGCACATCTTCGGGAGACAGGCCGAAGATCGGCAGCACCGGATGCCCGAGCGCACGGCCAGTATCGAGCGCTTCCTGACCGGATCGCACCATCAGTTCTCGCATTTCTGGAATCCTGGCAGCCTCGTGAATCGGCAGCCCGAGCACCGCGGTCGTCACGAGCGTCGTCGCGTTACTGACGAGCTTCATCCATTTGCTGGCCCGGATGTCGTCGGCATAGGCCACGGCGCCGGAATGCTTGAGCAGATCGCCGACCTCGGTCTCGCGCCCCTTGGTCGAAGGGTCAATTCCGCCAACCGCAAACCATGAGCGCGGCGGCGGCGAGTCCCGCATCACGACGCCAGGATCGAACATCGTGGACGAAATCTCGATCACGCAGCCAATCGTGCGGTGGGCGCCGACGACGTCCGCAACGACGTCGATCGTCATACCGTTCTGCACACCGGCGAGAAGACCGTCTGCCTTCAGATACGGCTCGATAAGCTGGCAGGCCCAGCGCGTGTCGTACGCCTTCATCAGCAGAAGCACGATGTCAAACTGGTGTCGGAATGTGCAAACGTCACACAGGTTATAGGCACGGACCGGCGTCACCTGCGTCTCGTCGGGCATCTCGATCCTGATCCCGTTCCGGCGCATGGCATCGACATGCTCGGGCCACTGATCGATCAGGACAACGTCCAGGCCGGCGCGTGTCAGGTCCGCGCCGATCGATGCACCATTCGCTCCGCTTCCGAGCACGGCGATTTTCTTACCTGGCATTCTCTCTCTCGATTGCTGAAGGAGGTGGACATTGTAGGCCGAAGCGCCCAGGCCTTACGCCTCGGACGCGATCAGCTCCGCGGCCCGCTCTGCGACCATGATGGTGGTCAGATTGGTATTCGCGCTCGGCACCGACGGCATGATGGATGCGTCGACCACCCGCAAATTGCTGACACCATAGACACGGCAGGCGCTGTCCACGACCGCCATCGGATCGTCGTCGCGGCCGATTGAACATGTGCTTGTCACATGGCCCATTGGCGCAATGGCGGACAGGATGTCCTCATCGGACAGGGGCCGCCGGCCTGACCTGTTTCCGATCCATCTGCCCGGCCGCAACATCCTGCCGAGAACCGTGCGGCTCATGGCAGACGGCGCATCGAGGACCAGCTTCGCCGCCTGTCCCAGGAGCGCCCCGCGGATGCCCGGCTTGTTGAATTGGTCCAGCGCCATGACCGGCGGCAGCAGGAAGGCATCGCGGAACAGGTTTGCAGTGTCCGCCGTAAAGAGGAGTTCTTCTGAGAAACGCGCAGCCTTGATAATCCTCGGCGCGTCTCGCGGATCTGACAGCAGTCCGAACGAGATGTGCGGATGCACTCCGGCGTCCCGGCTCGACACCGTGACCTGTCCACGGGAATAAGGGGCATAAAGGCCGGCTCCGACCATGGCGACACTCGGTCCCCAAGCGCGCGCGCTGACCCGGCCGATCAGGAAGACCAGCATGTCCGTGGGCGGGCAATCGTCTAGCCCGGACGACAGCCGGATGCCGGCGATCGCGAAATTGCGCAGCGCCTGGCTTTGGCGCGAGCGCGGCGGAAGCGTCAGCGCGATATTCAGGTAGACGTGATTCTGAAGCCGCTGCCCGACGCCGGGGCGGACCGTTACCGGCGTGACGCCGATATTCCGCATCTGATCTTCCGGTCCAACCCCGGAGCGGATAAGCATCGCCGGTGAATGAATGGCGCCCGCCGAAAGGATGATCTCGCGCGCGCTCACATCCTTATCCTCACCACCGCGGGTCAGGGTAACTCCGACGGCCTTGTGGCCTTCGAAGCGGATCGTCTTCACCAACGTCCCGGTCATGATTTGGAGATTGGGCCGGCGGCGGACGGACTCGGTGAGATAGGCGCCCGCGCTCGACGACCGTTCCGTCGCGCTCTGACTCACCGGCATTGGGAAGAATGCGTCGCCTACGGATTCATTGATGTCTTCGGCGACCGGCAATCCCTTCGCTATCGCCGCGCGCTGGAATGCTTCGGCCACCGGAGACCACTCGCTCCTCGGCGCACGCCGTATGGTGTAGGGTGCTGCCGAGCGGCGCTGGCTCATGTCGCGGTCCAGATCGTTCTCGAATTTTCGATACACGCGGAGGGCGTCGTCCGCATCCCAGCCGTCGGCACCGGCGGAGCGCCATGACGCAAAATCCGTAGGCACGCCGCGGAGCGCCCACATGCCCATGATGCTCGAGCCGCCCCCCATGATCCGCGCCTGCGGGAACGGATAGAGCGGCCCGCCCGGTGTCCGTCGCGCGCGCAGCCCCGGCCAGAAATAGGCGGGGTTCAATGACGAGCGCGGGAAGATATCCGAAATGTCGGCGGGCACCGCGTCGGGCGGCGTATCGGCACCGGCCTCGACCAGCAGAACGCGTGTCGAAGGATTTTCAGACAATCGCGCCGCGAGCACGGCACCTGCGCTACCGGCGCCCACGATCAGATAATCGGCATCAGGCATTCAACCGTAACCCTGCGGCATCAAAATGCGGCGGCGCGAACTTTCCAAGCCCGCGCCGCCACCGATAGATTCAAGTGGTCGAGACTATTTCGACGCCACCTCCTCTATCTTCGGGCAGGACCGCGACTCGATCGGGATATCGTGGTCCTTGACGTTAGCTGAATCGATGACCACCACAGGCACCATCAACTCCTTCGCGATCGGCATGCCCCGCAGCGCGCGGATCGTGGTCAGCATCCCGAGACATCCCTGCATGAAGGGATCCGACGACCCCGACGCGTGCATCTTGCCGGCCTTGATGAGGTCGACCGCTTCCTTGCTGCCGTTGATTCCGACGACCAGCGCTTTGCGGTTGGCCGCGGCCAGCGCCTCGACGACGCCGGTTGCCATCGCATCGTTCGCGGCGAAAACCCCGTCGACCTGGGGATGGGTCTGCATCAGGTTTTCCATGACTTGAAGCGCCTGCAGCCGTTGATAATTGGCCGGCTGGGACGCCAGCAGCTTGATGTTCGGGAATTCTTTCAGCGCGTCGTTGAAACCGCGCATCCGGTCGGTGCTGGTCAGTGTCCCCTTGACGCCTTCCAGTGCGATCACGCTCCCCTTGCCACCCATGGCCTTGAAAAGATTGGTTGCCGTTTCGACACCGAGCTTGTGATCGTCGACACCGACGAACGAAAGGATGCCTCCGCCGGCAGGCCTGTCGGTCATGCCCACGACCGGAATCTTGGCGTTGACCATCTTGTCGATGGCCGGCACCAAAGCCTTGTAGTCGACCGGCGTGAACAGCACGGCGCTCGGCTTCTTGATGACGACGTCTTCAACCTGGCTGAGCTGCTCCGGAATGCTGTCGGGCTTGATCGGAATGTACTGGATCACCGTCACCCCGAGCGCCTTGGCGGCATTCGCAGTCCCAACTCGCACGGTTTCGAAGAACGGATTGGTCTGGTTCTTGGTGAAGACCGCAACGGTCTCCTTTTGAGCATTAGCGGGGATGGCAGCGATCGCCACGATCCCGGCCGCGGAAATTATGGTCGCAAGTGTCTTCATCGCTTCACTCCCATCTTAATCGTTGTCGTTTATCTTAGTTCATCAAGCCGCATTGGTTCGCGTTCGCGTCTTCATGTCGAGCCAGACCGCGAGGATGACGATGAACCCGGTCACCAGCGGCTGCCAGTTTGCGTTCACGTTCATCAGGTTCATGCCGTTGAGAATCAACGTAAGGATGAGGCAGCCGACCAGCGTGCCGAACAGCGAGCCAACACCCCCGAACAGCGAAGTACCCCCGATAACGACCGCGGCGATGGCGGGCAGCGTCAGCGCCTCACCGATATCGCCTTCCGCCGAATTCAGCCTCGCGAGGAAGATGATCGAAGCGAGCCCCGCCATGGCGCCGGACGCAACGAACACAAGGATCAGCCGCCGCTGGACCGGCACGCCGGACAACCGCGCCGCGACCGCGTTCGCCCCAACCGCGTAGATTTGCTGCCCGAACGTGGTCCGGTTGAGAAGCAGGTTCCCAAGCAGCAGGAAAACCACCATCAGGTAAATCGGAATCGGAATGCCGAGCAAATGACCACTGCCGAGGGCCCGGAATTCCGGCGGGAAGCCATGAACCGACTGCCCGCCCATGTAATAGTACGTTGCGCCGTGTGCGACCCACAGCATTCCGTAGGTCGCGATGAATGACGGAATACGCAGCTTGGTTACCAGCACGCCGTTTGCCAGACCGACGATCGCGCCGATCCCGATCCCGACCGCAGCGCCAATCCACGGTGAGCCGGTTGCCTTGATGACCGTCGCGGCCACGCACGCGCTCAGCCCCACCGTCGCCCCAACCGACAAATCGATATTGGCCGTAAGGATGACGAGTGTCAGTCCCGATGCCATGAAAAAGAGCAAACTAGCCTGGCGCAGAACGTTCAAAAGATTGTTCGTCGTGAGGAATGCCTCGCTGACGAACGAGAGCACCACGCAAATGATGAACACTGCCAGCAGCCGGTAGGATACGCTGATGACGTTCTCCGAGAGCATCGGCCGCAGCGATGTCGCGCTGTTTTCAATCTGGCTCATTCGGGCGACTTCCGCAGTCCGTCGATCAGGAGCGCGACAATCACCAGCAAGCCGACGCAAACGACCTGCACTGATGACGGCATGGCCATGAGGTTGAGCCCGTTGCGCAGGACGCCGATGGCCAGAACGCCCAGCAAAGTCCCGAGCAACCAGCCTTCGCCGCGCTCAAATTGCGTACCGCCGACCGCGACCGCGGCAATCGCATCAAACTCCATGCCGATCGCCGCGGTCGGATGCGCGGAGTTGATGCGCGAGGTCAAGAGGATGGCGGCCAGGCCTGCCATCAAGCCGCCGATACCGTAAATCACCGCGAGCACCAGCCGGTCGTTCACGCCGGCGTGCCGAAGCGCCTCGCGGTTCCCGCCAAGCGCCGGGATATAGGTCCCAAGACGCGTGTGATAGAGAACGAAGTGCATGACCGCGTAAGCGACCGCGGCGATGATGATCGGGTTCGGGATGCCGAGCAGATGCCCGGCATAGAAGACCTGCAGTTCAGCGGGCAGCCCGACCACACTTTGTCCATCCGTCAGGACAAGGCAAAGGCCCTGCGCAACGCCAAGAGTGCCAAGCGTTGCGACGAATGGGGGAATGTCGAGATACGCAATGATCCAACCGTTGAGCAGGCCGAATGCTAGGCATACGGCCAGCGCCGCAAGGAAGGCGACCGATAGTCCGCCGGTCGCAACCGCGACAAGAGCAAGAACGACCGAACCCAGCGTCAGAACGGCGCCGATGGATAGATCAAGCCCTTCCGTCATGATGATGAAGGTCATCGGAAGCGCTAGGAGAAGCAGGATCGCAGACTGAACCAGGATATTCGATAGGTTCGCGACCGACGCGAAGCCGGGATTCACGCTCGCGAAGATCGCGAATAGCACTGCAAGGACGAGCGCAACGCCCGGCACGCGCCCCAGTAAGGAAACGCCGGATGCAAGTACGCGCTCACTCATGATGCATTCCCAGACTCAGGATGTTCTCTTCGGTCAACCGGTCGCGCGATAGCTCCCCGGCGATGCGGCCCTCCCGCATGACATAGGCGCGGTCGCAGACATTGACGATTTCGCTCAGTTCGGAACTGATCATCAACACAGCCGCGCCGTTCTGTACGAGGTCATACATCAGCGAAAAGACCTCAGCCTTGGCGCCAACGTCGATCCCGCGTGTCGGCTCGTCGAAGATGAAAAGCTTCGACTCGGCGGCGAGCCATTTGCCGACCACCACCTTCTGCTGATTGCCGCCCGACAAGACCTGAACGGGACGCCGCTCGGAGGGCGTGACGATCCGCAGCTTGCGGATCATGTCGTTGGCGACGTGCTTCGCCGTTCCCGGGCGAAACACGCGCGACGGGAACAGCCTTTCAAGCGTCGCAAGGACGACATTGTCACCGACCGATCTGATGAGCGCCAAACCTTGCGCCTTGCGGCTCTCAGGTATCAGCGCGACGCCACGGCGCACGGCATCGTCCGGGCCTCCGGTGAATCGCTCGCCGAAGATATGCACTTCACCCCCGGACATGCGATCCGCGCCGAAGATCGCACGCGCGACTTCAGTCCGGCCGGACCCCACAAGGCCAGACAGCCCGACGATCTCGCCGGCGCGCACCTGAAGGTTGATGTCCGCGATGCCGCTCGGCGCACTCAAATTCCGCACATCGAGTGCGATGTCGCCCACGTTGATGTCCGAACCGCGCCGATGGATGGCGTCGATCTTGCGCCCAACCATCTTGTGGACCAGATCGGACGGCGAGGTTTCGTCCGGCAGCACGGTTGCGACCTTCTTGCCGTCCCGCAGAACGGTGATGCGATCGCCCAGCAGAAAGACTTCAGCCATGCGATGCGAAATATAGACGATAGCGACACCGTCGGCCTTGAGCCGCCGCATCATGCCAAACAGGTGCTCCGTTTCCGAGTCCGATAGCGCGGACGTCGGTTCGTCCATCACAAGAACACGCGCGTTCTGCGACAGGGCCTTGGCGATCTCCACGATCTGCTGTTGAGCGACACCCAGCTTATGAACCGGCGCATCGATATCGATATCGGAGCCGATCGTCGCGAGCACCCGGGCCGCCTCCTGGCGGATTTTGGCGCGGTCGATCGTGCCTGGAATGCGGCCAGGGAATTCCCGTCCGAGAAAGATATTCTGAGCGACACTCAGGTAAGGGACGAGCGAGAATTCCTGGAAGATGACGGCGATCCCGAAATTGCGGGCATCCAGTGTCGACCGAATCTCGATTTTCTCCCCGTGGTGGAGCAGTTCTCCGTCGTCGGCTTCATAGGCGCCGCACAGCACCTTCATCAGCGAAGACTTGCCGGCGCCATTTTCGCCGCACAGCATGTGAATTTCGCCGGCGAAGATCGCAAAAGATACATCGTCGAGCGCCCGCACGCCGGGAAACGTCTTGCTGATGTTCCGCAATTCCAGGAGCGGCACGCCCTGCTGCGCGGCTGGCACACCGCTACGGGTCTCCGCGACGTCGGCCTTCACAAGCACCGCACGAGCCTCAGCCCGCATGAAGCGCCAGCGTTGCTGACACAACTCCCGTTGACCACCGTATCCTCCGCGTTTCTTCCCATATTGGCCGAGACGGATCTTGCGTCTGCCTTCAGCCGAATTTGTTGCTTGTTATTCGCTTCTCTGACGCGGCTACGCGCCGCGATCGGGGATCTTCTGATCATCCTCCGGCGTGAAGTAACCTGCTTCATCGAGGCTGGATGCGCCGCAATAGCCCCAGATGGTCACCAGCGTCTCGGTGTCGGAGGCGTTCTCCAGCGCGTGATACGCGTTGCGGGGCACAAATGCGAGATCGCCCGCGCGCAAATAGAAGGCTTCCTGGCCGACGCGTTTGATGCCAACGCCCTGAATGACATATTCCCATTCTTCCGCATTGGGATGCCGGTGCATGGCGTGCTGAGCCTTCACGCCCGGCGGCATTGTCGTCTTTCCCACAACGGTCTGTTGTGACGGCATCGTTGAGGAGGTGATTAGCCAGCGCACGTCCATCTTGTGCCAGCCACGATCTTCGGTCAGCGACGCATCAGACGCGACCGCTTGCGGAACAATCTTGAAACGGCTGTCCTCGCTTGGCGCCACGCAATACCCCCGCCCTTTCGCTCATAAAATTTACGAAGCGCCGGTTGAATGCAAGCCAATTTTCCGAGGGGCAGACCTACGGCGCAGATGCGTTACGGACGGAATTGTGCGCTGCGGCAGATATCATTTCTAACGACGCTATCGCTTCATCATCTCGTGGGAATTTCTGCGCCAAGCAGCGCAATGACAGCCTGGCTTCCCATGGTGGTCGCCGCGAAGGCACTTTTGGACGACATGACAGATAGGTTTCCCTGATCTCGTGCGTCACTGCGTGCTGGCAATCTAGGAGCGTCCAACCGCACTCATTGCTGAAAGAAAGCGCTTCTATGAGTCGCGAGGCGGGCGCGATGCTTATCCGTCAGCGACAAGGAGTTTTGCCAGCGCAATTCGGCACGAGCGGTCTTGCTCAGCCTGGGCGAAAGCAGAGGACGACCGTCATCGTCGAAGGTTACGAGCGAGCCGCTCGGCGTCGCTGGGGCAATCCTTCCACGGTACGATTTGGGAGGCGCGCAGCAGCGCGGTGTCCAAGATGCCGGTCAAGGGGCAGCGTCCTTGCCAGTACTCAATCAGCCTCGCCCGGAATATGTCCTGGCCGATGCGCTGTACGACAAGCCGCTCGGCCTCGGTGGTCTTCGGAAGCTCTTTGATCTTGGCCTGAACTTCCGCAGCGGCGCATCGGGCAGACTGGCCGGCAGCTGGTCGACGCGCAGCAACACCCGTCTCAAACCTGAAGCGCGCGATACCTGGTCCCGGGATCGAGACGACAATCAGGTTTGGCTCCTCGGCAACGCCGGCATGATCGAGCGCAAGATACCATGAGCCCATGGGTCCCGATCCGGCAAGATGGATGGTGCGCGGCACCGTTGTCGAGCCGAAGGCAGCCCGGCTCTCGGGATAGCGAAAAAAGAGGGCCTTTATCCGCCCCTTTTCATTCGGAAATTGCACTGAACACGCTCCGGTGCATTCCGAACCAATTTTCGATTGTAAAACCGTGGTGCCGGCGGAGGGATTTGAACCCCCGACCACCCGCTTACGAAGCGGAAAACAACGCTTAACCCTGCCATCACATAGCTATAACAGACTCGCCGGAAACCCTTGTTTTTCAAGGCGTTTAGCGTCACATGGCCTAACGCGACCTAACGCCCTTAACCGGCCTTTTCGTCGACCCCAGACCGACCCCAGAGGGATTTTGCCATGGCCAAGGCTCCGCTGAAGTCCGCGCTGTACTATCGCAACCTGGCCCCGCGGCCGACCCGGTTCGAGGAACACGACGACGGGGTGAAGGGCCTTCGCCTCGCCGTCCAGCCCTCCGGCCATAAGTCATGGGTGGTCCGGTATTCGGTCGACAAGCGCGAACGCAAGTACACGCTGGGCGAGTTCGACCGGGTCGGGCTGGGGGACGCCCGCAAGCTCGCCGCCGACGTGCTGCTGAAGGTCGCCGCCGGCAAAGACCCCCAAGGCGAAAAGATCGTCGCTCGTCGCAAGGCCGTCGCCGGGCTCGATAAGGAGCAGACGCTAGGTGCCGTTTATGAGCGGTACCTGAGATGGGCACGGGACGTTCGGCAAATGCGGCCGAAGTCGATTCAGAACATTGAGTCCATTTTCAAGCTGGTATATCTGCCGAAGTTCGCGCGGCGCCCGTTGCCGGACGTGACACCCGCCGAAGTATTGCGAGCGGTCGACAACGCAGGCGATCGGGCGCACGCGTACGCCGTCGGCAAAGCGTTTTTCAACTGGGCACTGGGCAAGCTCTTGATTGACCGCTCGCCGATGGCTGGACTCGAACACCCGGCCAAGGGCAAGCCGCAACGCGACCGTGTCCTGACCGCCGACGAAATCAAAACACTATGGAAAGCCGCCGACGAAATGGCGTACCCGTTCGGACCGATGGCAAAGCTCTTGCTGCTGACCGGCGCGCGGCTCCGGGAAGTCTCCGAAATGCATCGATCCGAAATCGACTTCGACAAGCGCGAATGGAAGCTTCCGGCCGACCGCGTGAAGAATGGTCGCGAACATATCGTTCATTTAAGCGACGTCGCGCTAGACGTGCTGAAGGCATTGCCGAAGATCGGCGACAAGCCCGGCTTGTGCTTCACGACGACCGGCGAGTCTCCCGTCTCCGGCTTCAGCCGCGCTAAGCGAATCTTCGACCGCAAGATGACGGGCGTTCCGGCTTGGACGTTTCACGATCTTCGCCGGACTTGTGCAACGGGCATGGGCGAGCTTGGAGTCCCGGTCGTCGTGATCGAGGCGGCGCTTAATCATGTCTCCGGCGTTCGCGGCGGACTCGTCGGCCGATATCAACATCAATCGTACGCAAAGGAACGGCGGGAGGCTTTCGACCAATGGGGCGCGCATGTCGCCGCGCTTGTGAAGGGCGAGTCTGTCCCGCTTGTGCCAGAACAAGCCGAAGCCGTCCCGGCCTGACAGGGGGTCCGAGACGGATCGGACTCGCTATATCGCCGCCATAACCCGGCTTGCAATCTTTCACCACTGATCCTAATTTCCGGCTGCCACGCCAATGAGGGCGGCTCCGTCCGGTTGAGACGGTTCGGGCACATACACTGGAACCGACAATTTTGTCGCACGTCGCGCCGCCTTGGGGCGCGGCGTTCCGAGTATGTGCCATGTCGACGCCCAGCAGTGACGACCCATCTTGCGAATTTCTGACTAAGCCAATGGTCCGCGCCCGCTATGGCGGCGCGTCGGATATGTGGATTCACCGCAAACAACAGAACGCTGGATTCCCGGCGCCCGTGTACCTCGGAGCGTCGCGCCCGTACTGGCGGCGTTCCGACCTGCTCGCATGGGAGAGTCGGACACTCGGCGCCGACCCGCCGAAAAATAAGGGCCATCGCACGAAGGCCGCGTGAGGCCGCGGCAATGAGTCGTCGTTCATTTCATACCAGCACGACGGGCTGGCTTGCGGATCGTTGCACGGCGGAGGTCCGTGCGCATGTCCGACACGTTTGCGCGCTTATCGACGCGGCCGACGTTGCGGCTTTGTCGACGGCGGCGAACTTCGCGACGGCGTGTCGGATATTGCTCGCACTTCTGCCAAAGGCAAGCGGCCTTAACAACGTCAGTACAAGCCCGATCGGACTCTTGTACGCGGCCGACGCTCTGACGCTTCCATTGCGAATCGCCCAGAGCTTCGGCGTGATAAAGGCCGACGCAACCGCTAGTTCGCTCGCCCAGACGTTCCGCCGCATCAACAAGGCGACCGGCCCAGCGGCCGACGCGGTCCGCGCGATACTGACCGGCAAAGGCGAACCAGCCGCTGCTGTCATGCTCCGCCGCGTGATCGAGGCCCGGCGCGGCAGTCCGTTGCCGACGTTCGAGCTAGATGCATGAACGCGCGGGAGACCATATCGGACGGCGCATGGAATGCGTTGCTCGAATTGTTCGAGCATTATTCCAGCATCTTGCAAGCAATGAGCGTTCACGACCAATACAAACTGACCGCCGAACAAGAGACGCGATATCGGACGCGGTGCGATGAATTATTCGGGCGCAAGCGCAAGCGCGGCGGGCAAAAGGTCGATACCAAAGCCAAGGCCATTGCGCGCATTCGGGAGCTTATAGCCGACGGCGTCGACGAAGCCGAATCTATTAGGATAGCCGCCGCTGAAGCTCCGGGACGCGGATACGACGTTGACACGATGGCGCGTTACTGGCGAGCGGCGAAGAAGGTGGACTCGAATGCCCGATTGGAATCCGTGAACGCTTAGACGTGCGCCACTATTATCGCTCGAGTTTCAAACGAACCGGAGCAGACGCAATGTCTAAACTCGAAACCAATCCCGCTCATATGGTCGCCGATGCTGAAGCGTTGGTTTTCAGCAACCTGCCGCTAGCGGCGCGCGACTATGTTGAGCAATGGCGCGCGGCTGAAGACCGCATTCGCGACGAACAACGCGTCGACGCCGACCGGCAACAAGTTCTCGCCCGTGAACTTATGGAAGCAGAAAATCATTTGCGGACCGTCCAGCGCGCCTATGACGACGCGCCGAACGCAACGTCGAAAGACCTGCAATTCGTGAAGTCGCAAGAGGCGGTCCGCGATAGCAAGAAAGCCCGTCTCGACAAACATCAACAGGCGACGGAAAAGAAACGCGACGCCCGCGCCAAGTCGCGGACTCTGTCATGGCAAGAGAAAGGCGAAGATCACGCGCGGAAACGCTGGCACGTTCCGCACCGTGATATTCCCGGCGCGCCGCTGCCTGAAGCCAACGCGACGATTGACGCTTTGGAAGGCGTCCGCGGCAAGATCACGGCCGCGAATGCCGCCATCAAAGCCGCGCAAAAGGCGCCGTTGACCGTCGTCGAAGCGTTCCAAGCCTTCAAGCGTCGGATCGAATCCGAACTGAAAAACAAGGCGGGCACTACCGGACTCGGCGGATTTTTTCATGTCGACTACAACGAAAGGGGCGATTTGCTTCCATACAGCCCCACAATCAACATTGAGCGAATCGGGCTGCTGAGTTTGCGCGAACTGATTCTGTCCTGGGGCGAAAATCGCCTTCGGGAAATCGGCGACCTGCACGCCTTCGACTGCAAAAAGCCGCTGTCGCACGCCCAGCGCAAGAAACAGATTCAGAAGCTCCGCGCGGAAATCGACAAGCTGGAAATTGAAGAGGGCCGAGTCATTCGCGCGCTCGCAGCGAAGGGCGTCTTCGTTCCGCTCCGTGCCGATACCGTGTCGCTTAATGCCGTGCTGGGTATTGAGCCGGACACCGACGCAATCGCAAGCCGCAAGCTGGCGACCGAAGCCGCTTAGTGCGGGCAACCTCGAACCTATGGGAGTCAAGACAATGAAACCGGAAACACTGAAGATGATTGAAGCTGCGGAGCGCCGCATGCGCGGCGTGACGAACGACGAACGCGCTCGCACCGGCGGAGTCACGGCGTCACGCGACGACGGCGACGACTTTTCGGACTTCGTCGACGACGGCGACGACGGCGACGTGAGCGCGCGTCGGCCGAAGTCGTTCGATGAAATCGACACCGCGGCCGTGTACGCGAAATTCAACAAACGGAAACCGGCATAGGGCGAAGCGCAAGCAGGTATGAACGCCCGAAGGTCGGCCCGCCGTCGGCTCTGCTGCCGAAGTCGGAAACCGACGGCAACACGCTCGCCGCCCGTTGACTCGTAGGGTTGACAGACGGGCGATGGGCAAACCCCGCTCCCGGCTGTGTTTGTGGTCAGACTCCGGTCGGGAGCGGGTCAATCAACGGAAAGGACTCGACCATGCGTAATTACAAGAAAGATTCATACCTGATCCCGCTCGCCGCCGCGGCGAATGAGATCGGCAAGAGTGGCGAATTCGTTTTGACAGTCGCAGCCGAAGGGCAAATTCAAGAGCATCCGGGCCGCCGGTTCTCATTGAATGAGCTTCGCGCGCTCGAACGCCTTCCAACAATCCGCAACGTCCAGCGCCGCGTGACCGGATAAGGAGTCGATTCCATGGCTAAGGACCAACTCGAAATTGATCGGGACGCCGCGATTGCCGCTGCCAAAGAGGTTTACAACGGCGCAAGAGCCGTTGCCGAGGCTGTTCTCGACGCGGCGTACGACTCAAATGACGCTGATCACAAAGCGGCACTCAAAGCCTCACAGGCGAAATTGACGGCCGAACAAAAGGTTATCAGCGCGACGATAAAGCCGCGGGGCCGGACCGACGCTGGATACGCTGATGCGTACAACGCCGCCCATGAGAAGGCGGGTAAAGCATGGAAAGCGCGGAATCTCGCTATCGACGAAAAGTATAAGGCGGATCAAAAAGCCGCTGAGGCCGCGTGCCGCGCGGCTTGCGATGCCGCTTATGTGGCGTATCTGGGCGCCTGCGACGAAGCGGAACGCGAGTTCGACCGGCTATGGGACGAACGGCAAGCCGCTGAAGACGCGGCCGAAGACGCGCGGATTGCCGCTGAAGACAGACGCCAACGCAGAGAAGAGGCGAAGCGGGCACAAGCCGCACGATTGGCAGAAGAGGAACGCGCGCTAACCGCTGGCCCGGCTGTGACTGTCACGCCTTACCAAGCCGCCGCGCGACTCGGCCTGACCATGAAAGAGTTTTGGGCGCATGTCATTTCCGGCAAGTACCCTGAGCCGCGCGACGACAACACGTATGACCGCGACACAATCGACCGTTTGCCGCGGCCGAAGGTAGTCCGCCGCAAACCTATCACCACCACGCCCAGCAACATTTTTACGGACATTGTGAAGTTTTGAGAAAGTGAAGGCCCGCTACGTCTTGTAGCACGCGGCGGGCTGGGAAGGCAGAGTCAGTGATGCGACGCAAACGCAAAGAAACTCGCCATGTTCCACCGGCACTGTGGCGCGTCTATTGGCCGCTCGGAATCGAGCGTTTGCGCCCTTATGACCTGATCCGCGGCGCCGACCTAGCCAACAACCGCGCGGCCGTTCGCTCTTGGCTCTATTCGCAGGACGATATCGACCGCGAGTCGTTTTTGCTGAATTGGGTCGAATACCTAGCGACGCGTCTCGAAGCGTCAGAAAAGCGAAACCCGGCGCGGGAGCGAACCGGCCGGGTTTCAGACTGTAATGCGTCGATTGGAGAGTCGAGCAATGCCCAGACAAAATAGCACCGGCAAAAACCGGTTTCAAGACACGCTGAAGCCTCTCATTAAAGTCGGTTTCGCTGCGATTCCGCTGCATAAATGGGACGCCAAGCGGACCGTGAAGCGCAACGGCGTCGCCGTGCTGGGTAAGGACGGAAAGCCGCTCCGCCGGGAGCTTGGCAAGGCTCCGCGCGACTCCAACTGGACGACGCGCGACTATGACTCGGCCGCCGTCATTGCCGAATGCGCCGCGAACGGCTGGAACATCGGCGCCCGTATTCCTGACGACTGGGTCGTGATCGACATTGACCCGCGCAACGGCGGCGACGAAGGCTTTGCGAAGCTCTGCGAAGACTTCGGCCTAGACCCGGACGCGTGGCCCTGCCAACGGACCGGCTCCGGCGGTCGGCATTACTTTCTCCGCAAGCCCGCGGGCGTGAAGCTGCTGGATACGCTCCAGCATGACGAAGACCCGGAGCAACCGAACGAATTCGACCCGCGCCGCTATGCCGGGGTCGAGTTCAAGAGCGTCGGCCGTCAGATCGTTGCGCCCGGCTCCCGGCACCCTAACGGCAAGCTCTACAAATGGGAGCGTGACAACCTCGCCGACGCGCCAGACGTGCCCGCTGGGCTGCTGGGGGCCATCGCGCGGCCGGTCCGGGAGGCATCGGAGGGCGGAGGGCATATCACGCCCGCGCGGCTTGCCGCCGCGCTCGAAGGCTTGAACCCGGAGAAATTCCGGGCGCATGACGACTGGTTACAGCTTATGATGGCTTGCCACCATGCGACCGGCGGCGAGGGCCGACAAGAGTTCGTCGCGTGGTCGACCGCCGATCCTGAATACGCCGACGCGGCCGACGAAATCGGGCACCGCTGGGACTCGCTTCACGCCGACCGCGACGAGGGCGTGACGGTTGCGAGTCTGAATCGGCATCTAGTGAAGGCGGAGCGAAAAGATTTGCTCTTGCCGACCGAGTCCGCGGCCGACGCCTTCGGCGACGATATCCCGTTCATTGCCGAAGAGGTCGACCTTGCAAACACCGAATTCGAGTTCGACGCCGAACCGGAGTTCGACCGGTCGAAGAAAGGCGACATCGTTGCAGCGAGTCAGCATAACGTCAGAATGGCAATCGACACGCTGGGCGCTTCGGTCAGCTATGACGAATTCGCCGACAAGATTCGCATTGAGGGCCTGAAGGGCTTCGGCCCGTATCTGGACGACGCCGCGTTAGATCGGCTCTGGCTTAAGGTCGACGCGCGCTTTCACTTCCGGCCGGAGAAATCTTTTTTCACGACCGTCATTCTCGACTATGCGCGGCGCCGGTCGTTTCATCCGGTCCGCGACTATCTCGACGAAGCGCAATCCGCATGGGATGGCAAGGCGCGACTCGACCGCCTCTTGATTGACTACGGCGGCGCGAAGGATTCGCCATTCAATCGCGCGGCGTCGGCCCTGCCATTGATTGCCGCCGTTCGTCGCATCCGTAATCCCGGCGCGAAGTTCGACGAAATGGCGGTGCTGGAATCGGCGCAAGGCAAAAACAAAAGTTCGGCCCTCGAAGTGCTGGCGATACGGCCGGAATGGTTTACTGACTCGCTGCCATTGAACGCGGACAACAAGCGGACCATTGAAGCGGTCACCGGAAAGCTGATCGTCGAATGCGCCGACTTGCACGGGATGGGGAATGCCGACGTTGACCACGTAAAGGCCCAGCTATCGAGACAGGTTGACCGCGCCCGCCTGGCGTATGGGCGACTGACTACCGAACGCCCGCGGCAATTCGTGATTTACGGCACGGCGAACGCCGACAACTATTTGCGCGACCGGACCGGCAACCGCCGATTCTGGCCCGTGAAAGTCGACCGCTTCGACCTAGATCGGCTCCGGGCCGACCTGCAACAGCTGTGGGGCGAGGCGGCATGCCGGGAGGCATGGGGAGACGCGACGCGACTTGATCCGTCGCTATATGCCGCTGCAACGGCCGCCCAGACGGCCCGTACCGACGCGAAATCCGACCCGTTCACGGATACGCTGGCGAACGTGCTGAGCGGAGCCGCTGGCAAGATCACGTCCGAAGACGTTTGGAAGATTCTGGGGCTGACCGTGCCCGGCCTGCGAACGCAAGTCGTCAACGACCGGATGGGCGCCAGCATGCGTTATCTAGGATGGGTTCGAAGGCAAATCCGTGCCGACGGCATTTCCATGAAGGGTTATGTGAAAGGCCCGCAGCCGTGGCACCGTTTGTTCGTAAACGGCACGGCACCCGACGCTTATGTCTCACATGATGCTCTAGAGCTTGAAGAGGCTGAATAGCGTTACCCCGTTTCCCCCACGTTCCCCCCAAGGGGAGTAACGGGTTTCGCCTGATTTTATCGGCATTAATTAGGGGTGTTACCCCTGTTACCCCCTATTCTCTATAGAGTTCTAATGGAAAAGCACCGCGACGGGAGATACGGATTATCAGAGCGGGATATGGCATTTACGCCAGCACTCTACAGGGAATGGGGGCAACGGGGGTATCGGGGGTAACGGCGTGCAAGTTATGCCCATGAAATAAGACAAGTCGCGTTACCCCCTAGGCGCAAGAGTGCGTGACCCCCTCGAAGGCGGTAACGCTTTGGCGGGCGAGATACCGATTAATTTTTCGAGTGTTGAAAGAAGCTAATGCTTCGTCAGACCTCGGGCCTTATCGCGCTTGTGTGGGCCGCACTTAGAGTGGGCGATGGCTCCGGTCTCGTCGAATGACAGAATCATACGCACGGGCTTACCTTCATAACTGAGGTAGTCAATCGTCACCCGTTCGCCCTCAACAGCCGTTCTAATCAACGAGAACCTGCCCGGTAAGTTTGATTGGAGCTTCGGGCGCCAATATTCTTTAAGCGCACTGCGACCAGCATAGACAGCGGGACCGCTACAAGCACATTCCAGCGTCGCTTCCGACGCATAGAACTCAAGGCAGGAGCCCAGGTCACCGGACCTACATGCACTGAGCCACCGCTGAACTTGTGCAATGGGGTCAACGGAAACGCGAATGTGAGACGAAGCTGCCCGTTCCGGGCCGACACCCGATCGTGACAGGCCGAGTTCGCGAATGCGCCGCTTGACGGCTCCTTCGGAGCGCCGAAGGCGTACCGAGAGACGTGCAGGGCTTACCCCGTCACGAACCGACTGGACAAGAATCGCTTCTTCCTCCGAGGTCCAAGATGTATTTTTGGTTTTCACAACTAATCCGCTGTAGAACCCCTTCGCCCGCGGTGGCCGCAATAGTTCTAATGAAGTGTAGGCGGCCACAATGATCCATTCATCAGCGGTTAATTGTTGCGCCACGCTCCTGATCTGGACGCAGAGTTGACGTAGGAATATTTTCGGGTCCCGGTCTCGTTAGAATGCTATGCGGGCGAACTTCCGCGCCGTGCAAAAATCTGAATCAGATTCAAAAACTCGGCTGGCCCGACGATCCTTCAGTAGTCAAAATCGCCGCCGTCTCCGTTGCATCAAAGCCATATGTCGCTGAAAGCCGGAGAGAGGCTGAGGCGACTGACGAGGGACCGGAACTTCGATGACCCGCTCTTGGAAGGGCGAGCCATCCGAGAGCTCTTTAATGAAGGTCTCGACCGGAATGGGCTGCAGCAAAGCCTGACCCTTGGGGCTTTTCGGGCTCAAATTCCAGAGTACTCGGTTAGCGAACAAATCTACGCCCGATTCCCATTCGCCGAAGTCAAAGAAGACGATGCGGCCGCTTCCCGACCACTCTTCTAAAATACTGCATTCATGCAACGCAACGACGTAGACGAACCTGCTCTGATCAATGGCCCGACGCGAACGGAGCGCATCGAAGAAATTGCGTTTGGCTCTCTTTGTCCGCAAACCGTCAATGACCCAAACCATATTCCCATAAAAGTTTTCGCGCGATTGCCGCTCAGCAACACTCAGTGGTGAGTGTTGGAATTCAATTACGCAGCCGCCCTTAGTTTTTACGTCCGCCCTGTGTATCTCTCCGCTCGGCGCTCGAAGGGAAATCTCCTGCCAGTCAGTTGGAAAATTGTCTTTCCACGCACGGTGCCAAACGGTTTCGGGCTCGTGCCAAGAGTCACAGTCGCGCTTCGACAAAGTGCGACCAATGCCAAATCCGGCGCGTCCCGCATTTTGAAACCATGGCTCCGCGGCAGTCCTCGCATTCGCCGCGAACGTCCGGCTTGGCCTCGCTCCGAACGCCATTCACAAGCGCAAACTTTGTCATGACGACACTCCAATAGCTGTGAGGGCTGACCCGAATAGTTGTCAGCGTATCTGTTGCTTCAGGGGTGCCGATGGGGGGGCGGGCTATCGTTGCCGCTTATCCGTTCGTCGCGACCCGTTCGCCGGGCATTCTTGCTTCTTAGTCCATCTAGCGGGCACAGTAGATGCGATTAATCGCGACCTGTCAACGCCGAGCGGCGTTTAAGGCATCACGGAGAGAACTAATGAAGGCGGACGACCCGAAACTAAGGGCGAACTTGCAGGAGCTATTCGAGCGCCGACAACAAATCAACGAGTTAATTCTGACTGTGTTGCAAAATCACATTGTCGTCGAACAGTTCATAAATGAGTTTTTGGCCGTTGCTGGCAGGAGCAAGCGAGGCACCTTTCAAGGCAAAGTTGACAAATGCCAACTGTTGAATCCACCAGAAATTGATGCGCAAATTTGGCAAGTGCTAAAAGCTGCTAATGAACTCCGTAACAAGATTGCACATACGTTTGATCAAACTAAAATTTACGCCAAGCTGGCCGAATTACGAAAGGCCTACCATGCTGCACTAACACCAGAGCAAGCTAAACACGCTGAAAGTTTAGACGACACAAA
Organism: Pseudorhodoplanes sp.; assembly: GCF_059499825.1. Taxonomy (NCBI): domain Bacteria; kingdom Pseudomonadati; phylum Pseudomonadota; class Alphaproteobacteria; order Hyphomicrobiales; genus Pseudorhodoplanes; species Pseudorhodoplanes sp. The sequence goes on from NZ_JCABZI010000009.1 coordinate 360,527, forward strand.
AACAGCCGCTGGCGCATTTGAACTTTGCGGTGCATATATCGCCGCCGCCTCGGACGCCGCGAAACAGCGCAAACAGAAACACAACTAGAGCCTCGTCATCTGAGCGGAAGTTCAGGTCGCTTCATCGGTGTAATGTCACGGGGCAGCACTGGCGGCTCAATAACCGCGGGTTCGTCCGAAAGGACCGCGCGTCCACTCTTGAATTCGAGACGAGACAATTTTGAGTCCAGGCCCAGACTTTTTAGGCGGCGCTTCGCCGACCAACGACAATAGTAATTCAGGGCCGTAGCTACGCCCGGCATCGGCCGCTCTAGCAAACCGAATAGCAACCGAACGAAACTCGCCACTCCGAACAAAATCAGGATAACGTTCCAGATTGGAGAACCCTCAAAGAAGCCCGTTGCCATATTTACAGCGCCCGCCGCTCCAAGCAGGAGCAACACAATTGCAGCGACCCATTCCGTATTGCGTGCGCTTCGATTGACCGCCGTTACGGCGTTCTTTACTTGGTTTTCAGTCAAAACGAGAGACCGCGACTCCGCGTCACGCAATCGACCTACTTGTTCATTTAGGCTTGATATTTCTGACGAAGCTGCTGCCCGTTCAGCCTCAAGCTCGGCCTGATGTTTTTCCTTTAGTTCTTCTGCTGTCGCCTCACGCATGACGTTGAGTAGGTGTTCAGCGCTTTCTGCTGTGACGAACTCCTCGTTATTGAGCGTCTCGTCAGCAAGCTTTTGGACGCTTCGAGCGTCTTGCATCAGAAGATTAAATTGCTCCAACCGTTCTGGGGTGACCTGCGCAAGATGGTTGGCAAGCGCGTTTCTGACTTCGGGTCGCATCTGCAAGACCCTCTCGCATGTAGCGATTAGATGTCCGCGCGGTATCGTTTCGTCGGCACCTAAGCCAGTTCTTAGCCAAGCCGTCGTTGCTAGCTCTCGCGCATGTATAATCGGGCCCTCCTGAGTTTCGTTTATCATGCGGTTCTGCAGGCAATAATTTCGTGCATGGCTGACGAACGAACCGTTCCTCGTGACCATAACGTAGCGACTCTTGAAAACGTCGCTGCTATGCCGACCCTCGCGAAGCCGCATCACCAACGTGACGCATGTCGTGTCGTGCTCCTTTGCTGGGACATAGTTGCCCCAATAAACCGAGCCCAAAAAATCTTCGTAGTGTTCTGCGGTGAAGAATCTGTGAGCGCCCGGAAAGCTGTCCAAGGTCAGCGGTCTAACTGTAACCCCTGCGTTATCTAATGCACGTTCGGGATTGTTTGCGACCGCTGAGACAAATTCGGCAGAGACTTCTTTTCTTATCATGGCGTTGTGAGTGTAGCCGCGGCGCTGCTCGGGCGGCAGCCCCATCATGCTTCGCAAGTTACGCTGCATTTCGACACAACTAATCGGCAACACAACGAAGCTAACGCCAATCTTCCGCAACGCGTTGACTACTGTAACGATGTCATCTTTCAAGGCTTTGCCAGAGCAACCGACGAAATCCAACGCCATGGGCGCGTCAAGTATTACGGTTAGGTCGGTCTTATTCTCTGTATGTGTCGGCTTCAGAAAATCTTCAACGACCTCCGCCAACAAGGCGATAGAGGAAAGCCGTATGAGATGCGGCGCGAACTCTTGCCGTCGGCGCATTAGATGCCTAACGAAACGTGCACACATGTACCGATCGTTCGGGTCGAGGCCCGTTTCGCCCTCCTCTAGTTTAGATACCAACTCGCCAGCCTCGCCGCTTGGCTCCAAGTCTCCGAGTTGTCGCGCATATGCACCCTGACCCTGCGCGTCCATTAGGACTAAGAATCGAATCAGAATCTCCTTCAACTCATCGCGCGATTTCTTGTACGAGAGAAGGTCTGTCACACGCGGAGGGAATTTTTCAAATTCATCTATGATTTGCTCGAACGCCGTCACGATTGCAGGCGGAGTCACATCGGCTTTGGAGTCGGTGTAATGCACGGTCCAGATTGCTTGGTTCCCGACCGTCTTGGCCTGTCGGCGCAAAATTCCCTTACGCTCCAGCCTCGGAACGAAGCTCGCCGCAATGTCGCCAGTGAATCGCCAGCGATATAGTTTCCGAACGCCGGCAGAGAAGGTATGCGGATTCCATACCTTCCCATTCATGAGCACGAATATTGGCTCGAAGAATGGAATGAGAGCGTCAAGTACATCGCTATCCGGGCCGCGCAACTCGGAGAGCGCGGCGTAAACTCTCAACGCACGGCGTGTGACATTGCTCATTCGCTGCTCCCATCGACACACGCATCTGAAAAATGGTGCGTTCGACGCTGAACTTACAAATTGCTGTCGCCTATGAAACGTAGTTGCGCTGCGGGCGCACAACACCGCGTCCGCAGCGCATTCTGTTAAGGCTTTTGTTGCGCGAAGACCAAGAGCTGCCACTCAATTGGCTTGCTCCGGTCCTGATGTTGATGATGATTTTGCGGCGGCAGCGGATTGTTCTTATTCGCCGCGATTTCATCCCCGCAATTTACACAACGATAGATGCCGGAGTCGCTGACCACCGTCCCTGGCTTGTACTTGGAATCGTAAGCTGAATGGTCGCTCTGATTAAGATGTTGACCATACTTGTATTGCGCCATTGAAATAGCTCCGTCTTAGGAGCCGGGCTTGACCTGAAGGCATTCCCGGATTGTAATCCGGGTGTTCACCACTGCCTCGGCCCGCAGCCCGGCTTATTGGGTTGCGCGGGCAAACAAGAGCCGCCAGCGTCAACTGGCGGCTCTTCGTTTGTCAGCTTGATTACGGATGGATTCGGAGTTCCGAGTCAACCGGCGGTATGCTTGTCCCGGCTCTTCACAACCCTAGAGTCGTTGTGGGCGAACATACTTGACACGAATCGCGGCCGAGCCGTGCTTCATGGTTCTGCCGATTCTATTCGTGCTCGCATCATCTGCGACACTAACCTGATTAGCCGGGAAGGTTGGAAACAGCGCACCGCGATTGTCCAGCCCCCAACTCGGATGCATCATCGACGCACCCTTGTGCCCACACTCGGTACAGCGGAAGGCGGCGAGCATTCTGTATATTGGCGCATCCGGTCCGAGCCGGATCATGTGCGGCACGACCGCTGAAGCGCCGGAGTGCATGCACTGATAGCCGCCGGGCAATTTGCCTTCGCACCATATGACGAACCACGGGACGGCACGCCGAAGCTCCGCAAGGGTGCCGATGTAATCGGTTCGGGTTCGAGGCATGGGGCACCGGCTCCGCGCGGTCGGCGGCGAGTGGCGTGCCCTATGGTCTAAGTTTATGACGAGTCGCCAAGCCGCGTCAGTGTTCCAATTGACAGGAACGTGAACCCGCCGCTCCGACATGTGGAATAGGTTGATAGCTCAGACGGAGGATTTGCAATGCGCTCATTTCTCTTTTCGTGTTCGGCACTGGCACTGATTCTGAGCACCGCCCCAGCGTCGGCTATGTGCGGCGGCATGGGCATGGGTCAGCAAGCGCAATCGACTGGGCAAGGCGGCATGATGTGCGGCCGTCCGTCGGGTTCGACGCAAGCCGAAGACCCATTCGGAATGAAGGTCCAGCCCCAACAACAATCGCAGGGCGGCATGGGGATGTGTCCGTGTTGCCGCGGCATGGCGATGATGCGACCCGGCGGGACGCAAGGCGACGACCCCCACAAAGGAATGGACATGTCGCCGAAGCCGCAACAGTAGCGGTTCCGACGGCGGGCCGTTTGAGGCTTAAGGCCGGGCACTCGTTGCCCGGCCTTTTTGTTGCTGGGACGGCAATGATGAGTTGAGGAAAATGCGTGGTGAACTTTTCGCGACGCCACCGCTTCTACACTCGTTCCGAGAGTTTGGACCGGTGGCACGATGCGTACGGGTGCAGTGGTTCTTGTCGTGGAGGACGAGCTCCTAATAAGGGCGGTTGCGGTCGACGCCCTCGAAGAAGCGGGATTCGTGACGCTTGAAGCCGGAGACGCAGATGAGGCAATCCGGCTGTTGGAGACCTACCCGGACATTAGGCTGGTTTTCACCGACATCCATATGCCGGGTTCCATGGACGGCGCCAAATTAGCGGACGCTGTCCGAAAGCGTTGGCCGCCGGTTCGTGTTATTGTGACGTCGGCACGGCCCAAGCCCGCCCTAATAGATGTTGCGGTTTTTCTTCCCAAACCTTACGCCCTTTCCGACCTCCAAAAGCACGTCGGAGCGGCCTTAGACGTGTAAGCAATGGGAAGTGGAATACGCGTAATTCACATCACCTATGTGTATTTGAACACACGCGTGGCGTACAAATCAGTGTAGAGTTCCATCATCACCGATATCGACCCTACAAGGCGTCGGTGGCTGAGAGACCGGTTTGTGCTTTCGCCTTTCCTTTTGCGTATTGCGACAGCACCATGCCAGATACTCCCATTGGACTCGCATTCTCACATCTCGTTCCTGCGGTGGCTTGTGCGGCATGTGGTGGCAACGCCCATTGCTTCAGGCGAGAACCGAATGACGGCAACGAAATTCAGTCTTTCCGATGCGTGCAATGCGATATGGAGATGCATCTGGTTGCCACTGCAGCAGGCCCAATTGTACCGTCTCTTCGCGGAGCCAAAAGGCTCCGCAGGCTGCGTGCGTTCTTCAATCGACGGGTGCTAAGAAGATCAGCTTAGGGTGCCGGGAAACCGCCCCGTCGGCGAGGGCTAGGGCCTTCTGAGGCTCCGACCTAGCCCCTTCCCGATTCAACGCGTGTAGGGTCCTCCTGCGAAAATCGACCGCCGGCGGCGGACACGCTTCTAGTCGACCGACCCCAGATCGACCCCAGACACAAACGCCCCCTCGCCCGGTTCGAGGCTATCGCATTTTATTGGGTTTTTTTGGTGCCGGCGGAGGGATTTGAACCCCCGACCACCCGCTTACGAAGCGGATGCTCTACCACTGAGCTACGCCGGCTCACTGCAATGCGGTAAGGCGCTCCTGATAGCCGCCTGACCCTCTTTTTTCAAGGCGCAGTCCCGCCTGATCAGAAAAAGAACAGCCGCTTCCAGCCAGGCGAACTGGATGTCGAGTCCGGCAGCGGCTCGCGTTCCTGGTCCGGATCGGGCCCGGGATCGTCCGGCACATGGGCGATCGGAACGACCGATTCCGGCACCTCGCGTGCTCCGGTGACGGCGCGAGGGGCTGCGGGCGGTAGCGGAGCAGCCGGCGCCGATGCCTTGGGTGCCGCCGGAGCCGCGGTTGGAATAGCAGGCGGTGGCGCCGGGTCAGGTGCCGGAACAGCCTCGATGACCGGACGCGCCGGTTCCGGCTCCGCCACGACCTCATCGGCAGCAGGCGCCGACGCGATGGCGGCAACCGGCGCCTTCCATTCGAACGCATCGATACGGCCGGAAACCGGAGACATCGGCATCCATTGCTCGGAGACAAATCCATCCGCCGTCCAGGCCGGATCGCGCGCTGCATAGACGGCGCGCGCCGTCCATTCGCGCGAGCGCCCTTCGTCGGCGAACTCCGCCTGTTCGAGATCGGCCATCAGCAGGGCCACGCGTTGCGTGGGCTGCGCGAGGAACGGTAAGAGAGCGTTGCGGGCTTCGCTGAATTCGCGCGCATCGATTGCCGCGCGTGCGAGCGCCAGCGCGCTCTCGACATGACTGGGCGCAAGTCCCGCAAGCCGTCGCACCCGTGTGAGTCGATCGCGGGCGGAATCGCCGAAGCGCAGATAGGCGTAAGTCTCGGCGAGATCGGGATGCGGCGTGACCTCCCACGCGCGCTCGATCATGCGGGTCGCCTTGCGCAGATCGCCACCTTCGGCGAGATAACGCGCCGCCAGCGCGACTGCAGGCACCAGATCGGGTGCAAGCTTCACCGCCTCATGGACCAGCGGCTGCGAGGTCTCGCGTTCGCTGTCCTGCAGGGAAAGCGCGCGTGCGGTGAGCAGCACGGCGCGCTGACGGCGGTAGTTCGCCCGGTCGAGCGCGCCGGCGGCACGGTTTTTCTCCAGCATGTCGAGCGCACCGGCGAAGTCGCCGCTGGCGCAACGGATCTGCAGCACGGCGCTGCCGGCCCATGGCAACGCCGGTGCGATCTTCGCGGCCTCCTCGGCATAGGCGCTCGCGCTTGCGAGATCGTCGCGACGCTGTGCCTCGATGAACAGACCGCGCAGCCCGAGCAGCTTGGTGCGTTCATCGCCGGCCATGCGTCGGAACGAATTTTCAGCAGCATTGCGGTCGCCGCCCAGTTGCGCGGCTTGCGCTGTCAACAGCAGCGCCAGCGGATCAGCGGGCGCGATCTTCCGCACTTCCTCCGCATAGCGTTGCGCGGCCCGGGCGTCGCCGGCGCCGACCGCGATCAATCCGCGCATGATTGCGCGCTGTCCGCGCATGTCGCGCCGGTCGCGAAGCGCAGCCGAGACCCGTGCAGGCGAGCGCCACAAACCGCGCAGGATTGACCACAGCAGCAACGTGATCGCGAACAGCGCAATGGCGCCCACCGTGAGCACCATCACGGACGTTTCGATATGCCAGCCAAGCCACTTGATGGCGACATCGCCTGGCCGGTCGGCAAGCCAAGCCTTCGCGAGTGCGATCAGCCCGACAACGACAAGAAATAATACGACTCGAACCATCAGGTAATCGCCTCAGGAGCCCGGCTTGGTCAGTGCAGCCAGCGCGGTCTGCGAAACATTGCGCGCTGCCGCGATCGCCGCATTGCGTGCTTCAGCCTTCTTGATCCAGGCCGCGGCCGGCGCACGCGCATCCGGCGGCAACTTGTTGAGCTCGGCCAGCGCACCGCGGATATCGGCATGTTCGGCGCGGGTTTCGACCCGGGTGCTGACACTTGTCGGATCATCACCAACGACATCACCGGCGGGCCTGATGCGTATAATCTTCGATGCGTTGGCCTTGAGCCGCTCCAGGAACGTCTCCTGCTGCACTTCATCCTTGCGAGCGATCTTCCAGATCGCCGGCATCAGACCGGCGAGTTCGCGACCGAGCGATGCCGCACTCGGCACACCGGACGAAGCAAACGATTCGAGCGGAGCGAATGCAGCAGCATCTCCTGACAGGGATTTTGCCGAAGCGAGTTCCGGGGCAAACGGCGTGCCGCTGTCCACCATATCGCGCAGTGCGAGCGCCGCGATCGCGAACCGGCCCTTGGCGTCGTCGGCGGACAGGCGGCGTGCGAGTTCGGCCTGGCTATCGCGCACCGATTGTTCAAGGGCGGCAATCCGCGTGTTGAGCGCGTCGAGATCGGCGCGCGCTTCCGGCGACGGACCTTGCGATTTCTGCGCCGCTTCGGCGGCGGACGCCGCACTCGATGCCCGCTCGCGGGCTTCATTCGCCACCGCCGCGATATCGTCGCTGCGCTTCTCACGCGATGCGGTCATGTCGGCGAGCGTTTTGACGGCAGCTTCCGCGGCTACGATGCGCGCGACGATTTGCTGATCGCTGGCGCGCGGCGCATTGAGCTGCGCTTCGAGTTTGGCGAGGCGCGCCTGCAATTGCGGGTCTTCTTTCGGCAGCGCGCCGATTTGCGCCTCCAGCTTGTCGATGCGGCCCTGCAACTCGGGCGGCAGCGCCGCTACGGCCGGCTGCGGGGCGAGCGCGCCCGTTTGCGGCGCGCGACTCGACAGCCATTGGCCGGCCCCCATGCCGATCGCGAAAAATATCACGGCAGCGGCGAGAGCGATCCCGATGACCGACCATGGCATGCCTCTGCTGGGCTGCGCCGCTGCGGCGCGATCACCGTCGACCGGGGGAACATTCCCGGTTGCCCGGTGGCCCGTTTCCGGTGCGGACCTGACGGTTTCGGGCGCGCGCGGCGGCGGTGTGCTGGCCGGCTCAGCCGCCGGTTTGACGGGTTCCGTTTTGACCACCGACTCGGGCTTGGTGTCGGGCTTTGTCTCGGCCTTGGCTTGCGGCTTGTTTTCAGCGCTCGCCTCAGGCTTCGCCGCCGGTTCCGGCTTAATCTCCGTGGCAGTCAGGTCGATGGTATTCGGCCGCTTCTGAGGCTGCGCGGCCGCGCCGGCCGGCTTGTTCGGATCGTTCTTTTCATTGGCCATGCGCGGTCTCCTGCGACGAGACGACGAGAACCGCAACCCGGCTCCCGTGGTTTCTCGATACTAAGGATGAGGCATTGCGGCAACTTGACCTTAGGACGCGGAGACCAACGCCAGCATCGCCGATTCATCCATTTTTTGCGCAACAAGAATGGATTTGGCGTTAATCGCGGCCAGCGGTTCCGCCGCCCGCGCGGACAGGCAGAAATGTGTCAGGCGCGCGCCTGCCGCTTCGGCACCGGCGGCCCGGACACAATCGACGAAAATTGCGGTGCTGCGGCGCGAATAATGCAGCACACCGTCGAACGCACCCGCTTTCAGGGCGGCGGCCACGTCCGGTGCAAAATTGCGTGCGGCCCGGGCGCGGTAAACCACGACGAGATCGAGCCGCAAGCCGTAGGGCGCGAGTTCGGCGGCCATATCGCGCGCCCGATCGTCGCCGGCAAGATAAAGAAGTGGATCGGCGCGCCCTCCTCCGGCCTGCCGCTCCCCGATCAGCCGTGCCAGGTCGCCGCCATCGCCACCGGCGGATTGGACATTGGCAAAGCCGGCAAGCCGGGCCGCGGCCGCGGTCTGCGGACCGACCGCAAAGCAATCGAGCGCCACAACACGCTCGCGGTCCTGATGCTTCGCGATGGCGCGCGCGGCGTTCCCGCTCGTCAGCAGCACTGCGGCATACGGGCCGGGACCGATGGCGGCATCCGCAATGTTTTCGATCTCGAGCACTGGCGCGAAGACCGGCTCGTGCCCGATCGCACGCAATGCCGCCGCGGTGCGTTCCGCTTCGGGCCGGGGCCGCGTCAGCAACAGCCGCACGTCTTTATCCGCCAGTAAAGAAGTCAGGCCCGCCCTTCGCCTTCAACTCGCGGCCGGCGTCGGCTCCCATGCGCACTGCATCGGCGATCGCGCCGTCCCGCACAGTCTCGAATACCTCGCTGCCATCGGGGCGCAGGATCATGCCGCGAAAACACAACGCATCGCCCTCGACGATGGCGTGACCGGCAATCGGTGTCCGGCACGAACCATCGAGCGCCGCCAGGAATGCACGTTCGGTATCCAGCGCAATCGCGGTATCGCGATCCGCAATCGGCGCCAGCAAATCGAGCGTGCGCGTGTCGTTCTCGCGAGCCTCGATGCCGATCGCGCCCTGACCGACCGCCGGTGGAAAGACATCCAGCGGCAGGATCGCGGTTGCAACATCCTCAAGACCGAGGCGCTTCAGGCCGGCGAGGGCAAGCAACGTCGCATCGACCTCGCCCTCGCCGAGTTTTCGCAGGCGCGACTGCACATTGCCGCGAAATACTTCGACCCGCAGGTCCGGCCGCAAGCGTTTCACCAAAGCCTGACGGCGCAGCGACGCGCTTCCAACCAGACCGCCCACGGGCAGGTCGGCGATTGTCGCGGCCTTGTGGCTGATGAAGACATCGCGCACATCCTCGCGTTCCAGATAGGCGACCAGCGCGAGCCCGTCCGGCAGCGCCGTCGGCATATCCTTGGATGAATGCACCGCAATGTCGATTGTGTGCGAGAGCAGGGCCTCCTCGATTTCCTTCGTGAACAGGCCCTTGCCGCCGGCTTCGGACAGCGGCCGGTCGAGGATCTGGTCGCCGGTTGTCTTGATGACATGAATGGCAACGTCGTCGGGCGCGCAGCCATGCGCGGCGGCCAGCCGGTCGCGCACGGTATGCGCCTGCGCCAGCGCCAATGGAGAGCCGCGCGTACCGATCCGCAACAGGTGCGCGGAAGAAGCCGATTGCGCCATCAAACCTCGCAATGCTAACCCGGGCCACTGCCAATAGGCCCCGTTCTGGCGCCGACATAGGGCCGTGTCCCGGCAAGGATTGCAAGCCGATGATCGTGCTGGGCATCGAAACGACCTGTGACGAGACCGCGGCTGCGATCGTGGAGCGCGATCACGCCGGACGCGGACGTATTCTGTCGGATATCGTGCTGTCGCAGACCGACGAGCATGCTGCCTTCGGCGGCGTGGTGCCGGAAATCGCCGCCCGCGCCCATGTCGAGGTGCTGGACCTGCTGATCGCCCAGGCGATGGCGGAAGCGCAATGCGATTTCGCCTCGCTTGACGGCGTCGCGGCCGCGGCAGGACCGGGCCTGATCGGCGGCGTCATCGTCGGGCTGACCACCGCCAAAGCCATCGCGATGGTCCACAAGACCCCGCTGATCGCGGTCAATCATCTGGAAGCGCACGCCCTGACGGCGCGGCTGACCGATGGCGTCGATTTTCCCTACTGCCTGTTCCTCGCCTCCGGCGGCCATACCCAGATCGTCGCCGTGCGCGATGTCGGTGACTATGTCCTGCTGGGCAACACCATGGACGACGCCATTGGTGAGGCCTTCGACAAGACCGCCAAGCTGCTCGGTCTCGGCTATCCGGGCGGTCCTCAGGTCGAGCGGATGGCCCAGCGCGGCAACCCGCACCGCTTCGCATTGCCGCGGCCGCTGCAATACCGGCGCGAACCCGATTTCTCGCTGTCCGGACTGAAAACGGCCTTGCGGCTCGAGGCGGAGCGGATCGCGCCGTTGTCCGATCAGGATGTCGCCGATCTGTGCGCTTCGTTCCAGCAGGCCGTGGTCGACACGGTCCACGACCGGCTGCGCGCCGGACTACGCCTGTTTGCCGAGCGCTATGGAGCGCCGCAGGCGCTGGTGGCGGCGGGTGGCGTCGCCGCCAATCAGAGCGTGCGGGACGTGCTGCAGCGTCTGGCCGGCGAAGCGCGCATCCGCCTGATCGTGCCGCCGCCGGCTTTGTGCACCGATAACGGCGCGATGATCGCCTGGGCCGGCGCCGAGCGGCTCGCGGCCGGTCTGACCGACACGCTCGATGTCGTCCCTCGCGCGCGCTGGCCGCTGGAAGCGGTGGCGCATGCCGGATTGCGAGACTGACCATGCCCTATCAGAGGCTTTCCATTATCGGCGGCGGGAGTTGGGGACTGGCGCTTGCCAGCGCCGCACAACGGGCCGGTCGCGATGTGATGGTGTGGACCCGCAGCGCCGTGGCCGCGGAAAAGCTGAGCCGAACGCGGCAGAGCGAGCGACTGCCCGGCGTCCGCATCGACGATCGCATCGCGATCACGGCGAGCCTTGATGAGGCCGCGCGCTGCGATGCCATCCTGCTGGTCGTCCCGGCCCAGGCACTGCGAGAGGTCGCCTCTGCGCTTGGGCCGCTGATCACCAACGGGATGCCGGTCATCGCCTGCGCCAAGGGTATCGAACGCGGCACCCGCAAGTTCATGACCGAAGTGATCGCGGAAGCTGCGCCGAATGCTGCGCCCGCGATCCTTTCGGGTCCGAGCTTTGCGGCCGATGTGATCAAGGGTTTGCCGACCGCGGTCACGCTCGCCGCTGCGGATGAGAAGGTCGCAGCCACGCTGACGCGGGCACTCGGCTCCGCGAGCTTCCGGCCGTATCATACGACCGATCTTCGCGGCGTCGAAATCGGCGGCGCTGCAAAGAACGTGCTGGCGATCGCGTCGGGCGTCGTTTCGGGCCGCGGACTCGGCGCCAGTGCTGCGGCCGCACTGACGACGCGCGGCTTTGCCGAGATCATGCGCTTCGGCCGCGCGCTGGGCGCGAAGGCCGAAACCTTGACCGGCCTGTCTGGCCTCGGTGACACCATCCTCTCCTGTTCGACGCCGCAATCGCGCAACTTCTCTTTCGGGCTTTCGCTCGGACGCGGGCTGTCGCCATTGGAGGCGCTCGGCAACGAGAAGCTCGCCGAAGGGGTCTTCACGGCGTCGGTTCTTCATGAGATGGCGCGTGAAGCCGGCGTCGAAATGCCGATCATGGAGGCCGTTGCCGATGTAGTCGACGGCAAGGCAAGTGTGGACGACGTGATCGAACGCCTGCTGGCGCGCCCGGTCCGTGCAGAGGTTTGAAAGATGAATTACTGGCTGGTCAAAAGCGAACCCGATGCCTGGTCATGGGAGCAGCAGGTGAAGTCCGGCAAGAAGGGCGAAGCCTGGACCGGCGTGCGCAATCACTCCGCGAAACTGAATTTGCAGAAGATGAAGAAGGGCGATCTCGCCTTCTTCTATCATTCGAATGTCGGCAAGGAGATCGTCGGCATCGTCGAGGTGGTCCGCGAGGCTTATCCGGACCCGTCCGCCAAGGCCGGCGATCCCTGGGTCGTCGTCGATTTCGCCGCCCGCGAACCGCTGAAAACGCCGGTGACGCTCGAGTCAATCAAGGACGAGCCGAAGCTCAAGGACATGGCCCTGGTCAAACTGTCGCGGCTGTCGGTGCAGCCGGTCACCGCCGCGGAGTGGAAGGTCGTCTGCAAGATGGGCGGGGTCTAGCCCGCCGCAGCAATCACCTGAGCCAGCACCTTTTCCCGCCCGCCAGCCGAGCGGCATGATTTCAACGTGCGTGAAAACTTTTCAAGAATGCCGTTCTCGAAAGCCGTGACCACGGTGTGATGAACGTAGCTCTTGCGGCAGATCGCCGGCGTATTGGCGAGTTCTTCCGCGGTCTCGCGGATTGCATCCAGCACCTGCTTTCTTCGCTTTCTTTCGCTGTCGGCTGGCCGAACGCGCGCAAGCGAGTCCATCACCGCGGCGGAAGCCAGCAGGGTGCGGAAATCCTTCAGCGAGATCGATGTCCCCGCAATGTCGCGCAGAAACCCATTCACCTGCGCGGATGACACAGGCCGGACCGTGCCGTCGCCGCCGCGGTACTGGAAAAGCCTGCTTCCGGGCAGCGATTTCAAGACGCCGACCGCATGCACCAGGCGCTCGGCGTCGCATTCCTTCTGGACTTGCTTGCCGCCCTTGGCCCGAAACGACAGCACGATGCAGTCGCCATCAATCGACACGTTGGATTTCAGCAGCGTCGTGGCACCTCGCGTACCGTTGACGCGGGTATAGGTTTCGTTGCCGGCACGAATCGCTGTCCGCGCGATCAGTTCGATGACCGCCGCCAATGCGAAATCCCGCGTCGGCTGGCTGCCCGACAAAATCTTCGCCACCTTGCGCCGCACCTTTGGCAAGGCATCGACCATCCGCGCCAGCCGCCGCGCCTTTCGCAGCTCGCGGAGCCTGTCCCAATCCGGGTGATATCGGTATTGCAGCCGGCCGGCGGCGTCGCGACCCACGGCTTGCAGGTGTGCCGCGGGGTCCGACGCGTATCGTACATCCTCGTAAGCGGGCGGGACTGCGAGCGAAGCCAGCCGCGCGAGAATGTCTTTCCGTCGCAACGGGAGCCCCTCGGCGTTCAGGTAGCGGTAGGACTTTCCGTAGCGGCGGCGGCTCCATGTCAGCTCGTCGACCCGAACGAGCGACAGCTTCAAACGCCGAGCCAGTCGTACGGTCGAGGCCGACCAACGCGGCAATCCGGCCCGTGCCGGCACCGGCCGCTCCGGAGCGATCGAGGGGGACAGTATTTCGGCGGATATGATGTCGGTCACAACGGCTCTTAACGGCCATATCTGGAAAGCGTTCCGCAGGGCTCTCCCACGCATAGCGCAGTGGTTTGACGAAAGTGGAACATACAAGCCCTTGTCGCTGCCCAAGGGCCTGTCGCATACTTGCGGCAAATCAAGACAGACGCTCAGGAAAACCGGTTTGAACCCTGCAGCGTGCCGGGGAGGGATAGATGTCCGACAAGATCTATGAGGTTGCGCCCGATTGGCAGAAGCGGGCGTTCATCGATCACGCCAAGTACAAGGAGATGTATGCGGCATCGGTCGCCGACCCGAACACATTCTGGGGCGAACAGGGCAGGCGCGTCGACTGGATCAAGCCCTATACCAAGGTCAAGAACACCTCCTACGATCCGCACAATGTCTCGATCAAGTGGTTCGAGGACGGCACGCTCAACCTCGCCTATAACTGCATCGACCGGCATCTCGCCAAGCGCGGCGACCAGACCGCGATTATCTGGGAAGGCGACGACCCGAAAGATTTTCGGACCGTCACCTACAAGCAGCTGCATGCCGAAGTGTGCCGGTTCGCCAATGTCCTGAAGGCGCAGGGCGTCAAGAAGGGCGACCGGGTCACCATCTACCTGCCGATGATCGTGGAAGCAGCCTATGCCATGCTGGCCTGCGCGCGCATCGGCGCGGTGCATTCGATCATCTTCGCCGGCTTCTCGCCGGATTCGATCGCGGGCCGCATCGAGGACTGCAAGTCCACCGTCATCATCACCGCGGACGAAGGGCTGCGCGGCGGCCGCAAGATCCCGCTGAAGAACAATATCGACGCTGCCTGCGACAAGGCTGGCGGCGTGACGTCGGTCATCGTGGTGAAGCGCACCGGCGCACCCGTCAACATGAAGGCCGGCCGCGACGTTTATTACGACGAGGCCGCGAAAGGCGTGTCGGCCGATTGCCCGTGCGAGGAGATGAAAGCGGAGGATCCGCTGTTCATCCTCTACACCTCTGGTTCGACCGGCAAGCCGAAGGGTGTGCTGCACACCACCGGCGGCTACGCTGTCTACACCTCGATGACGCATCAATATGTGTTCGATTATCACGACGGCGACGTCTACTGGTGCACTGCCGACGTCGGCTGGGTCACCGGCCACAGCTACATCGTCTATGGCCCGCTGCAGAACGGCGCGATCACGCTGATGTTCGAGGGCGTGCCGAACTACCCGACCAATTCGCGGTTCTGGGAAGTGATCGACAAGCACAAGGTAAACATCTTCTACACGGCACCGACCGCGATCCGCGCGCTGATGCAGGCCGGCGACGATCCGGTGAAGAAGACCTCGCGTGCGTCGCTGCGGCTGCTCGGTTCGGTCGGCGAGCCGATCAATCCGGAAGCCTGGGAATGGTATTACCGCGTGGTCGGCGACAGCCGCTGCCCGATCGTCGATACTTGGTGGCAGACCGAAACCGGCGGCATTCTCATCACCCCGCTGCCGGGCGCGATCGCGCAGAAGCCGGGTTCGGCCACACTGCCGTTCTTCGGCATCAAGCCGGAAATCGTCGATGCGGAGGGCAAGGTGCTGGAAGGCGCCACCACCGGCAATCTCTGCATCGCGGATTCGTGGCCCGGCCAGATGCGGACGGTCTATGGCGACCATCAGCGCTTCGTCGACACCTATTTCAAGACCTATCCCGGCAAGTATTTTACCGGCGACGGCTGCCGGCGCGACGAGGACGGCTATTACTGGATCACCGGCCGCGTCGACGACGTGATCAACGTCTCGGGCCATCGCATGGGCACGGCGGAGGTGGAATCCGCACTGGTCGCACATCCGAAGGTGTCGGAAGCCGCCGTGGTCGGATATCCGCACCACATCAAGGGCCAGGGCATCTATGCCTATGTCACCCTGATGGCCGGCGAAACGCCCAGCGACGACCTGAAGAAGGAACTGGTCACCTGGGTCCGCAAGGAGATCGGCGCCATCGCGGCACCGGACCTCCTTCAATTCGCGCCGGGCCTGCCGAAAACCCGCTCCGGCAAGATCATGCGGCGCATCCTGCGCAAGATCGCCGAGGACGATTTCTCCAACCTGGGCGACACCACCACACTGGCCGATCCGGCGGTGGTCGACGATCTGGTCAACAACCGGCAGAACCGGCCAAGCGCTTAGGGCCTCGTTTACGGCTCTTTACAGCTCTTTACCGCTCTTGCCGGGACGCTAACGGCAACGGGATAACCTCCGTTGCCCAATTTCAACACCCTTTACATTATTGCCAACGCACGCTTTTGCCGCCGTGCGGATTAAGCTATTTTCCGGCGCAATTCGGGCAGAATGCCGCCCCACTCGCAATTCGGGAATGAAGTCATGCGCCTTGCCTTGGCCTTTTCGATCGCCGCTTCGGTCGTCGCCGCCTCGTTTGCGGTCGCCAGCCCCGCGGATGCGCGGGAACCGGTCAGCTTCCGCGAAGACTATGCGCCGGGAACGGTGGTCATCAAGCACAGCCAGCGCCGGCTCTATTACGTCGTCGGCGGCGGCAGGGCGATCGCCTATACCGTCGGTGTCGGCCGCGCCGGCAAGTCCTGGTTCGGCACCCGCTATATCGACGGCAAGCGCATCAAGCCGGCCTGGTCGCCGCCGCGCGAGGTGAAGCGCGACAATCCGCGCCTGCCGGACGTCATTCCGGGCGGCGTGCCCGCCAACCCGATGGGCGCCGCGGCACTCACTTTGTCCGGCGGCGAATACGCCATTCACGGCACCAATGCGCCGGGCTCGATCGGCGGCTTCGTGTCGTATGGCTGCATCCGCATGCACAATTCCGATATTCTCGACCTGTATAATCGCGTCGGCTACGGCACGCGCGTGGTCGTGACCCGCTAACGGCATCTGGTTTCTCGGGGCGTCAGACGCGGACAAGGTCCGCGACAGCGATCGCAAACGATCACAAACGGCCGGGGCTCACGCTCCGGCCGTTTTGTTTTCAGCGTGCGCGATCGGGCGCGCGCGATCATCGGCTCGCCATTCACTGGCCCGCCTTGTCGAGGATCTCCGTCAACTCGTCCGGCCGGTCGAGCATGATGTCGTGTCCGCAGGGCAGCGCATGGGCGTCCCAGCCCTTCACCTTCGCGGCCTCGTAGAATCCCTTGAACGGACTTTCGCGCGGCAGCACCGCGCCGTGCACGTAGACGTTTTTCTTCACGCCGCGATACGCGCCCGTGAGTTTGACCTTCTCGATCATGGTGCCGACCGGATGCGGCGCCGCGAGCGCATCGACACGGGGCGCATCGGCGTCGTTGACACCGAAATAGGCCTTGGCCGGCGGCGGCGGAATCAGCAGTCCGCCATTCTGGCCGGCGCGATCGAGAAACATTTTGGTGTTGGCCGGGATGTTGAGATCGAACAGCGACTGCCCGTCCTCCGGCACGAATGCATCGAGATAGACCAGCGCCGCGATCTTCTCCGGAATCCGATCCGCGACCTGGGTGATCACCATGCCGCCATAGGAATGGCCGAGTAGCACGACGTCGGAAAGATCCTCGTAACGGATCACGTTCAGCACGTCGGTGACATGGGTGCCGAGATTGATCGCGCCCGTCAGCAGATGCGAGCGCTCGGCCGCGCCGGTCAGCGTCGGGGTGAACACGACGTGCCCGCGCTGGCGCAGACGCTCGGCAACGCGGGCGAATTTCCAGCCGCCGCCCCAGGCGCCGTGGATGAGGACGTAGGTGCTCATGGTTGTTTCCTCCTGCCGAGGCTTCGTAGCGCGCGTTGAGCGAAAGCGAAATGCGTGGCGGCTCACCACGCTCCGGCAGGCAAAGCTCCGCAGTCCCTTATTTTTTAGCCGGCGCGGGCGCGCCCGTATTCCAACTCGCATTCCTTCCCCTGGGAGACCCAAGGGCGCGCGGAACGCCGGGCTTTCAGCCAAAGCCCATGGCCCCATGCGCGAAGTGTGAAAGCGCATGAGCGATAGTCACCACGGACCGCCGAAAGGAATCCGGCGTTCCGCGCGCGGTGTTTTTAGGCTTGCTCTGCGACAACCCCGGAGGACAGACACCGTTGACCGGCAGCGCCGGGCGGACTTTCTTGATATCCTCCGCTGGTGACCCACGGCCGGTGAGCCGGATCATCGCAGCTTGGGCCTCCGCTGCACGACGCACGTCTTGCGCCTTACAACGGCCACCGCATCCCGCCCCGCGTCTCATGACGCTGATCAGACGCCCCTTGGACGAGGCGGGATGAGACGGAATAGATCAGAGGAAGATGGCGGAAATAAGGAATATAATCCTTGATCGAGAGTTGCGGGGTGCGTGCCAACACAGATCATCGTAGGATGGGTTGAGCGCAGCGAAACCCATCTCCTTCGATGACCGGCTATCGGCGCAATTTCATTCGGGGCGGCCGTTATTTCTTCACGGTGAACCTAGCCGACCGCCGCGAGCGGCTTTTGACCGATCACATTGGGCTGTTGCTTTCGGCGTTCAGAGAAACCCGCGCTAGACATCCGTTCACGATCGATGCAATCGTCATACTACCGGATCACCTGCACGCGATATGGACGTTGCCTGACGCAGATCAGGATTTCGCAACGCGATGGCGCCTGATCAAATCGGCCTTCTCGCGCGCGTTACCGAAGACTGAAGCCGTTTCGGCAAGTCGGACTCGCAAAACCGAACGCGGAATTTGGCAGCGCCGATATTGGGAGCACACGCTTCGTGACGAGCGGGATTTTGAGCGCCATGCCGATTACGTCCATTTCAATCCGGTGAAGCATGGGCATGTGAAACGCGTCGCAGACTGGCCGTTCTCGTCATTTCATCGCATGGTGAGGCTTGGCATTTACGCTGAAGACTGGGCCGGCGATGGGGCAACCGGCACGTCCGGTTTCGGCGAAAGGTGATGGGTTTCGCTGCGCTCAACCCATCCTACGATGAGCGATGAATCTACCCCCCACACCATCCATCCCGTCGCCCGCCGTCATACGCGCGCACGTATCCGGACTTCAGCAGCGCCTCCGAAATATCCGGCGTATTCCGCGTCGCGGCATTCGCGACAACGCGTCCGCCATACTTATCGAAGTCGATGCGTCCGATGGTAACGCCGCCTTCGGCGAGCATCCGCGCCAGCGCATCGCGCGCCGCGGTCGCGAGACGGTATTCCTCGGCGCATTGCGACCGGAATTCGGCGGCATCGATGCCACGCAACCGCACCTTGGTGGTCACCTGCATGCCCGGCCAGACATGGACCCGCGCCTCGAAGGTATCGCCGTCATTGACCCGCAGCACCTCGGCCGGGTGGCCGCCGGCGGCGACTCGCAACTCCTGAAGTGAAGAGGGCGCTGGCGCCTCCGGGCGCCGCTGCTCCATCGGCACAGCATCCGCCGCGCGCGCCGTAACTGCAGGCACCCCCGCCTGGAACGCCGCGCCGGCCGCAAAGCCTGCGGCGAACACCAGCCCGATCAGCACGGCCACAGGCGGCCCGGACAATAATCTCGATTGAAGGAACATGGTCCTATAGGACCATATGCCGTTCCGATTCGCAACCGCAATCTGCGGTTGTGCAGCCGAATACCGTCGGCTCCCCAGCGTGGACCCAGCGTCCCAGTGACGCGCGGTCTTGAAGGAACCTTAAGGGGTTCCCATCCTTTGTCGCGGCCGGGACATTGCGCGCCGATGGCGCAGCATCCCCGAGCCTGGAGGGAGCAAATGAATTACGTCAAGACAGCCATGTTGCTGGCAGGCCTGACGGCCCTGTTCATGGGTGTCGGCTATCTGATCGGCGGTGCCGGCGGCGCGATGATCGCGCTGGTGGTCGCGGCCGGCATGAACATCTTCACCTACTGGAATTCGGACAAGATGGTCCTGTCCATGGCCGGCGCGCAGGAAGTCGACGCGCGCACGGCGCCGGACCTCTACAACATGGTGGCAGAGCTGGCGGCGCGGGCGCAGATGCCGATGCCGAAGGTCTACATGATGGACGAGGCGCAGCCGAACGCGTTCGCCACCGGCCGCAATCCGGAGAATGCCGCAGTCGCCGTGACCACCGGCCTGCTCGAGCGCCTGTCGCGCGAGGAAGTCGCGGGCGTGGTCGCGCATGAACTTGCGCATATCAAGAACCACGACACGCTGATCATGACCATCACCGCCACCATCGCCGGCGCGATCTCGATGTTGGCGCAGTTCGGCATGTTCTTCGGTGGCGGCAACCGCGACAGCAATGGCGGTGGCGGCATGGGCATCATCGGCACGCTCGCCATGGTGATCCTGGCGCCGATCGCCGCCATGCTGGTGCAGATGGCGATCAGCCGCACGCGCGAATATTCCGCCGACAAGCTCGGCGCGCAGATCTGCGGCCAGCCGGTGTGGCTCGCGTCGGCGCTGGCGAAGATTGCCAACGCCGCGCACGCGATCCCGAACGAGCGCGCCGAGCGCGATCCGGGAATGGCGCATATGTTCATCATCAACCCGCTGTCGGGCGAGCGGATGGACAACCTGTTCTCGACCCATCCGGCGACCGAAAACCGGATCGCGGCGCTGCAGAAGCTGTCGCAGGAGATGGGACAGGGCGGCTTCGGCGGCGGTGGCGGCGGCTATTCGGTCGGCGAAGGCAACTATGCCGGCGCCGAGCCGCGCGCCCGCGGCAGCGTTCCGGCATCGGGCGCAGGGCCCTGGGGCGGCGCCGGCCGCGGCGGTCCGCGTCCCGGCGGTCCCTGGGGGCGGTAGGTCGCAACACGCGCTGCACTCTCTTTTCCCTCCCCCGCGAGCGGCGGGGAGGGGGGAAGATGAAGCGCGGGGTACCGACTAAAATGCTCGGCGGATCAACCCGTTAACGATTATGGCGGCGGTCGCGCGCCTCGCGTCCGCCGCATTTTCCGCGTCCAGATCGTGACCGATTGAGGGACGCAGAATCAGCCGCTTGAGCTAGGGTCCTGCCCTGCTCCATCCTTTCGCGCCGCGCCTGCGATCGCAATGCTGCACGGATGAGGCTGCGTGGGGTATCAAGAGGCGCGGGCGCGCGGGCGGCGCGCTGCGGAACGGGGAGCCAGTGCGGGGTATGGCGGGGGTAACGGTCGGAGAGCGGACCAGGCTGTCCTTGATCCTGATGCGCCGGGGTTTGCGCCGGGCGAGCGGCCGCGTCAACAATCTGCCGCTGCTGCCGTGGCGCCTGATACCGCGCAAGGCCGACCGGCTTCTGCTTGCGCCGCAGGACCTGCGCACCGCGGACGGCACCCGCGCCAGCGAAATCTATTCCGGCCGCTTCGCCTTCGCCGGCAAGGTGGTGATCTGTGACGGACGATCGCCGTTCGAGTTCAATCCGCCGTCGGAAGAATGGGCCACGGAATTATGCGGCTTCGGCTGGCTGCGCCATCTGCGCGCCGCGGATTCGGCCATCACGCGCGCCAATGCCCGCGCGCTGGTGGACGAATGGATCACGCTGCAGGGCTCGTGGCATCCGCTCGCCTGGCGCGCCGATGTGCTGGCGCGGCGCGTGATCTCCTGGGTCAGCCAGGCGCCGCTGATCCTGCAGGATGTCGACGCCGCGTTCTATCGCCGGTTCATGCGCAGCCTGACCAAGCAGGTGCGCTTCCTGCGGCACAACGCGGCGGAGGCCCGTGAGGGTGCGCCGCATCTGCAGGTCACGATCGCACTCACCTATGCGACGCTGTGCATGGCGAGCCAGGAGCGGCATATCCCGGCCGTGACCAGGCGACTGGGCGACGAACTCGACCAGCAGGTGCTGCCCGATGGCGGGCATATCAGCCGCAATCCCGGCGTGATCATCGACCTCCTGCTCGACCTGCTGCCGCTGAAACAGGCCTTTGCCAGCCGCAACATGCCGCCGCCGCCGCAACTGCTGAACGCCATCGACCGGATGATGCCGATGCTGCGCTTCTTCCGGCACGACGACGGCTGTTTCGCGCTCTTCAACGGCATGGGACCGACCGCGCCCGACCTGATCGCCACCATCCTCGCCTATGACGATGTGCGCGGCGAACCGATCTCGAATGCCTCGCATTCCGGCTACCAGCGGCTGAAGCAGAACAATCTGCTGGTGCTGATGGATACCGGCACGCCGCCGCCGATGGCGATGAGCCAGGAGGCGCATGCCGGGTGTCTCGCCTTCGAGTTCTGCGCCGGCGGCCATCGCATCGTCGTCAATTGCGGGGTGCCCGCGATCAACAAGGAAAGTTGGCGGCAGGTCGCGCGCGCGACGCCGGCGCATTCCACGGTGACGTTCAACAATGCGTCGTCCTGCATCTTCCGCGAAGAGGGCGCGTTCCGCGAGCTGATCGGCGTACCGATCGTCGACGGTCCGTCACGCGTCGCGGTGGGTCGCAACGAGCATGGCGATTCGATGATCCTGCGCGCCTCGCATGACGGCTATGGCCGCTACGGCATCATCCATCAGCGCGCGGTGATGCTGACGGCCGGCGGCAACAAGCTGGAAGGCGAGGACGTGTTCATGCCGACGCATGGCGAGATATTGCCGCTCGGCGCGCTGGATGAATTCGCGGTGCGCTTCCATCTGCATCCGGCGGTGAAGGCGAGCCGGCGGTCGGACGGATACGGCGCGATGCTGGTGCTGCCGAACAAGGATGTCTGGACCTTCGACAGCCACGAGGACCGGGTCGAGCTGGAGGAGAGCGTCTATCTCGGCGGCTCCGAGGGGCCGCGGCGGACCGTGCAGCTCGTGATCCACGGCCGCGCCCGCCAGGTGCCGCGGGTGCACTGGACCTTCACCCATACGCCGCGCCAGGCGGCGCCGAAGAAGAGCGACAGCGGCGGACGCCGGAAACCGCAGGACGAGCCGGAACTGCCGCTCTGACCTTTACCTCCCCCTGAAACGGGGAGGTCGACTGCCGTCGCGGATCGACGGCAGTCGGGTGGGGGTCCCTTTTGCTCAAAGCTTCCTGTAGATGACCCCTCGCATCTTGTAGAAGACCCCCTCCCTACCCTCCCCCTTCCAGGGGCAGGGGGCCTACAGTGCATGCCGCGCCGCCCACACGAGAGATAGCGAATGCCGACTTCCCCGCGCCGCATTGAACGCGCGCTGATTTCCGTATCCGACAAGACCGGCCTGATCGATTTCGCCCGCGCGCTGGCCGCGGCCGGCATCGAGCTGGTCTCCACCGGCGGCACCGCCAAGGCCATCGCCGATGCTGGGCTTGCTGTGACCGACGTCTCGCAGCTCACCGGCTTTCCTGAAATGATGGACGGCCGGGTCAAGACGCTGCATCCGAAGGTGCATGGCGGCCTGCTGGCGATCCGCGCCAACGCCGAGCATGCCGGCGCGATGATGGCCTATGACATCAAGCCGATCGATCTGCTGGTGGTCAGCCTCTATCCGTTCGAGGCGACCGTGGCGAAGGGCGCAAGTTTCGAGGACTGCATCGAGAATATCGATATCGGCGGGCCGGCGATGATCCGCGCCGCGGCGAAGAACCATGACGATGTCGCGGTGATCGTCGATGCGGAGGATTATGCGCCACTGCTCGACGCGCTGCAGGCCGGCGGCACGTCGCTCGATTTCCGCCGACGGCTTGCGGCCAAGGCCTATGCCCGCACCGCCGCCTATGACGCGGCGATCTCCAACTGGTTCGCCGCGCAGCTCAACGATACGGCGCCCACCTATCGCGCCTTCGGCGGCAAGCTCGCCGAAGCGCTGCGCTACGGCGAGAACCCGCATCAGACCGCGGCGTTCTACCGTTCACCCGAGCAGCGCCCCGGCGTTGCCACCGCAAGGCAACTGCAAGGCAAGCAGCTCTCCTATAACAACATCAACGATACGGATGCCGCTTATGAATGCGTAGCGGAGTTCGATCCCGCCCGCACCGCAGCCTGCGTCATCGTCAAGCACGCCAATCCGTGTGGCGTGGCCGAAAGCGCGACCCTCGGTGACGCTTACAGCAAGGCGCTGGCTTGCGATCCCACATCGGCCTTCGGTGGCATCGTCGCCCTCAACCGCACGCTCGATGCCGCCGCCGCGCGCGTCATCACCGAGATCTTCACCGAGGTGATCGTGGCGCCGGACGCGACCGACGAAGCGATCGCCATCGTAGCCGCCAAGAAAAACCTGCGGCTGCTGCTGGCGGGCGGCCTGCCCGATCCGCGCGCGCCGGGCTGGCTTATGAAATCGGTCGCCGGCGGACTGCTGGTGCAAAGCCGCGACAATGCGGTGGCCGACGACATGACGCTGACGCCGGTGACGAGGCGCGCGCCGACCGAGGCCGAGATGCGCGATCTGATCTTCGCGTTCCGGGTGGCGAAGCACGTCAAGTCCAACACCATCGTCTATGCGAAGGATGGCGCGACGGTCGGCATCGGCGCCGGCCAGATGAGCCGCATCGATTCCGCGCGCATCGCCGCGCGCAAGGCGCAGGATGCGGCGAAGGAGCTAGGCCTCAGGGAACCGCTGACCCGGGGCTCGGTGGTGGCGTCGGATGCGTTCTTCCCGTTCGCCGATGGATTACTGGTCGCGATCGAAGCCGGCGCCACCGCGGTGATCCAGCCCGGCGGCTCGATGCGCGACGACGAGGTGATCAAGGCCGCCGACGACGCCGGCATCGCCATGGTGTTCACCGGGACGCGGCATTTCCGGCATTGACCCTTCTCCCCGCTTCTTCCCTCTCCCCGCTAAAGCGGGGCGAGGGAAACACGCGGCATCGCTCTGCGTACAATCCTGACCGATGTCCGCGGCTTACCGCCCCGCCAGATCGCCCAGCAGGCTCGCCGCCACCGACAGTTTCGAGATCGTCAGTCCGGTATCGGCGATCTCGTGCATCGACTTGCGGATGCGCTCGACCTCGACAGCGCGCGGCTTGACCCACTCGTCCATCGCTTCGGTGCCCGTGCCGCCCTTAAGCACTTCGACGGTGAGCTGGCGTGCCGCGCGTCCAAGCGAATCGCGCGCCCGGTCGAGCGCGAGGCGGTCGAAGTAGTCGGTCGCCTCGATCTGGCGCGCGGCTTCGACCACGCGCTCCAGCCGGAAGTAGCGCACCACCGCCAAAAAAGTCCGCGCCACGTCGGCCATGTCGCGTCCGCACTTGTCGGCGACCAGCACGATGTCCGGCGCCACCGTCAGCGCCGGCAGGCTTGCGATCCGCTTGGCCAGCCGCTCCGGCACGCCCGAGCGCGTGAGCTCGTTGGCGCGGCCGTCGCGCGCGAGTGTGGCGTCGTCGCCCGGCGCCGATTCCAGGGCGCGCGCCACCGCCTTGATGCCGGCCTTGTAATGCTCGACGATTCCCATCAGTCCTTGGTCGAGGTCGACGTTGCGGATGAACCAGACCATGCGGTCCATCATCAGGCGCTTCACCGCTGCATAAAGATCGAGCTGCAGCGCGCCGGGAATCTTGTTGTCGAGCGCGTCGATCTCGCCGTTCAGTTCGGTCATGCCGTAGCTGTCGCGCACCGCGGCGAAGGCGCGCACGATCCGGTCGGCCGAGGCGCCGGTCTCGTCGGTCATGCGCGCGATCAGCGACGGCCCGCCGCGATTGATGATCGAATTGGTGAGCTGCGTGGCGATGATCTCGCGGCGCAGACGGTGATGCTCGAGCGCCTCCGGATAACGCTGCGACAGCTCGGCCGGGAAATACCGGTACAGCTCCTTGCCCAGATAGGGATCGTCCGGCACCGAGGTCTCGTTGAGATCGCTGCTCAAGGTGAGCTTGGCATAGGCGAGCAGCACCGCAAGCTCCGGCCGCGTCAGCGCCTGGCCCCTGCGGCGGCGCTCGGCGAGTTCGGCGTCGTCGGGGAGAAACTCGACGCCGCGGTCCAGCAGGCCGCGCGCTTCCAGCGTCTGCATCAGGCGCTGGCGTGACGCCAGATCGTCGAGGCCGTTGCGTTCGGCCAGCGAGATGGCGAGCGTCTGCAGATAATTGTTGCGCAGCACCAGCGCCGCGACCTCGTCGGTCATGGCGAACAGCAGCGTGTCGCGGTCGGACAATGGCAGCGCGCCGGACCGCACCAGACCGCCGAGTGCGATCTTGATATTCACCTCGACGTCGGAGGTGTTGACGCCGGCGGAATTGTCGATCGCATCGGTGTTGAGGCGTACGCCGTTATGTGCCGCCTCGATGCGGCCGCGCTGGGTCATGCCGAGATTGGCGCCCTCTCCGATCACCTTGCAATTCAGGTCGGAGCCGATCACGCGGATCGCGTCATTGGCGCGGTCGCCGACCTGCTCGTCGGTTTCGCTCGCGGCCCGCACATAGGTGCCAATGCCGCCGAAGAACAGGAGATCTGATTGCGCTTTCAGAATTGCGCTCATCACCTGAATCGGCGTGGCCTTGTCGGCGGTCAGGTTCAGCAGCGCCTTCATTTCCGCCGACAGCGGAATTTCCTTCAGCGAACGCGGGAACACGCCGCCGCCCCTGGAGATCAGCGACTTGTCGTAATCCTGCCAGCTCGAGCGCGGCTGATCGAACAGCCGCTGCCGCTCGGCGAAGCTCTTCGCCGGATCGGGTTCGGGATCGATGAAGATGTCGCGGTGATCGAAGGCCGCGACCAGCTTGATCGTGGTTTCGCGCAGCATGCCGTTGCCGAACACGTCGCCCGACATGTCGCCGACACCGATCACGGTGAAGGGCGTGACGCCGATGTCGACGTCCATCTCGCGGAAATGCCGCTTCACCGCCTCCCAGGCGCCGCGCGCGGTGATGCCCATTTTCTTGTGGTCGTAACCGGCCGAGCCGCCGGACGCGAAGGCATCGCCCAGCCAGAAATTGCGCGAGATTGAGATCTCGTTCGCCGTATCGGAGAAGGTGGCGGTGCCCTTGTCGGCGGCGACCACCAGATAGGGATCGTCGGAATCGTGCCGCACCACATTGTCCGGCGGCATCACCGCGCCTTCGGCCGACAGATTGTCGGTGACATCGAGCAGCGAGCCGATGAACAGCTTGTAGGCGGCGATGCCTTCGGCCGCGATCGCATCGCGTGCACCGCCGACCGGCAGGTGCTTCGGCACGAAGCCACCTTTTGCACCCACAGGCACGATCACCGCGTTCTTGACCTGCTGCGCCTTCACCAGTCCGAGGATTTCGGTGCGGAAATCCTGCGGCCGGTCGGACCAGCGGATGCCGCCGCGCGCCACCTTGCCGAAGCGCAGATGCACGCCCTCGACCCGCGGCGAATAGACGAAGATTTCGTAGAGCGGGCGCGGCGCCGGCAACGTGGTCAGCTTGCCGCTCTCGTATTTGATCGCGATCTGCGCCTTCGGCTGGCCGTCATCGCCGATCTGATAGAAATTGGTGCGCAGCGCCGACTGCACCGCATTGACGAAATGCCGCAGGATGCGGTCCTCGTCGAGCGACGGCACTTTTTCGAGCGCGGCCTCGATCTCGGCGACAATCTCGGTCTGCCTCGTCTTGCGGGCGATGTCGGCTTCGGCGCGCGGATCGAACCGCGCGTGGAACAGCGCCACGATCTGCGACGCGATTGCCGGATGCGCGCGCAGCGTGTTCCACATGTAGTCCTGCGAGAATGGCACCCGCACCTGGCGCAGGAACCGCGACACCGAGCGGATCAGCACGATGTCGCGCCATTGCAGTCCGGCTTTCAGGACCAGCGCGTTGTAGCCGTCATTCTCGGCAATGCCGCGCATCACCATCAGGAAGCATGCTTCGAGCGCCGTCTGCAATGCGGCGATGTCGACGGGCGCGCCATCCGCGCTTTCCAGCGTCATGTCGTGCAGCCAGACATGGGTATCGGACGGCGTTCCCGGACGAATTTCGTAGGTGCGCTCGGCCACCACCTTGAAGCCCATATTCTCCAGCATCGGCACCCGGCTGGAGAGCGGAATGGCGCCGCCATAGCTCCAGACCTTCAGGCCGATCACATGGCTTTCGGCATTCGGCCGGGTATGGAAGTCGACGCTGAGAGGCCGTTCCGCCGACAGCCCCTCGATGGTGCGGATATTGTCGAGCGCGGTCTCCGGCGAGTAACGGTCGCGGAAGCTGGCGCTGAAGGCCTTGCGATAGCGCTCGAACAATTGCCGCGCGCGGCCGGCCTCCTGGGTGCGCGCAATCTCGTCGTCGAGCGCGTCGACCCAGGTGCGCACGATTGCGGAGACTCCGTCCTCCAGCGTGGACCGCTGCGGATCGTCGATCGGCTCGGCGGACCGTCCGATGATGTAATGCGCGCGCATCAGCGGTCCTTCCGGGAAGAACAGGCTGAGTCCGCTGACGTGACCCTTGTAGCTCTTGCACAGAAGCTCTCCGACCGCCTCCACCACGTCGTTGGAGGAACGCGCCCGCGGCAGATAGACCAGCACCGACATGAAGCGGTCGAAGCGATCGCGGCGCGCCAGCACGCGCACGCGCGGCCGCTCGTCCAACTCCAGGATCAGCATCGCGAATTCGTACAGCAGGTCGTCGTCGATGCGGAACAGGTCGTCGCGCGGATAGGTTTCGAGCGCATTGACCAGCGCCTTGCCGGAATGCCCCGATGGATGGAATCGCGCACGCTTGAGCAGTGCATCCACCTTCTTGCGCAGATACGGGATCGAACGGGTCGAGCGCGTATAGGCGGTCGAGGTGAACAGGCCGACGATGCGGAATTCGCCGCACACGTTGCCATTCGCATCGAAGCGCTTGACGCTGACCATGTCCATGAACACGCGGCGATGCACGCGCGAGCGCAGGCTCGCCTTGGTGATCAGGAGCGCGGTCGGCTCGGCGTAGAATTTATGCAGGGCCGCGGTGATGACCTCCTGTCCGGCGCGCGCTCTCAATTCATGCGCATCGGCACGGCGCAGCACGCCCAATCCGGAATCCGGAATCAATGCGGGTTCGCGATCCTGGCCGGTGACCCTGTATTCGCGAATGCCGAGAAAGGTGAAGTTCTCGGCCACCAGCCATTCCATGAACTCGACCGACTCGGTTCGTTCGGCTTCCGGCAACGGCGGCGGATTGGCTTTCATGTCCGCAATCAGGTCGCTGACGCGCGCCAGCATCGGCCGCCAGTCATGCACCGCGACGCTGACGTCGGCGAGCGCCTGTTCGAGCCCGAGGATCAGCGTATTCTGCGTCGCCACATCGGCGATGCGGTCGAGATGAATGTGGATGAAGCTATCGCGGCGTTCGCCTTCGGTCGCCGGCTCCTCGGTCGACACCCGCTCGAGATGTCCGGCGGAATCGCGCGCGACCGCAAAGATCGGATGCACCACAAGCCGCACCTTCGCATGACGCGCGCTCAGTTCCGCCATCACCGAATCGACAATGAACGGCATGTCGTCGTTGATGATTTCGAGCACCGACACCGCACGGCTGAACTTGCCGTCAGCCTCCTCAGGCGCGTAGATTCGGATCTTCGGCGCTCCGGGCCGGCGCTGCGACAGGAACGCATAGGCCTGCGCCGCAAAGGCTGCGATCTCCTTCGGCGTGTAAACGGAGAGATCCTCGAAGGACGCGCGCTCGAACAGGCGGGCCGCGAAACCGTCCGGAACACCGCTGCGCCCGGATCGCAATATCTCTCCGGCTTGCGCCACAAGTTGCGTGATCGAGCGTTCGCCCGTTGCCGCGAGCGGCTTCTGAATGTTCATGGATGGCCTCTCCTGAGTCGGGAGTTTCGTCTACCGACCGCCATTCGTCGAGGTCTGGCGGCGCCAATGTCACGATCGTGAGTGCTGCATCGCAACATGCAATCTTGGATTTCGTCCGGCCGCGCCCGGCGCTACGCTTCGGCGCTGAGCTTGTGGGAGGAACGCGTGGCGAAAGCGCAGAAGAAACCGGCCGGGCGGAACCCGCGGACCAAAGCATCGCGTGATGACAAATCCAAGACGAGTCCGTCCAAGACGCGTCCGTCCACGACAGGCCCGTCCAACACAGCTCTGTCCAGGACCGCCCTGCTCAAACCGGCCCCGCCGTCCGCAACCGCGGGCGACGACACCGCATTCGTGGCGCTGTCGCTGCCGGAGCCTGCGCTCAACGAAACGATGCAGGCCTATTTCGATAAATGCATGGAGAAACTTGGATTCATTCCGAATGTGCTGAAGGCCTATGCGTTCGACCTGAAGAAGCTGGAAGCCTTTGTCGCGATGTATAACGACCTCATGCTGGGGCCATCGGGCTTAAGCAAGCTCGAGCGCGAGATGATCGCGGTCGCGGTGTCGTCGCAGAACCGCTGCTATTATTGCCTGGCCGCGCATGGCTCCGCGGTGCGGCAGATATCCGGCGATCCGGCGCTGGGCGAGCTCATGGTGATGAATTATCGCGCCGCGCGGCTGTCGAAGCGGCAGCGGGCGATGCTGGATTTCGCGGTGAAGATGACCAACGAGCCCTGGGCGGTCGAAGTTCACGATCGCGACAGCCTCCGCCGCGCGGGCTTTTCCGACCGCGATATCTGGGATATTGCCGCAATTGCCGGGTTCTACAACATGTCGAACCGGATCGCGACAGCGACCGACATGCGGCCGAACAGCGTCTATCACGGGATGGCGCGGTAACGACAAGACCTCTTGGGGGCGCACCAATGTCCGCTCGTCCCCGCGCAAGCGGGGACCCAGATTTGCTGGATTCCTGCTTGCGCGGGACTGAGCGGGGGATAGACCAATCGCAATGATCCGAGTTCTCGTTTTCCTCCTCGCCCTTCTCGCCTCGCCCGCGCTCGCGCAGGAAGGCCCGGTTCACGACAAGCCGCTCTCAGAAGCGCCGCGCGCGCAGGCCGTCACCGCCCGGAACGGCATGGTGGTCGCGCAGGAAGCGATGGCCGCACAGATCGGGGTCGATATCCTGAAAGCGGGCGGCAATGCAGTGGATGCGGCGGTCGCGACCGGCTTTGCGCTGGCGGTGACCTATCCGCGCGCCGGCAATATCGGCGGCGGCGGCTTCATGGTGATCTGGCTCGCCAAGCCACGCAAGGCGATCGCGATCGATTATCGCGAGATGGCGCCGGGCAAGATCGACAGGGACTCGTTCCTCGACGATGCCGGCAATGCCGATCCGCAGAAATCGCTGAAGTCCGGTCTTGGCGTCGGCGTGCCGGGGACGGTGGCAGGACTGGCGCTGGCGCACCGGAAATACGGGTCCGGCAAGTTCACGCTGGCGCAACTGCTCGCGCCGTCGGTCAAGCTTGCCCGCGACGGATTCATCGTCACCGGCGATCTTGCCGACACCATGGTTGCGGCCAAGCCGCTGTTCGAACGCTGGCCGTCGTCGGTGAAAGTGATGCTGAAAGCCGACGGCTCGTCCTATGGCGAGGGCGACCGGCTGATCCAGACCGATCTGGCCAATACGCTGGAAGCAATCGCGCAAAAGGGTCCGCAGGGCTTCTACGATGGCGATGTCGCGGAAAAGATCGCGGCGGCCGTGCGCGACGCCGGCGGCGTGATGACCGCGGACGATTTCAGGAAATACCAGGTGAAGGAGCGCAAGCCGGTCACTGGCAAGTATCGCGGCTACGGCATCGTCTCGATGCCGCCGCCGTCCTCAGGCGGCGTGCATCTGATCGAGATGCTGAATATTCTCGAGCCCTACGACCTGAAGAAGACCGGGCCATCGAGCGTCGAGACCGTGCATCTGATGGTCGAGGCGATGCGGCGCGCCTATGCCGACCGCGCGGTCTATCTCGGCGATCCCGACTTCGTCGAAGTGCCGGTGCGCGGGCTGACCTCGAAGCGCTATGCGCGGACCATAGCCAAGAATATCGGCGCGCGCGCGACGCCATCCTCCGAGATCCGCAACGGCGACCCGGTCGCGGCGGAAGGCGATAACACCACGCATTTCTCGGTGGTCGATCGCTTCGGCAATGCGGTGTCGAACACCTACACGCTCAATCTCTCTTACGGTAACGGGCTGATCGCCGAGGGCACCGGCGTGCTGCTCAACAACGAGCTCGACGACTTCGCCGCCAAGCCCGGCGTGCCGAATGCGTTCGGCCTGGTCGGCGCGACGGCGAATGCGCCGGCGCCGCGCAAGCGTCCGCTGTCGTCGATGACGCCGACCATCGTGATGAAGGACGGCAAGCCGTATCTGGTCACCGGCTCGCCGGGCGGCAGCCGGATCATCACCACTGTGCTGCAGATCATTCTCAACGTGCTCGATCACGGGATGAATGTGGCCGAGGCGGTGTCGGCGCCGCGCATCCATCATCAATGGCTGCCGGACGAGGTGTTTGCCGAGAAGACCTACCCGGATGAGACGCTGAAGGGGCTGGTCGAACGCGGGCACGCGATTGCCACGCGGGTGCCGAACACCTCGGCGAATTCGATCCTGATCACCAAGGACGGTTTCGCCGGCGCGGCGGATACGCGGACGCGCGGCGCAACGGCGGTGGGGTATTGAGGACAGCGGCGATCCGGCGTGACCGTGGGAAATCGGAGGCGGGTAGCAAACCCGGCCTTATGAATCCGGTTGCCTGCGCGTCAATTTGAGACGCCCATCAGGGCTCCCGATTCTCTCGCCGGTACTGCGCAATGGTGCCGCCCCCATAGCGTCTGAAAGCGGCCGACAGTCTCGCAGGGCTATTAAATCCCAACAGCATGGATAGCTCTGCCAGCGCCGGATCGCTCTCGGCAATCAGCGTCTTGGCGCGCTCCACACGACTCCGCAACAGATATTGACGGGGCGCCAGGCCGAAAGTTTTTTTGAACGAACGTGAAAAGTGAAACCGGCTAAGGCCCGCAACCGACGCGAGCTCGCTCAGCGATATGTCTTTCGCCAGATTGGCGTGTATGTACTCGCGCACTTTTTCGACAGCCGCTGCCGATAATACCCCCGGTCCGCTCGCAGGCGGCAACTTTCCACTTTGGGTAAGCCGCTCGACTTCAAGAGCGGTCCAAAGACATAAAGTTTCCAGATAGAGAGTATCCGGTCGCTCCAGCTTGAGTTCATGCTTGATCTTTTCGAGCGTGAACCCGAGTGGCGTATCGTTGAAGTAAAGCAGCGGTCTTGCCTCAACCGATAAAAAGGATCTTTCGAACTCCTCCTCGAGTAACGAAGGTTCGTATGTGAATGCCAGATAGTTGTTGTTTCTGTTTTCGGTCAGCGACCATCCCGAAATCTGGCAGCCTTTCGGAGCGAAGGTAAGGGTTTGGCGCAAATCCAAGATGTGTGGAGCCTGAACGCCATCGATCGAAGCCTCTCCATCTCTCAGCCTGATGTCGTGCAGCGCGAGATAGTGACGGCTTCCGCTCCATTGATAATCGAACCCGGCGCCGGCGCAGAGGTCGACGCTCTCCGCGAAGAAGCCGCGCATTTCCCAATCGCGCCGCACCGGACGCTTCGATTCGAGGGCCCGAAGTTGCAAATCTACTCTAGTCGCGCACATCCGACCGTCTGCTCCAAATAGGTACCCAAACACCGCTCATCCGCAGCAATCCGTGATATTGTATAGCAATCGGTGAACGGTCAGCCCTCTCGGTTTCCGCTACGTCCTGACTGGCGCGCCCCGAAGGACCGTGCGGCAGAAACCCATGAAAGAGTTTATCCTGCTTTTCTCGGAAGCCAACGGGCGACACTCCCTGGCGATTCTGAATGCGGAAAGCGTGGAGCAGGCGATCCAGGCCGTTGTCAGGCTGGCAGCGTTCGACCGCCGCGCTTTGCAGGTCTGGGACCGGGAGACGCTCAGTCTGATCCACGTGACAAGCGAATCGGCGACACGAAGGGATGCTTTCAGCGTCTTGGAGTCGAATTCCAGACCCTTCGCTGAAGCAGATCGCTTTGGCGTCACGTTCATCGACCCGATTGCTGTTTAGGCACGACTTCCACTTCGTCTCTTGACGTTCGGAACGCCGCAAAATCGATCTGAAGCATAAACATTTGATGCGTCCCTTATTGATCAGCGTTTGCGTGTTTAGCTTGGGCTGCATCCTCTGCGGCGCACTCGCCATCCGCGACTCGGTCCTTCGGGCGGAATCGGATTTGGTCGAACACGAAAGCCTGGCGGATCGCTACGCTGCGGACTTGAGTCGCAAGCTTGCGACATACGAGACCTTTGCGCGCCTGTCCGCCGCCACGTTTCAACCGCAAGACCCTTTCGACCCGGAAGCCTTAAGCGCTTTCGCCGGCCGCGTCCTGGGTCTCATCCCCAATGCCTATTCCATGGTCTGGGGCGTACGTGTCTCGCCGTCCGAACGACCGCTTTTGATCGATGCGCTAGCTCGCAAAAACGCGACGCTGTTCGGCCCGACCGCCAGTGACGTTCCTCCACCCAATGAGGTGCTGTATGTCAACCTCGACATCGCTCCTCCAACCGACCCGAACCTCAGTTCGGTAGGCCTGGCGCTGAACTCTCGCCCGCAGCCGAAGGCTGCGATCGAGAAGGCAGTTGGATCAAATCGGCCGGTTGCGACTTCGCCCCTGCGTCTCATCCAGAATCCGTCCGAACCTGCGTTGATCATCTATGGACCGATATCGGTCAACGGCCGGTTGCTCGGAGTTCTGGGCTTCAGCTTTCTGTTTTCTGAATTGATGCCGAGCCCGCTCCCGGCAAATACGACCCTGACAATCGTGGACACCGCTGCCGCCGATTTCGGGCCGGTGTTCCATGCGGGACCGCCGTCCGAAGCGTCCGCTGTCACACGGACCATCACATTCGCGGGACGCGACTATCTTTTGCGGCTGCAGGTCCACAGTGAAAATGGACTGGTGCAGAGCGGCCTTTCGATCTTTGGCTTTGGCGTCACGATCGCGCTCCTCTTGGCTCTTCTCACCTTTTCGATCCTTCGCAACAATGTGGCTTTGCAGGCCGCGCTTTCCAGCAAGGAAGCCGCGGAAAAGGTTTTGCAGACCATTGTGGGCGAGTTGAACCATCGGGTGCGCAATACCTGCGCTATGGCAATCGCACTGGCTCGACAGTCATTTAAAGAAACGCCGGAAGCGTTTGCAGAGTTTCAGGGCCGACTGTCCGCCCTTGCGGCGGGCCTGGGATCGTCAGAGACGGCGGAATTGCGAGCCATGGCTGAAGAGGTTACGCGCAGCTTTCGGACCAATGTCGACGTGTCGGGCCGTGAGATAAAGCTGTCGTTTGCCGCCGCGCAGCTGTTGCCGCTCGCCATTCATGAGTTGATGACGAACTCGCTGAAGCATGGTGCTCTTGGAAAAGACCAGCGCGTCATCCTGTCATGGGATTTGCAAGCCGACACCTTCCGGCTCACCTGGACCGAATTGCAGACCGGTGGCCCTCCAATCGAAAGCAACACCATTCCCGCACGACGAAGTTTCGGCACGCAATTGCTGGCGCGACTGATTCCACAGCAACTGGGAGGGCAGGCCGAGCTTGGATGGCACGAGGGAAAATATCGATATGACCTGATCGTGCCGAGCAAATCCGTGACAGATGCGGCATTGGCGAAGTCGACTTGAGGCCGGGCTTTCTTTCGCCTCGCGGCGCGAAACTCAAATCTCGATCAGTCTGTCCGGCAATTCGTTGCGATTGAGCGCGCCGGGTGGAAAGTGCTGCGCCAGCACATTGCCGCAGCGTTCCGCCGCACCGACAAAGCCGTCCGCCGCTCGCCCCCGCGCAATCTCGGCGATCAGGACGGCCACCGCATCGTCCCACACCGCCTGCGGCACTTTCGCATTGATGCCGGCGTCGGCGATGACTTCGGCATAATGCTCGGCTTCTGAAGCAAAGATCAGAACGCCGGTGCGGTTTTCGGTCTTGTGCAGGCCCTGCGCGCAGAATTGCCGGACCGCTTCGGCGTGCGCCTGCTCATGCATGCGACGCCGCGGCACGATGCGGAAGCGGACGGCATCAATCGACAGCGCCAGCGTGAGCACAGCGAACAGCGCAAGCTGCGCGATGTAGATCCACTGCGCCGGCATGGCGGTGAAAAAAATCAGCGGCAGCGGCAGCAGCAGCGCCGCGAAGGCGGCCCACACGACCGGCACCAGACGATAGTCACCGGATTGCCGCGCGATCACGCAGAAGATTTCGCCCGCCGTCTTGTGTTCGGCTGCGGCAATGGTCGCGGAAATCCGCTTCTTGTCGGTGTCTGAAATCAGCATCACCAACTCCCCGACGAACCGCCGCCGCCGAACGAACCGCCACCGCCGGAAAATCCGCCGCCCGACGAGCCGCCGCCCCAGCCGTTGTCGGACCGGCCACCACCGATGATCACCGGGTTGTAATTGGTCCAATCGCTCGTGCGGCGCACCTGTCCGGGCCGGATGCCACCGCGTTGTCCGCGCATATTCGCGATCACATTGCGGATGATTATGAACGCGACAAAGATCCAGAACGCCAGGATCAGGATCTCTTCGATGCTCATGCCGCGCGAGGCCGATTGCCGCTGCGCCGCGCGCTCCTGGATTTCCCTGGCATCGCCGGACAGCACCTGCGCGATGTCCTCGGCGCCGCGCCGGACACCACCGGCGAAGTCGCCGGCGCGAAAACGCGGCAGGATCGAGCCCTGAATGATGACGCTCGAAATCGCGTCGGTCAGCGTCGGCTCGAGCCCGTAGCCGACCTCGATGCGCACCCGCCTGTCGTTCGGCGCGACGAGCAGGATGACGCCGTTATTCTTGTCCTTCTGGCCGATCTGCCACTTGCGCCCGAGTTGATAGCCGTAATCCTCGATCGACGTGCCCTGCAGCGATTTCAGCGTCACGACCACGAGCTGGTCCGTGGTCTTGGCCTCGAGATCGGCGGAGAGCTTTTCGAGCTGCTCGCGGGTGGACGCATCGAGAATGCCAGCCCCGTCGACCACGCGGCCGGTCAATTCGGGAAAGGTCAGCGATTGCGCCAGCGCCGCCGTAGAAATGACGGCAAGCGCGAGCGCAACGATGAAAGCGCGAAGCCGCATGCGCGGCCGCCCGTCAGAACTTCACGCTGGGCGGCTTGTCCGAGCCCGCGGTCGCGGTGAAGGTTTCCATCGGCTTGTGGCTGGCATAGACCGTCTTTGCCCAGATGATACCCGGCCAGGTGCGCAGCTCGGTGTTATAGGCACGCGCCGCCTCGATGTAATCGCGCCGTGCGATCGCGATGCGGTTCTCGGTGCCTTCGAGCTGCGATTGCAGCGCCAGGAAATTCTGGTTCGATTTCAGGTCCGGATAATTCTCCACCGTCGCGATCAGGCGGCCGAGCGCGCCGGACAATTGCGCCTGCGATTCCTGGAATTTCCTGAATGCATCGGGATCGGTGATGGTATCGGCATTGACCTGGACCTGGGTGGCGCGGGCGCGGGCGTTGATCACCGCCTCCAGCACCTCTTTCTCCTGCTTGGCATAGCCCTTCACCGTCTCAACCAGATTGGGGATCAGGTCGGCGCGGCGCTGGTAGTTGTTCTGCACGTCGGCCCATTTCGCCTTGGCCTGCTCATCCAGCGTCGGGATGTTGTTGATGCCGCAACCCGACACGAACAGGGCGAGCAGGATCGCGAGGACTGGCGTCAGGCGGCGGGGCAGAGAGACGGCGAGCGCTGTCATGGGGACACTCCGGGATCAAGGCGCCCGTGCGGGCGCTCCTGAACGCGTATCATGGCGGAAAGTTCCCCGCTTTGCCTGGAAAAAGCGAGCGGCTAGAGAGCAAGCGACCTGACGGTCATCGCGACGGCCACGCCGACGGCCAGAGCCGCGAACTCTTTCCGCCACCACGCCATCAGCAGCGCCACGGCGACAACAGCGACCACCGCGGGCGCGCCCTCCCTGAGCAGGATCGGCAAGATGAGCGCAGCAACCACGCAGCCGGGCAAGGCCTCCATGATGCGTCGAATGCGCGGCGTGAACTGCACATTCCCCATCAGCCAGTAGCCGGAAAACCGCAACGTCGCGGTCACTATACCCATGCAGATGATGGCGACATACGGCCCGTAGGGAACGACGCTATTCATCGGACATCAATCCAGCGGTGATCGCGCCGGCGACAACGCCGACGATCAGATACCAATAACCGGGCGCCAGCTGCTGCATCAGCAACGCGACCGCGCCAGCGACCGCCCAGGGAATCGA
This sequence comes from Pseudorhodoplanes sp., assembly GCF_059499825.1. NCBI lineage: Bacteria > Pseudomonadati > Pseudomonadota > Alphaproteobacteria > Hyphomicrobiales > Pseudorhodoplanes > Pseudorhodoplanes sp. The sequence continues at coordinate 397,826 of NZ_JCABZI010000009.1, forward strand.
ACGGCCTATGCCCTTGTAGGTCGGCGTCAGCAGGGCGACGAAATACAGCGGCAGAATGAGATCGATAGCGTAGCGCTTCGGATCGGTGATCAAGCCGCCGAAGATCTGTCCCGCTGCGGTCGCTCCAACCCATGTGAGCCAGCAGGCGAGCCCGCCGCCGAACAGAAAGCCGACATCCGCGCCGCCGGACGCGCGATAGCGCACGGTGGGGATCCAGTTTGTGATCGTCATCATGAACAGGCTTGGATAAACCTGCCACGGCGGCGAGCCGGCAATCCAGGGCTGCATGGCCGCCGGCGGAATCGAGAGACGCAAATTCACGACGATGGTGGTGGCAACGATGGTCGCCAGCAAAAGTACCGAAATCGAAGGCGCCCACATCTCCACCGCCAGAAACTGCGAGATACCGGCGGATACAAGCGCGCTCATCAAGACTGTTTCCAGCAGCGGCACGCCCTTCTGCGCGGCCAGCGCACCGAAAGAGGCAGAGAAGACCACGACACCGGGCAAACCGGGGATGACCGCGATGGCCCCTTCCCGCACCCCGACAAGACTCCAATACGGAGCCGGTGCTCCATCACGTGCCTTGACGTCCATCCAACCCTCACCGTGGTCGCACCGTTATGGCGAAATGCCGATAGACATTCCCCGCGCGTTGCGGGCGGCACCGACTCACCGATAAATCTTATCGAAACCCAATCCGCGTGCGACGACGCGGATGCGGACGGGCTATGCGCGCAGCGTGGTGCGGAGCGCTCGTCATTTTACCTTGATCGAGGATCGGTTCGGGCTTCGCCCGGACGAGGCCGTTTCGTGGGTGGCGAACCGACTATGATTGGAGCGGGCGAAGGGATTCGAACCCTCGACCCCGACCTTGGCAAGGTCGTGCTCTACCCCTGAGCTACACCCGCATCCTGTAAAAGCCCGGCTGGGTTCGCCGGGGGCCTTCCTATGCCAAATGGCCCCGGGCATTGCAACTGCAAGGGCGGAAATATCGCCGATGGGGTTGATAAAGGCCGCTTCCTTCGTCATTCCGGGGCGCCGCGACGCCGCCCGCCCCGAAATGACGCAGAAACCATGCCCGCCACCCCCGACGACCTGTTCGCCTTTCTCGACCGGCTCGCCATCCCGCATCCGACCGTGTCACACCCGCCGCTATTCACGGTGGAACAATCGATCGCGCTGCGGGGCCGGGTACCCGGCGGCCACAGCAAGAATTTGTTCCTGAAGGATACCCGCGGCGCGCTCTACCTGATCGTGCTGCTGGAGGATGCCAGGGTCGACCTGAAGGCCCTGCCCGGCCTGATCGGCTGCGGCCGGGTGTCGTTCGGCTCGGCCGACCTGCTGCGCGAGGCGCTGGGCGTTGAGCCGGGATCGGTGACCCCGTTCTCGCTGATCAACGACCGCGACCGCCGGGTGATGCCGGTGTTCGACGCAGCGATGATGGAGCGCCCGCTCCTCAATTTCCATCCGCTGGTCAACACCATGACCACCTCGATCGCCCGCGACCACCTGCTGGCCTTTGCCGCCGCCACCGGGCACAGCCCGCTGATCCGGCCGGTCTCGGGCGGTTCGGCGCCATAACGGATTGCAATTGACCGTTTCCGTGCCATTTAATGGACTTGAGTTAACCGGGTGACCGGCCCGGGGTTTCGGGACATCGGTCTCGGGCCTTGGGCACGCAAGGATTGCTGACAATGTTACAGAATTTCGGCGAGGCGCCGATCGCCGCGCCCGGCGCGGATTTGATCGCCGACACCACCACGCAGACCTTCGTCAAGGACGTCATCGAGGAGAGCAAGACCCGCCCGGTCCTGGTGGACTTCTGGGCGCCGTGGTGCGGACCCTGCAAGCAGCTCACCCCGGTGCTGGAAAAGGTGGTGAAGGCCGCCAAGGGCAAGATCAAGCTCGTCAAGATGAACATCGACGAGCACCCGCCGATCTTCCAGCAGATCGCGCAGCAGATGGGCATCCAGTCGATCCCCGCGGTGCTGGCTTTCGTCAACGGCCAGCCAATCGACGGTTTCCTCGGCGCGCTGCCGGAGAAGCAGATCACCGAATTCGTCGAGCGGATGATCAAGGATCGCGTCGGCGGCGAGGAGAAGGATGCGCTGGCCGCAGCCGATGCCGCCCTGGCAGAGAAGGATTACGCCGGCGCCGCCGATCTCTATGCGCAGGTGCTGGCGCAGGACGCCAACAACATCGCGGCGCTGGCCGGACTCGCACGCTGCTATGTCGGCACCGGCAATGTCGAACAGGCGAAGAAGACGCTCGACATGGTGCCGGAGGCAAAGCGCGGCGATTCCAGTGTCGCCGCGGCGCGTGCCGCAATCGAGCTTGCCGAGCAGACGAAAGATCTCGGACCGATCGGCGATCTCGAAGCCAAGGTCGCTGCCGATCCGAAGGATTATCAGGCGCGCTTCGATCTGGCGCTGGCGCTCAATGCCAAGGGCAATCGCGACGGCGCGGTCGACCAGCTGCTTGAAATCGTCCGGCGCGACCGCAAATGGAACGACGACGGCGCCCGCAAGCAACTGGTTCAGCTGTTCGACGCCTGGGGTCCGACCGACGAGGCCACGGTCGAAGGGCGCAAGCGGCTGTCGTCGGTGCTGTTCGCCTGATGCGTGAACGGTGACAATGCGTGTGTATGGCGATCGGATCTTGAGCCATCGCGAGGGCGGAGTGCGGCAATGCCCATGAATGCGATCTATCACGGACCGGTGGATCTGCCGGAGGTGATTCCGGTTTTTCCCTTGCCGGGCGCGCTGCTGTTGCCGCGCGGCCAGATGCCGCTCAACATTTTCGAGCCGCGCTATATGGAGATGATCGACGACGCGCTGGCGTCGCGTCACCGGCTGATTGGCATGATCCAGCCGGACAGCGGCAATCCCGGCCCTGAGGACAAACCGAATCTGTTCAAGGTCGGATGCGTCGGCCGCATCACCCAGATCGCCGAAAGCGGCGACGGCCGTTATCTGCTGCAGCTCACCGGAGTCGCGCGTTTCCGCGTCGAGGAGGAGCTCACCGTCGCGACCGCGTACCGGCAATGCCGCGTGACTTACGCGCCCTTCGCCGACGATTTCATCGCCCGCAAGGGCGAGGAGGAAGTCGACCGCAAGAACCTGTTGCGCACGCTCGCGGACTTCCTCACCGCAAACGACCTGAAGGCCGACTGGGAGGGCATCGAGAATGCTCCGAACGAAGCGCTGGTCAATGCGCTGGCGATGATGTCGCCCTATGGCGCGGCCGAGAAACAGGCGCTGCTCGAGGCGCCCGACCTGAAGACACGCGCCGAGATCCTGATCGCGGTCACCGAAATCGAGCTTGCCAAGAATTCCTCCGACGGCGAAACGCCTTTGCAATAACGATGTCATCGCCGGCGGCCTCGGCCGGCCATCCAGAGAGAACCGCAGATGTCAGACGAGAAAGCCATCGGCGACAAGGTCGATCCGAAATTGCTGGAGATTCTCGTCTGCCCGCTGACGAAGGCTGCGCTGGAATACGATCCGGCAAAGCAGGAGCTGATCTCGCGCGGCGCCAAGCTCGCTTACCCAATCCGCGACGGCATTCCGATCATGCTGGCGGAAGAGGCGCGGAAGCTGGATTGAGTTTTCGGCCTCATCCTGAGGAGCACCGAAGGCGCGTCTCGAAGGATGGGGCCGCCCTCGTCCTTCGAGACGGCTGCTGCGCAGCCTCCTCAGGATGAGGGCGGGATTGGATCAAGGGGGAAACATGCTGAAAATCTATGGACGCAACTCATCGTCGAACGTGCAGAAGGCGATGTGGGCGATCGGCGAACTCAATCTCAAGTACGAACGCATCGATGTCGGCGGCGCCTTCGGCAAGAACAAGGAGCCCGACTATCTGGCGATGAATCCGAACGGCCTGGTGCCGACCCTCGATGAGGACGGTTTCATCCTGTGGGAATCGAATGCCATCGTGCGTTATCTGGCGCGCGTCTACGGCGCGGGAACGCTGGAGCCGTCCGATCCGAAAGAGATCGCGCGCGCCAATCAATGGATGGACTGGCAGTTGACGGTGGCCGGGCCTGCCATCTTCCAGGCCTTCTGGGGCCTGATCCGCACGCCGGCGGAAAAGCGCGACATGGCGGCCATCGCCGAGTCGCAGCGCAAGACCACCGAAGCGATGGTAATGCTCGATGCACAGCTCGGCCGCACCGCTTACGTCGCCGGCGAGCGCTTCTCGATGGGCGATATCCCGGTCGGCGTGATGGCCTATCGCTTCCGCGTGCTGTGTCCGGAGCGGCCGCAGATGCCGCATCTCGAGCGCTGGTTCGCCGAGATCGAAAAGCGGCCGGCCTTCCAGGCGCAGGTCGGCTCGATCCCGCTGACGTAAGGGCGGCGCGATGGCCCGGTTGCGGCTCGGCTGGATTGCAGCGATTGCCGCACTGGTGCTTGCATCGTCGATGGCCACCTCCCGCGCAAAGGTCATCGAGGAAGCCTGGACCGAGGGCGGTCTGCACGGCACTCTCGCCAAGCCCGCAGACCATGTGCGTGGACCGGCGGTGCTGATCGTTGCGGGTTCCGGTCCGACCGATCGCAACGGCAACGGACCCGGCGCCAATCCATTTCTAAAGACCGACAGCTATCGCAAGCTGGCCGAGGGGCTTGCAGCAAGCGGCATCCTGTCGCTGCGCTACGACAAGCGCGGCGTCGGCGAAAGTCGTACCCTGGTGACGCGCGAGGACGACGTGGTCTTCGACACGTTCGTGTCGGACGCGATCATTGCGCTTCGAAGCTTGCAGAAGCGGTCCGACGTGTCATCGATCGTGATTGCAGGACACAGCGAGGGCGGCCTGATCGCGCTCGCGGTCGCGGCGCGTGTGCCGATCGCGGGCCTCGTGCTGCTGACCACGCCGGGGCGTACCTATCTCACGCTGATGCGGGCGCAGCTCAAGGGACAGCTTCCGCCGGATCTCGATGCCAGCGCCACTGCGATCCTTGATTCACTCGCTGCCGGAAAGCGGGTCGATGACCTGCCACAACAGCTTGCAGCTTTCTTCCGGCCGTCGGTGCAGCCATTCCTGATGTCCATCGGCAATTTCGATCCGGCCGCCGCACTGGCACAGACGAAGACTCCCGCGCTGATCGTCCATGCCGGCCGCGACCTGCAAGTGTCAGCCGTGGATTTCGACGCGTTGCGTGGCGCCCGCGGCGATGTGCAGACGCTGGAACTTCCGGAGGCCAACCATACGCTGAAACAATCGCCCGCCGATCGCGCTGGCAATCTGGCGCTCTATCGCGATCCGGCGGCGCCGCTCGATCCGGCGCTGATGCCTGCGCTGGTCGCGTTCGTGCGTTCGGTCGCGCCTTAGAGCGCTTCGCCCTTCAACAGCTTCGGCACGTCGCCGGTCAGGCCCGCGGCCTCGCGGATGAAGAACTCCTTCAGATTCGGCATCCGGTCGACGAGGCCGAGACCCATGTCGCGAACCAGCCGCAGCACATCCGAATTGTTGGAGAACAGCCGGTTCAGGCTGTCGGTCGCGACTCCCATCGCCATGGTGTCGAAGCGCCGCCAGCGCTGATAGCGCTCCAGCACCGATACCGCGCCGACATCGATGCCAAGCCGCGCTGCATCGATCACCGCTTCGGCCAAAGCCGCGGCATCGCGCAATCCCATGTTGAGACCCTGCCCGGCGATCGGATGGATCACATGCGCGGCGTCGCCAATGAGCGCAATGCGTTCCGCGATGAAACTGCGCGCGACATGCAGGCCGAGCGGAAAGGCGCGGCGCGGACCCGCAAGCGCGAGATCGCCGAGATGAAGCCCGAAGCGCTGTTCGAGTTCGGCGAGAAACTCCGCATCGGACAGCGCTACGATGCGCGCGGCGTCGGCCTTGCTCTCGGTCCAGACGATCGAGGAGCGATGACCCGTCAGGGGCAGGATCGCGAACGGCCCGGCCGGGAGAAAATGTTCTTCGGCGCGGCCGTTGTGAGGGCGCTCGTGCGCGATGGTGGTGACGATGCCGGCCTGGTCATAGTCCCAGCCATGAACGGCAATCCCGGCCTGCTCGCGGATCACCGACCGTGCGCCATCGGCGGCGACCAAGAGCCGCGCGGACAGTGACGCGCCATCGGAAAGTTGCGCGGTCACGCGGGCCGGATCGTGCTGAAATTGCGTGACCGCGACCGGCCGCAGATCGACGCCCTGTTCGCGCGCCTTGCCGAGCAGGGCCGCGATCATCGGGCCGTTCTCGATCATATGCGCAAACGGTTCGCCCGGCGCGATCTCGCCGTCGAAAGTCAGGAAGGTCGGCCGCATCGCATGGTCGAGCCGGGAATCGGTCACCACCATGTCGAGAATGGGCTGCGCGCCGTCGGCGATCGCGGGCCAAACGCCGATGGTCTCGAACAGCCGGCGCGCGGCGGCAGCAATCGCGGAGGCCCGCGGGTCGCCGGAGGCGCGGTCCATCGCCGGGTCCACGAGCGCCACGGACAATGCGCCATCGGACCCCTGACGCAGCGCGATGGCCAGCGCCAGTCCGGCAAATCCGCCGCCGGCGATAAGGATATCGATCTTTGCGTTCGCTTGCGTCATTGCTGTCCGGCCGTACCAACACTTGACTTGAGCGCGGCGGTCCGCGCCTTCTTTATGTAAGGTAACGAAAGAGCTTTTTCATGTCCGGCGCCGTCTCGGCTCTCCTGGAGGTCCTCGACCTCGAAACGCTGGAAGTCAACCTGTTCCGCGGCCGCTCGCCGCAGACCGGATGGCCGCGCGTATTCGGCGGGCAGGTGATCGGCCAGGCGCTGGTGGCCGCCAGCCGCACCGTCGAAGGCATCACCGCGCATTCCATGCATGCCTATTTCGTGCTGGCCGGCGATCCCACGGTGCCGATCGTCTACGAGGTCGAGCGCACCCGCGACGGCAAGAGCTTCACCACCCGCAGCGTCAAGGCGATCCAGCACGGCCGGCCGATCTTCATCATGATCGTGTCCTTCCACAACGACGAGGACGGGCTCGACAACCAGATGACCATGCCGGACGTGCCGGCGCCGGAAGCGCTGCCGGACGAAGAGACCATGCTGCGTGATATCCTGCCGACGCTGCCGGAGCAGGTGCAGCGCTATTACAAGCGCGAGCGGCCGATCGAATTGCGTCCGATCGATTACGGGCATTATCTCGGCCGCAAGCCCGACAACGGACATTTCAATGTCTGGATCAAGGGCACCGGCCCGCTGCCGGACAATGCCGCGATCCATCAATGCGTGCTGGCCTATGCCTCCGACATGACGCTGCTCGATACCGCGCTGGTGCCGCTCGGCCGCACGCTGTTCGAGAAGGATTTCATGGGCGCCAGCCTCGACCATGCGCTGTGGATGCACCGGCCCTTCCGGGCCGATGAATGGCTGCTTTATTCGCAGGACTCGCCGAACCTGCATGGCTCGCGCGGGTTGTCCCGGGGATCGATCTTCAAGCGCGACGGCACGCTGGTCGCCTCGGTGGCGCAGGAGGGACTGGTCCGGCTGCGGCGGCGGCCCGATTAGGCGCTCATTCTCCGCTTAATCTTTGCGCGGGTTGCCGATAACCTGCGGCCCAGGATGGTCCATGCCGGGTGAGGCGCGGGCCGCGACATTGTGGCTCCGGCAGAGGCTCAGTCCATGAAACTGGTTACCGCGATCATCAAGCCCTTCAAGCTGGAAGAGGTGCGCGACGCTCTGACCTCGGTCGGCATCTACGGCATGACCGTGACCGAGGTGAAGGGCTATGGCCGTCAGAAGGGCCACACCGAGATCTATCGCGGCTCCGAATATGCCGTGCACTTCCTGCCCAAGGTGCGGTTGGAAATCGCGGTCGGCTCGGACCGGGTCGGCAAGGTGGTCGAAGTGGTGAGCCAAGCCGCCCGGACCGGGCAGATCGGCGACGGCAAGATTTTCGTGACCCCGATCGACCGCGCGGTTCGCATCCGCACCGGCGAGACCGACACCGACGCGCTCTGAAGAGACGCCGGGGCGGCCGTCCGGTCGAAACGGGAACTTCGTCCGGAAGATGGATTTGGGAGAATTCGTTTTTCCTACTCGCCCACGGGAGAATGATTTTTCTAATTGCTGCGGCGATATTGCGAAGAGATAGAATAGTCTTCTACTTATCTGGCGAAGCGGGCATTTTATGGCGCCCGCCGGCACGGAGCACCTCAATGACACATCGATTCGCGGGCGCTGCCTTTGCGGCTGCCCTGCTGGCTGCCGGCACCGCCGCCGCGCCAGCGCAGGACTTTCCGACCCGGCCGGTGACCGTCGTCGTGCCGTTTTCGGCCGGCGGCCCGACCGACGCGCTGATCCGCACCCTCGGCGAGCGCATGCATCAGACCCTCGGCCAGCCGGTGCTGGTCGAAAACGTGACCGGCGCCGCCGGCACCATCGGCGTCGGCCGCGTCGCCAAGGCAGCGCCTGACGGCTACACCCTCAGCTTCGGCCACTGGAGCACGCATGTCATCAATGGCGCGGTCTATCCGCTGCCGTTCGACCTGCTCACCGATCTCGAGCCGGTCGCGTTGCTCACCAGTTATCCGATGATTCTCGTTTCCAAAAACGACGTGCCGGCAAAGGACCTGAAGGAATTCGTCGCCTGGGTGAAAGCCAATCAGGACAAGATCTCGGTCGGCAGCATCGGCGCGGGGAGTGCGGCGCATGTCGCCGGCGTCTATTTCGAGAACCTCACCGGCACCAAGCTCAATTACATCCCGTATCGCGGCGCGGCTCCCGCCATGCAGGATCTGCTCGCCGGCAATATCGACTTCATGTTCGATCATCTTGCGAACGCGCTACCGCAGATCAGGGCGGGCAAGATCAAGGCCTATGCGATCACCGACGACAAGCGCGCTCCCTCGGCGCCGGACATTCCGACCGTCGACGAAGCCGGACTGCCGAAGCTGCACGTTGCGATCTGGTTCGGCCTGTGGGCGCCGAAGGGCACACCGCAAGACGCGGTCGCCAGGCTCAACACCGCGGTGAAGGATGCACTCGCCGATCCTGCGGTGCGCGCGAAACTCGAAGCGTTGGGACAGGTGATCCCGCCGCCGGATCAGCAGACGCCGCAGGCGCTGGCAGCGCATCAGAAGGCCGAGATCGAAAAATGGTGGCCAATCGTGAAGGCCGCGAATATCAAGATCAACACCAACTGATCGCAAAGGGCGCGGCGAATGCGCCGCGCCCGCAATTGCCAGAGCGTCGAGACAGCATGCCGGACACCTTCATCGATTACTTCGACGCGATGTCGTCGCCCTGGACCTATCTCGGGCACCAGCGCTTCGAACAGCTCGCTAAGCGCTTCAACCTGACCATCCGGCACAAACCGATGGATCTCTTGAAGGTGTGGTCGGTGTCCGGCGGCTTGCCGCTGAAGCAGCGCGCGCAGCAACGTCAGGTCTACCGGCATCTCGAACTGAAGCGCTGGAGCGAGATCCTGCACCGACCGTGCAATCTCGAACCGGCCTTTCATCCGGTTGCCGATCGCAGGGCCTGCTATCTGGTGATCGCGGCGATGCAGAAGGGGCTCGACTGGAGCCTGCTGACCAACGCGATCCTGCGCGCGGTCTGGGTCGAGGATCGCAACATTGCGGATCATCCGACGCTGGTTGCGATCGCCGACGAGAACGGCTTCGACGGCAAGGCGCTGCTGGCCGCGACCGAAGACGAAGCGGTGAAGGCCGAGTATGAGCGCAATACCGAGGAAGCGATCCGCATCGGCGTGTTCGGCGCTCCCACCTATGTCTATGAGGGCGAGCTGTTCTGGGGGCAGGACCGGCTGCTGATGCTGGACTGGCGGCTCTCGCAGAAGCACGGGCTCAGCCTCGACGGCTTTCGCTTCGGCTGAGTCTCCGCCGTCCTCCATGCGTGAGCCCCGCTTGGCGCGAAGGCAGGCGGCCGGGCCGCAGGGCGCTGACGATCCGCCCGTCACCTCGACCTCGAAGGGCATGCCCTCGAGCGCGATTGTGACGCGCACCGACGAAAAATTGTGGGCCTCGCCGTCACCGCGCTGGCCGCGCCACCCCACCAAATTACCTTCGCCGGCTGTAATTCGGCCCCGCTTTGTATTTCAGGCGACTCAGGCACAGGCACCTGACTGTTTACTAGGCAATCCTGCCGTCCGTTTGTGCGCTGCTTCCAAAGGCGAATCGCCGGAGGATTCCACTCCCCTGAAATCGCTCGTTGAATCAACCTGTTAGTACCCTTGCGGCGAAGTGGCACGGGGTTTGATTACGTAAGCGCGGGAACTGGCCTGCGGGGGCGAAACCATGCCTGCCGGAACCCGAGTGAGACAGTCCGGAGCTCACGCAAGCTTCGGGACAACGGGGATCGAACCACATGAAAATCGTCATGGCCGTCATCAAGCCATTCAAGCTCGACGAGGTCCGCGACGCCCTGACCGCGATCGGGGTGCACGGCATGACCGTCACTGAGGTCAAGGGTTATGGGCGTCAAAAGGGACATACCGAAATCTATCGCGGCACCGAATACGCCGTGAGCTTCCTGCCGAAGCTCAAGGTCGAGGTCGCAGTCGCCACCGACCAGGTCGACAAAGTCATCGAAGCCATCTCCGGCGCGGCCAAGACCGGCCAGATCGGCGACGGAAAGATCTTTGTCGTGAACCTGGAAAGTGCAGTGCGCATCCGCACCGGCGAAACAGACGCCTCCGCCCTCTAAACCGACGCATTCGGACAGGAGCTCAACTATGTCTTTCAAGTTTCCAACGCGGGCCGGATTGACCGCCGCTGCTTTGGCCGCGGCGTCGCTGGCTGCGGGCCCGGCCTTCGCCGATCCCGTTCTCAGCAAGGCCGATAACACCTGGCTTATGACCTCGGCGGTGCTCGTGCTGCTGATGACCATTCCGGGTCTCGCCCTGTTCTATGGCGGCCTGGTTCGCCCCAAGAACATGCTCTCGGTGCTGATGCATGTCTTCTACTCGGTCTGCATCTGCGGCCTGATCTGGGTGATCTACGGCTACAGCCTCGCCTTCACCGGTGGATCGGCATGGATCGGCGGATTTTCGAAGGCCTTCCTGTCGGGAGTGACCTCCGATTCGATCGGCGGCACCTTCTCGGTCGGCGTCGGCGTCTCGGAATACGCCTTCATCGCCTTCCAGATGACCTTCGCGATGATCACGCCCGCGCTGATGGTCGGCGCGTTTGCGGAGCGCATGAAGTTCTCCGCGGTGGCTCTGCTGATCCCGATCTGGGTGACGCTGATCTACTTCCCGATCGCACACATGGTCTGGTATTGGGCCGGCCCGGATGCGGTTGACGCTGCCGCGAAAGCCGTTGCGGCCGCAACGGACGAAGCTGCCAAGACCAAGGCTCAAGCGGCACTTGACGAAGTTCTCGCCGACGCCGGTAAGATCTTCTCCTGGGGTGCGATCGACTTCGCCGGCGGCACCGTGGTGCATATCAACGCGGGCGTTGCCGGACTTGTCGCCGCCATCATGGTCGGCAAGCGCACCGGCTACGGCAAGGAAGTGATGCCGCCCCACTCGATGGTCATGACCATGATCGGCGGCTCGCTGCTGTGGGTTGGCTGGTTCGGCTTCAACGTCGGCTCCAACCTCGAAGCCAACGGAACCGCGGCACTGGCGATGATCAACACCTTTGTCGCCACCTGCGGCGCCGCCATGTCGTGGATGCTCGCCGAATGGATGATCAAGGGTAAGCCGTCGCTGCTCGGCATCGTGACCGGCGCAGTTGCCGGTCTGGTCGCCGTCACGCCGGCGGCGGGCTTCTCCGGTCCGATGGGTGCGATCGTGCTCGGCCTCGTGTCCGGCGTGGTGTGCCTGTTCTTCTGCTCGGCCATCAAGCATGCCTTCGGTTACGACGACGCACTGGACGTGTTCGGCGTCCATGCCATCGGCGGCATCGTCGGCGCGCTCGGCACCGGCATCCTGGTGAACCCGGCACTCGGCGGCACCGGCATCTTCGACTATGTCACCGGCAAGGTCGGAGAATACGACTTCGCGACGCAGATGATCGCCCAGACCAAGGGCGTGCTCCTGACCGTCGTGTGGACGGGTGTCGGCACCGCGATCATTCTGTTCGTCATCAGCATCATCGTCGGCCTGCGCATCACCGTGGACAAGGAACGCGAAGGTCTCGATCTCACCGAACACGGAGAGCGCGCCTATAACATGTAGGACGCTCGAAGCGTCGCGCGGCGGGGCGTATACCCGGCACCGTCCCCTCGCCGAATGGAGGCTCCGGTCGTAAGACCGGGGCCTCTTTTCTTTTTAGGGCTCGCTTTTTTGGGCGCTCGCGGTCGCCCGGAAATCGTCCGCGACGGTCGATGGTTAATCGGACCTTAACCAGCGGCACCTAGGCTTTGGCCGCATCGAGTAATCCGGCCGAAATGCGCGTGATGTTCATGAATGCCGCCGAACGCGAACAGCCCCCGTCGTCCGCGCGGACGGCCGATCCGCGCACGCAGAATCGGTCGGCCTTTGCGCGCCTGAACGACCTGCTGGCGCCGATCGAACCGGGACAGCCGGCGATCAATTGCGCCGTCGGCGAGCCGCAGCATCCGGTGCCCGCCTTTGCCGGCCCGGTCTTCGCAAAGCATATTGCCGATCTCGGGAAATATCCGGCCAACAAGGGCACCGAGCTGTTCCGCACATCGGTCACCGGCTGGCTGAGCCGTCGTTACGCGCTGCCGCGCCCGCTCGATCCGGAAACCGAAGTACTGGTGCTGAACGGCACCCGCGAGGGCCTGTTCCTCGCGGCGCTCGCCGCTGCGCGCAACGCTCCGCCGCGCGCGGGACGGCCGGCGATCCTGGTGCCCAATCCCTGCTATGGCGCCTATTCGGCCGGCGCTTCGGCCTCGCATTGCGAGACCGTCTACATGCCCGCCACCGCTGCGAGCGATTTCCTGCCCGACCTCGATTCGCTCGACGACGCGCTGCTCGCACGCACGGTCGCCTTCTACATCGCCTCGCCCGCCAATCCGCAGGGCTCGGTCGCCAGCCGCGATTACCTCACGCGGCTGGTCGCGCTCGCCCGCAAGCATGACTTCATGGTGTTTTCCGACGAGTGCTATTCGGAAATCTATTTCGGCGAAAAGCCGACCGGGATTCTCGAAGTCGCGGGAGCGGACTATTCCAACGCCATCGCCTTCAATTCGCTGTCGAAGCGATCGAACCTGCCTGGCTTGCGCGTCGGCTTCGTCGCCGGCGATCGCAATTTCCTCGCTCGCTTCCTGGAATACCGGAACAACTCAGCGCCGCAGGTTCCGATGCCGGCGCAGGCCGTGGCCGCGGCCGCGCTCGACGACGAGATGCATGTGATCGAGAACCGCACCGCCTACGCACAGAAATTCGATCTCGCCGACCAGATCCTCGGCGGCCGCTACGGCTACAAGCGTCCGCCGGGCGGCTTCTTCCTGTGGCTCAATGTATCGGCACAGGGCGGCAGCATCGCGGCCACCGAACGGCTGTGGCGCGAGGCGGGTCTTCGCGTACTGCCAGGCGAATTCGCTTCGTTCACGGAAGCCGACGGCAGCAACCCGGGCCGCGACTATATCCGCGTCGCCATGGTGCATGACAACGCAACCACCGCCGAGGCGCTGCATCGCCTCGTGTCGGTGCTCGGGTAGCGCGCATGCCAGCCATCAGCCAGCGCGGTCTCGACCGGTTCGAATTTCTCTCCGACGATTTGCGCGCCGCGATCCGACGCCGCGTCGGCGAGTGTTGCGGCATCGCCCTGCTGATGGTGGCATTGCTGCTGACCGTCGCGCTGGCGACCTGGTCGGTGCAGGATCCGAGTCTCAGCCATGCGACCGATTCGCCGGTGCGCAACTGGCTCGGGCGCAGCGGCGCCATCTTCTCCGATCTGTCGGTCCAGCTTTTCGGCCTGGCGTCGATTATGCTGGTGCTGCCGGTCGCGGCCTGGGGCTGGCGGCTGGTGACGCATCGCGCGCCCGGCCGCCGCTGGCTTCGTCTGGCATTCTGGATCGTCGCACTCGCGCTGTCGGCCGCATTCGCCTCCTGCCTGCCGCGCACGATTGGCTGGCCGCTTCCGGCCGGGATGGGCGGCGTCACCGGCGACGCCATCGTCAGGCTGCCGCTTTTTCTGTTCGGCTCATCGGGCACAAGCCGCTTCGTGCTGGCATGCGTGATCGGCGTCGCAGCGGTCGCGGCGACCGCCATCGTGCTGGGCTTCGGCTTCCGCAAACGCGGCGATCTTGCCGCGGACATCCACCGCGAGGCCGAGGAGTTCGACGAGGACGAGGAGCGCGGCTCGGTGTCGCTGGGCTGGCTTGTGCATCTGATGCTGAGCGCGAAGGCGCGGCTGTCGCTGTTCATCCGGCGGCGCCTGTCGGACGATGACGAAATCGCGGTGCGACCCGCAAGGCCCGCCGCGGGCGGGGCACGCACCGAGCCCCGCATGCGCGCGGAGCCCGAGGAAGACGCGTACGACAACGACGACGACAACGATTACGACGACGCGCCGGACGAAGAGGAAGAGGAGGCGGAGGAAGAGCCCGCCCCGCGCAAGGCCCGCGCCAAGCCCGCGCCCAAGCCGGCCAAGCGCTCCGGTGCCTTCGTGTTGCCGCCGCTCAATCTCCTTGCCGCGCCGAAGGCGAGCGACAAGGCGACGATGAGCGCCGAAGACATCGAGGAGAATGCCGAGTCGCTGGAAAGCGTGCTGGAAGATTTCGGCGTCAAGGGCGAGATCATCAATGCGCGCCCCGGCCCGGTGGTGACGCTGTACGAACTCGAACCCGCGCCCGGCATCAAGTCGTCGCGTGTCATCGGTCTTGCCGACGACATCGCCCGTTCGATGAGCGCGGTGTCGGCGCGTGTCGCGGTGGTTCCCGGCCGCAATGCCATCGGCATCGAATTGCCGAACGAGTTTCGCGAGAAAGTCTATTTCCGCGAAATGCTGGCGGCCAGTGAATACGACAAGACGCCGGCCAAGCTGCCGCTTTGCCTCGGCAAGACCATCGGCGGCGAGCCGGTGGTGGTCGATCTCGCCCGCATGCCGCATCTTCTGATCGCCGGCACCACCGGCTCCGGCAAATCGGTCGCGATCAATACCATGCTGCTGTCGCTGCTCTACAAGCTGCGGCCCGATCAATGCCGGCTGATCATGATCGATCCGAAGATGCTGGAATTGTCGGTCTATGACGGCATCCCGCATCTGCTGACGCCGGTCGTCACCGATCCGAAGAAAGCCGTGGTCGCGCTGAAATGGGCCGTGCGCGAGATGGAAGAGCGCTACAAGAAGATGTCGAAGCTCGGCGTCCGCAACATCGACGGCTACAATACCCGCGTCAACGAAGCCAAGGCCAAGGGCGAGGTGCTGACCCGCACCGTGCATACCGGCTACGACAAGGAATCCGGCGAGGCGATCTACGAGAAGGAGGATCTCGAATTCGAGGAACTTCCGTATCTCGTGGTCATCGTCGACGAAATGGCCGACCTGATGATGGTGGCCGGCAAGGATATCGAAGGCGCGATCCAGCGGCTGGCCCAGATGGCCCGCGCCGCCGGCATCCATGTCGTGCTCGCGACCCAGCGCCCCTCGGTCGACGTCATCACCGGCACCATCAAGGCGAATTTCCCGACCCGCATCTCGTTCCAGGTCACGTCGAAGATCGACAGCCGCACCATTCTGGGCGAGCAGGGCGCCGAGCAGCTGCTCGGCCAGGGCGACATGCTCTATATGGCCGGCGGTGGCCGCATCAGCCGTGTCCACGGACCATTCGTCGCGGACGACGAGGTCGAGAAGGTCGTGCGCCATCTGAAGTCGCAGGGCGTGCCGCAATATCTCGAAGAAGTGACCCGTGACGAATCCGAGGACGAGGACGGGGCGGTGTTCGACTCCACCGGGATGGGCGCGGAAAAAGACCTCTACCAGCAGGCCGTCGAGGTGGTGGTGCGCGATCGCAAGGCCTCGACCAGTTACATTCAGCGCCGGCTCCAGATCGGCTACAACCGGGCTGCGTCGCTGATGGAGCGGATGGAACAGGAAGGTGTGGTCGGGCAGCCCAATCACGCCGGAAAACGTGAAATCCTGATTGAGGAAGGCGCCAGCCGTTTCGGCTAGACTGATCAAAATCGCTGCCGCTATTGAGATTCGGCCTGACGCCGATTAACTCGAAACCGGCCGCCAAGTCGCCACACGCGCGGATTAAAAGTCCGGTGCAATGGAGTGAAGTATGACGCGGACGCTGACCAGCCTATGCGCTCTCGTGACGGCAGGCCTGATATCGGGGCTGGCCGGCCTATCCGGTGCATCGGCGCAATCGGTTCCGCTGCCGCGGCCGGCGCCGCTTGCCAAATCCGGCACCATCAATGTGGAGCCGCTGATTGTCGCGCAGGCGCGACCCACCCCGCCCGGCATGATCGCTCCGGCCCCCTCCCCGGTGCGGCCGAACGCGCCCGCCGGCAAGCCTGGCGAAGCCACCGCTTTCGACGGCAGCCAGCGCGCGCTGGTGGACCGGATCTCCAACTATCTCTCGGGCATGCGGCAGGTGGTCGGACGATTCGTCCAGGTCGGGCCGGACGGACGCAAGACCACCGGTGACATTTTCCTGCAGAAGCCCGGCAAGCTGCGTTTCGAATATGACGATCCGAGCCCGGTTCAGCTGATTGCCGACGGCACCTCGCTGGTTGTCCGCGACCGCAGGCTGGCGACACAGGATCTCTATCCGCTCGGCCAGACGCCGCTGCGTTTCCTGCTCGCCGACAAGGTCGATCTCCTGCGCGACACCAACGTGGTCGGCGTCTATTCCGACGATATCTTTGCCACCGTGGTGATCGAGGAGCGGCAGACGCTCGGCGGCAAGCACAAGCTGATGCTGATGTTCGACGCCAAGGACCTGACGCTGAAGCAATGGACAGTCACCGATCCGCAAGGCTTCGACACCACCGTCGCGATCTACGATCTCGACATGACCAAGAAGCCAGATCCGGCGCTGTTCAAGATCAATTACGAGCGCATGCTGCAGTAATTTTCGCGCCAGTCTTCGAACCGTCACCCTGAGGTGCCGTTACGCAGTAACGGCCTCGAAGGGCGACGGCCGTACATCCTTCGAGGCTCGCTATGCTCGCACCTCAGTATGCCGGGGAAAGATCATTCATTCCTACCGCGCCGAAATCAGTCGCGCGCCGCGCCGGAAGGTGAGCCAGCTCCACAGCCAGTTGATCGCGACCACGAAACGGTTGCGCAAGCCGATCAGAAAATAGATGTGCGCGATGCCCCAGAACCACCAGGCGAGAAAGCCGGTGAGTTCGAAGCGGCCGATCTTCACCACCGCCGCGCGCCGGCCGATCGCAGCCAGATCGCCGGCATGCTTGTAACGGAAGGGCGCCGGCAAATCGCGGCCTTCGACGCGCGCAGCGATCAGCCGCCCGACATATCCGCCCATCTGTTTCGCGGCCGGCGCGATGCCCGGCACATTCGGTACTGACGCGAGATCGCCGGTCACGAACACATTCGGATGATCCGGCACCGACAGATCGGCGTTGACGACGATGCGGCCGGCGCGATCATGTGCCGCGCCGATCCATTGCGCCGCGGGCGAAGCCACCACGCCGGCAGCCCAGACAATGGTCGACGCATCGATGCGGCGACCGTCACCCAGCGTCACGCCATCGCGCGAGCAATCGGTCACGCGGGTATCGGCCATGACCTCGACGCCCATCCGCTCCAGCACGCCTTTGGCATAGGCTGACAGATTGTCGGGGAGCGCCGGCAGGATGCGCGGTCCCGCCTCGATCAGCAGGATGCGCGACATGCGCGGATCGATGCGGCGGAAATCCTCCGTCAGCGTTTCATGGGCGACCTCCGCCATCGCACCGGCCATCTCGACACCGGTCGGGCCGCCGCCGACCACGACGAAAGTGAGCAGCTTGCGGCGCGCCGCATCGTCGGCCGCCGTTTCCGCCTGTTCGAACGCCCGCAGAAAGCGGCCGCGGATATGCCGTGCGTCTTCGATGGTCTTCAGGCCGGGGGCCGCTTCCGCCCATTCGTCATGGCCGAAATAGGCATGGGTGACGCCGGAGGCGAGCACCAGATAATCGTAAGGCAGCGCCAGCGCGTCGGCCTGCACGATCTTCGCTGCAGTATCGACCGCCGTGACCTTTGCCATCACGACGCGCAGATTGCCCTGCCGGCTCAGGATGCCACGGATCGGCCAGGCGATATCGGCCGGCGACAGGGCGGCGGTCGCGACCTGATAGAGCAGCGGCTGAAAACAATGGTGGTTCTGCCGGTCGATCAGCACGATATCCACAGGCGCCCGGGCCAGCGCGCGGGCGCATTCCAGCCCGGCAAAGCCGCCGCCGACAATGATGACGCGGGGTCGCGGCTTATCCATCCGCCAGTCCATCATCCAGGAGAACGCCCGTCCCGTTGCTGGAAATCCGGCAACACCGAGCTTATTAAGACCGCATGACGTTGAAGATCACGACCTGGAATGTCAATTCGGTGCGCTTCCGCATCGATCTGGTGGCAAAATTCATCAAGGCGGCGCGGCCGGATGTCCTGTGCCTGCAGGAAACGAAATGCCCGGACGACAAGTTTCCGCTCAAGCGATTCAAGCGGCTCGGTTACGAGCATGTCGCGATGAACGGACAGAAGGGTTATCACGGCGTGGTGGTGCTCTCGCGCCTGCCCTTCGATGAAACCAGCAAGCGCGGCTTCTGCGGCGTCAACGATTCGCGCCATGTCTCGGTCACGCTTGGCGAACGCGCAGGCCTGAAAAATCCCATCGTCGTGCATAATCTTTATGTGCCGGCCGGCGGCGATATTCCCGATCCCGAGCTGAATCCGAAGTTCAAGCACAAGCTGTCGTTTCTCGACGAGATGCGCGATTGCAGCGAGGTGCATGTTAACGGCCATGCGCGCGCAATCCTGGTCGGCGATCTCAATGTCGCGCCGCGCGAGCACGATGTCTGGAGCCACAAACAGCTTCTCAACGTGGTGTCGCATACGCCGATCGAGACCGAGAAGCTCAACGCCGCGCAACAAGCCGGCGGTTGGGTCGATGCGATGCGCGAATTGGTGCCGGAGCCGGAGAAGCTCTACACGTGGTGGAGCTATCGTTCACCGGACTGGAAGGCCGCGGACAAGGGCCGCAGGCTGGATCACATGTGGGTGTCGCCCGGGATGATGGATCGGGTCTCGGAGATCCGCATCGCCAAGGAAGCGCGCGGCTGGGCGCAACCGTCCGACCATGTGCCGGTGACGGCAACGGTCGAGGACTAGCTACTTCTCGCCGGGATCGAGACTGTAGCGGATATCCAGTACTTCGGAGATCGACTGGCGCGCGCGATGCGCAACGTAATCGCGCAGCCGCAAGGCGGCGTTCGCATCGTCCTCAAGGATCTTGCGAAACATGCTGCGCGAAATGCGGATCACGGTGCAGTTGTCCTGCGCCGTGGCACAGAGTGGTGTCGCATTGTCGGAGATCAGCGCGAATTCGCCGAGCATCGTACCCGGACCGACATCGATGACTTTTCCGGGCTGAGCCGGATTGCTGCTGAGCCGGAAGCGGCCGTCCTGCACCACATAGGCGCAGTCGACGCGCTCGCCCGGCCGGAACAGGATATCGTCGGGCTGGATTTCGCGGGTCTCGGCGCCGAGCGCGATCAGCCGCAGCGCCGCACGGCCAAGCGCCCGGAGCATCGGGACCTGCTCCAGCACGGCGATATCATCGTCGATGCTCACCTGCGGCGGCCTGATTGCCGCCTAGGGCACAAGCTTGTAGCCGCCCGCATCGGTGACAAGAATCGCGGGATTCGCGGCATCCTTCTCGACCTTCTGGCGAAGACGATAGACGTGCGTTTCGAGCGTGTGCGTGGTCACGCCGGAATTGTAGCCCCAGACCTCCTGCAGCAGCGTCTCGCGCGACACCGAGCGCTGGCCGGCCCGATACAGATAGCGCAGGATCGCGGTCTCCTTCTCGGTCAGCCGCACCTTGTTGCCCTTGTCGCCGGTCAGCAATTTCGAGCTGGGACGGAAGCTGTACGGCCCGATGGTGAAGACGGCGTCCTCGCTGGCCTCGTGCTGGCGCAATTGCGCGCGGATGCGCGCCAGCAGCACGGCGAAGCGGAATGGCTTGGTGACGTAATCGTTCGCGCCGGATTCCAGTCCCAGGATGGTGTCGGAATCGGTGTCATGCCCGGTCAGCATGATGATCGGCGCCTTGAAGCCGCTCTTGCGCAGGACCCGGACCGCTTCGCGGCCGTCCATGTCGGGCAGGCCGACGTCCATGATAATCAGGTCGATCTGGCCATCCTTGGCCGCCTGGATGCCCTTGGCGGCGCTGTCCTGCGACTGCGCTTCGAATTCCTCGTGCAGCGCAAGCTGCTCGACCAGGGTGTCGCGCAGCTCGGCGTCGTCGTCGACAATCAGCAGTTTTCTGGCATTCGACATATAAGTGGCCCCCCAAGGGCCCAGAGATTACCGATTTATGGCGAAATAGGGCATTGGAGATTGCAGGAGCAAGCGGGACTTGCGTATTTGGTATCCGCAATCGAGCCACGCCCTGTTTACCATGCCGCCCCGGACCCTTGTCCATATCCATGTCCAGAGCCGATCTGGAAGCAAAACGCGAGGCATTTTGAGGGCCGGCGGCCTATTTTTCCCGGTTGCGCTGGGTCGCGGGGGAATTCTTGCCAACAAGCGCGAGGGGGATGGCGGAACACCCCGGGGCCGGTTCCGCCTGAAACGGCTGTGGTGGCGGGCCGACCGAATCACCCGGCCGCGGACCGGCCTGCCCGTCCGACCGATCGGTCCGTCCGACGCCTGGAGCGAGGATCCGTCTGACCGCCGTTACAACCGGCCGGTCCGCCGACGCGCCGGGGAGCCGGGGGACCGGCTGATGCGGGACGATGGCCTTTACGACCTGATCGTCGAGATCGATCATAACGACCGGCCCCGCATCGCCGGACGCGGCAGCGCCGTCTTTATCCATGTCGCCCGCGCGGGTTTCGCGCCGACCGCCGGCTGCGTCGCGCTCCGCCGCAACGACCTGCTGCGGTTGCTGGAGCGGCTCTCGCCGCGGACCTGGATTCATATCTCTTAAAGGCGCAACCCCGCTTTGCCGCGACCGATTAGCAGAACGGCAACGGAGAATCCGACGAGTTCCCATTTGTTAACGGGTTGACGACGCTGCTCGCGCAGGATGCCGATGACGGGGTTCTTACCAGCGGTTGTACATGCCTGCCATCGACGCACCGGGCCAGTCAGGGCCCATTGACGAGGATCGCGAGATCATCGGCCGCGTGCTTTCGGTCAGTGGATCGAACGCCACGATCCAGCTCGCCGGAACGGTCGGCCGCGATGCGGCGCGAACCACCGTCGGCAAGTTCATCGGCATCGTCAGCGGCGAGGGCGTGATCATCGGCATGGTCACCCACATTTCCGAACAGGCGAGCGTTCGCGGTGCGGGCACCGCGCAGATCGATCTGTTCGGAGAGATGCGAGACCATGACGGGCGCCCGAGTTTCTCGCGCGGCATTACCGATTATCCCGCCATCGGCGAACCGGCGCTGCTGATGAGCAACGAAGAGCTGCGGCTGATCTACGGAAATACGGTCAATCCCGCGCATGTCGGCAAGCTGCGCCAGGATCCGACGATTGAAGCGCTGGTCGATGTCGACGAATTGCTCAACAAGCATTTCGCCATTCTCGGCACAACCGGTGTCGGCAAGTCGAGCGGCGTCGCCATCATTCTCCGGCAGATCCTCGAGGCGCGGCCGGACATGCGCATCTTTCTGGTCGATCCGCATAACGAGTACGGACGCTGCTTCGGCGACAAGGCGCAGGTCCTGAACCCGCGCAATCTGCGCCTGCCGTTCTGGCTTTTCAATTTCGAGGAAACCGTCGATGCCTTCTTCGGCGCACGGCCCGGCGTGCCCGAAGAGGTCGAGATTCTGGCCGAGGTGATCCCGATCGCCAAGGGCGCCTACCTGCAATATCGCAACGCCGCCGACCGATCGCTGGTCAAGAAGCGCGATCCGAAAAGCTCCGGCTTCACCGCCGACACACCGGCGCCCTACCGGCTCGAAGATCTGCTCGCTCTGATCGACGAGCGTATGGGCAAGCTCGAAAACCGCTCGTCGCGCGCATACCATTTCAGGCTGATGCAGCGGATCCAGACCTTCCGCAACAATCCGCGCTACGCCTTCATGTTCGAGAACGCCAATGTCGGCGGCGACACCATGGCGGAGATCATCTCGACGCTGTTTCGTCTGCCGGCAAACGGTCAGCCGGTGACGGTGATGCAGCTCGCCGGATTTCCGGCGGAAGTGGTCGATTCGGTGGTGTCGGTGCTGTGCCGCATGGCGTTCGACTTCGGCCTCTGGAGCGATGGCGTGGCGCCGCTTCTGTTCATCTGCGAGGAGGCGCATCGGTATGCCTCCTCGGCGGAAGCGAGAACCGGGTTTGGGCCGACGCGGCGCGCGTTGTCGCGCATCGCCAAGGAGGGCCGCAAGTACGGGGTCTATCTCGGACTGGTCACACAGCGCCCGTACGAAATCGATCCCAACATCATCTCCCAGTGCAACACCATGTTCGTGATGCGTCTGTCCAACGACCGCGATCAGGCGCTGATCCGCTCGGCGATTTCCGACGCTGCGTCGAGCCTGCTGACCTTCGTGCCCTCGCTTGGCACCGGCGAAGCCTTCGTGTTTGGCTCGGCGGTGGCGCTGCCGATGCAGATGACCTTCAGCAGGCTTCCAGAAGCCGCGCGGCCGTCCAGCGATGTCGGAAACGGCGCGCGCGGGCGTGGCGATGCCGGTCTCGATCTGATTGCGTCGGTGGTCGATCGGTGGCGCAGCGCGACCATGAGTCAGCGGCTCTCTGACGACGAGGGTTACGACTCCGGCTTTACGCACGAAGAATCGCCATCGATGCAACCGGCCTTCTCGGCCGATAGCCTCGATCCGCAACGCTCGCGGATTCTCAAGCAGCCGCTTGGCGCGGCGCCGGATTTCGCGGGCGCTCCCAGACTCCGGCGGTAGCGCGAAGAATTGGCGGCAAGAGCGCCAGGCCTGGTTCGCGTCAGGGCTTCGGCCGTCCACCGAAGATCGCGCTTCCGACCCGCACATGGGTGGCGCCGAACTGGATTGCGGTCGCGAAGTCCGCACTCATGCCCATCGACAGCAGCTTGAGCCCATTACGCGCCGCGATCTTGGCGGTGAGCGCAAAATGCGGCGCCGGCGCCTCGTCCAAGGGCGGAATGCACATCAGCCCGGAAATCGTCAGGCCATGCGTGTCCCGGCAATCGCGCAGGAAGCCGTCCGCCTCTTCCGGCAGGATGCCGGCCTTCTGCGGCTCGGCGCCGGTATTGATCTCGACGAAAAGCTGCGGTGCCCGCCCCTGCTTGCCGATTTCCTTCGCCAGCGCCTCGCAGATGCTCGGCCGGTCGACCGAATGGATGGCGTCGAACAGCGCCACCGCTTCCTTCGCCTTGTTGGATTGCAGCGGTCCGATCAGGTGCAGCGACAGTCCGTCATGCCGCGCGCGGATCTCCGGCCATTTGGCCTTGGTTTCCTGCACCCGGTTCTCGCCGAACACCCGCTGGCCGGCCGCAATCGCAGCTTCGATGGCATCGGCGCCGAAGGTCTTCGACACCGCGATCAGGGTCACCGCGGCCGGGTCCCGCTTCGCCTCGCGGCAGGCGCGGGCGATCTCGGCCTGCACGGCCGCGAGGGAGGCGGCAATATGCTGGGATTGCGATTCACTCACGGTCGCGGTTCTCTCCGGAGGCGTCCACTAACGGCGCCCGGTTGCGGTCGCAAGCGGGAAAGCCCGGCGCGCGCAGCGACCGGCTGCCATGCCGTTGACCCCAAAGACGGATTCATGGCACGTCCGGCACGATTTCTGAGCTTTTTGGGCCTTTCATGACCGCTTCGCGCTACAACGCCCGCGACGCCGAGCCGCGCTGGCAGAAGACCTGGGACAATCAGGCCATCTTCGCCACGAAGAACGACGATCCGCGCCCGAAATACTACGTGCTGGAGATGTTCCCCTATCCGTCGGGGCGCATCCATATGGGCCACGTCCGCAATTACACGATGGGCGACGTGGTGGCGCGCTACAAGCGCGCGCGCGGCTTCTCGGTACTGCACCCGATGGGATGGGACGCCTTCGGCATGCCGGCGGAAAACGCGGCGATGGAGCGCAAGGTCCATCCCAAGGCCTGGACCTACCAGAACATCGCGCAGATGAAGGCGCAGCTGCAGTCGATGGGATTGTCGCTGGACTGGGCGCGCGAGATCGCGACCTGCGATCCGGACTACTACAAGCATCAGCAGGCGATGTTCCTCGACTTCCTCGCGGCGGGGCTGGTCGAACGCAAGCAGTCGAAGGTGAACTGGGATCCGGTCGACAACACCGTGCTCGCCAACGAGCAGGTGATCGACGGCCGCGGCTGGAGAAGCGGCGCCCTGGTCGAACAGCGCGAGCTGACGCAATGGTTCTTCACCATCAGCAATTACGCGCAGGACCTGCTCGACGCGATCGACACGCTCGACCGCTGGCCGGAGAAGGTGCGCATCATGCAGCGCAACTGGATCGGCCGCTCGGAAGGGCTGTTCATTCGCTTCGCGCTCGATGCGAAAACGACACCATCGGGTGAAAGCGAACTCGACGTGTTCACGACGCGGCCTGACACCTTGTTCGGCGCGAAGTTCATGGCGATCGCGCCGGATCATCCGCTGGCGAAGGCGGCGGCGGCAAAGAATGCCGCGCTCGCCGCTTTCATCGACGAGTGCAAGCGCCGCGGCACCTCGCAAGCCGAGATCGATACCGCCGAGAAGATGGGCTTCGACACCGGCATCAAGGCGATCCATCCGCTCGATCCGACATGGCAATTGCCGGTCTATGTCGCGAACTTCATCCTGATGGATTACGGCACCGGCGCCATCTTCGGCTGCCCGGCGCACGACCAGCGCGACCTCGATTTCGTCAACAAATACGGACTCGGCAACGTGCCCGTGGTGTGTCCGCCGGGTCAGGATCCGAAGACCTTCGTCATCACCGACGTCGCCTATGACGGCGACGGCACGATGATCAACTCGCATTTTCTGAATGGCCTCTCGATTGCGGACGCAAAGGAAAGGGTTGCGCGCCGGCTCGAAAGCGAATTGCGCGGCGGCAAAGCCATCGCACATCGCCAGGTGAATTTCCGCCTGCGCGACTGGGGCATCTCGCGTCAGCGCTACTGGGGCTGTCCGATCCCGATCATCCATTGCGATGCGTGCGGTGTCGTGCCGGTGCCAAAGTCCGACCTGCCGGTGAAGCTGCCGGAGGATGTGACCTTCGACCGTCCCGGCAATCCGCTGGACCGTCATCCGACTTGGAAGAATGTCGCTTGCCCGACATGCGGCAAGCCGGCGCGTCGCGAAACCGACACCATGGACACCTTCGTCGACTCGTCCTGGTACTTCGCGCGCTTCACCGATCCGTGGATCGCTGACGCCCCGACCGACCGCGCCAATGTCGATCGCTGGCTGCCGGTCGATCAATATATCGGCGGCATTGAGCATGCGATCCTGCATCTCTTGTACAGCCGCTTCTTCACCCGCGCGATGAAGAAGACCGGGCATGCCGGCGTCGAAGAGCCGTTCGCCGGCCTGTTCACGCAGGGCATGGTGGTGCACGAGACCTTTCGCAAGCAGGACGGCGAATACGTCATGCCGTCCGAGGTTGCGATCGTGGCGCAGGGTGACGCGCGCACCGCAACGCTGAAGACCACCGGCGAGCCGATCGAGATCGGCTCGATCGAGAAGATGTCGAAGTCGAAGAAGAACACCGTCGACCCCGACGACATCATCGGCGCCTACGGCGCCGACACCGCACGCTGGTTCGTCCTGTCGGATTCCCCGCCCGAGCGCGACGTGATCTGGACCGAGGAAGGCGTGCAGGGGTCGTGGCGCTTTGTGCAGCGGCTGTGGCGTCTGATCGGCGAGGCGGCAGAGATCGCCGCGAAAGCGCCGGCGGACCGGCCGGCGGCATTCGGCGAGCGCGCCATGGCGGTCCGCAAGGCGGCCCATGGCGCGCTCGCCAAGGTTTCGGACGATATCGAGAAGCTGCGGTTCAACCGCTGCGTCGCCCATATCTACGAATTCTCGAACGCGCTCTCGGCCGCCATCGGGGATATCGCCTCCCCGGCCGACCTGACGCCGGATTTCGCCTGGGCGATCCGCGAGGCCGCCGGCATCCTGGTCCAGCTGTTTGCGCCGATGATGCCGCATCTGGCCGAGGAATGCTGGGCCGCGATGGGCCACAAAACCCTGGTTTCGATGCAGGCCTGGCCGGAGGTGGAGCCGGAATTGTTGGTGGAAAACACCATCACCCTCCCGGTCCAGATCAACGGCAAGAAGCGGGCTGATGTAACCGTGCCACGGGACGCAGGAAATTCTGATATCGAGGCTGCCGTATTAACGCTGGATGCGGTAATAAAGGCGCTGGACGGCAAGGCCCCCAAAAAGGTCATTGTTGTCCCGCAAAGGATTGTGAATGTCGTCGCCTAAGGGACATAGAGGTCAAGCGCCCAAGGGGGCCCGCAACGGGATCGGGCGGTTTCTGGCGCTAGGGCTGGCCTTCGGGGCCGCCGCGCTGACGGCCGGCTGTTTCCAGCCTCTTTACGGCAATGGTTCCCTGGATGCCGGCGGTCCGCCGCCGATCCGGAACGCGCTGGCAAGCGTGGAGGTCGAGGAAATCGATGCGCCGAACGGCACCCCGGAAGCGCGGCTGGGGGTCGAGGTGCGCAACGACCTGATTTTCGGCCTGACCGGCGGGTCGGGCCAGTTGCCGCCCACCCACACGCTGAAGATCCACCTGAAGGGCAACCGCCAGAACGTGATCGTGGACATCACGACGGCGCGCGCCGACCAGGAAATCTACGGCATCGACGCGACCTACAGCCTGATCGAGATTGGCACCAAGAGGGTGGTCCTGACCGGCCGCGCATTCTCGCGCGCGTCCTATGACATTCCCGGCCAGCAGCAGCGCTTCGCCCGCGCCCGCGGCGAACGCGACGCCCAGAACCGGGCCTCGACGATCATCGCCGAACAGATCAAGTCGCGGCTCGCCTCCTATTTCGTCTCAGGCGGATAGGCGACGTCGATCGCCGGGAAATCTTTCGGTCGTCCCCGCGAAGGCCGGGACCTATATTTCAGAGCGGTGGTTATGGGTCCCCGCTTTCGCAGGGACGACTCGACATGGTTGCCCTGAAATCCAGCGAAGCGAATTCCTTCATCGCGCGTCCCGATCCGGCCCGGCCGATCGTCCTGATTTACGGCCCGGATGCCGGTCTGGTCCACGAACGCGCCGAGGCGCTGGCCCGCGTCTCGGTGGACAATGTCGATGACATGTTCTCACTGATCCGCATCGACGGCGATGAGTTGACCGGCAATCCCTATCGGCTGGTCGAGGAAGCCAACACCATTCCGATGTTCGGCGGACGCCGCGCGCTGTGGGTCAAGGCCGGCAGCCGCAACATTGCGTCCGCCGTCGAAGCCGTGATCAACGCACCCTCGCCGGATTGCCGCGTCATCATCGAGGCCGGTGAGTTGCGCAAGACCTCGCCATTGCGCTCGCTTTGCGAGAAGGCCAGGAACGCAGCGGCCATCGCCTGCTATCCCGACGAGGCGCAGGACATCGCAAGGGTCGTCGACGACGAACTCAAGACCGCAGGACTCACCATCACGCCGGACGCGCGCGCGGCGCTGCTGCCGTTTCTCGGTGGCGACCGTCAGGCGACGCGCAACGAACTGCGCAAGCTTGCGCTCTACGTGCATGGCAAGGATCGCATCGCCATCGAAGACGTGATGGAGGTGGTCGCGGATGCGTCCGCGGTCGCGCTGGACAACGTCATCGATGCAGCCTTCGCCGGCAATCCGGCCGGGGTCGAAACCCATTTTGCCAAGGCGCGCGGCGAGGGCACCGCGCCTGGAGCGATGGTCTCGGCAGCGTTGCGACATCTGTCGAACCTGCACCGGATGCGGGCTGCGATCGACGACGGTCAGTCGATCACCGGCGCGGTGGAAGGCGCGCGGCCGCCGATTCATTTCAAGCGAAAGCCCGCGATCGAAGCTGCACTACGGGTGTGGACGGGGGCGAAGCTTCTGGACGCGATGAGCGCGCTAGCCGATGCCCTGCTGCAGACACGGCTGCAATCGAATCTCGCGGAAACAATCGCCCATCGCACCTTGATGACACTCGCGACCGCGGCCAGGAAAAAGGCCTGACCCTGCCGATCGACCGCTGCGGCTTATGATCCGCCCGGCGCGGTGGGCGCTGTGCGCGTTTCCGGTTGAACGAAGCGCACGCCGACTTCGCCGGCCGAACGCCAGATCAGGCTGCACAGCCGCTGAACTTCACCGCTTTCGGACAGGATGATCAGGAATCGCTCCGGCAGGTCGACGGAGAGATCGAGCTTGATCTTGGCTCCTCCGGTCGAGAAGTCGAGCGTATGTGTGCTCACGATCCGCTCGCCATTTTCCTGTCGCACCACGACAGGAATTTTCAGCTTCCGTCGAAGCGCCCTTTTCCGGTAGCCGGTCATGGATCGCTCAGAGCTCCCACCCGTTCACGTGCGCCATATCGTCAGCTGGAGAAATCTTTCCCCGCCGCCTTCTGCACACTCCAGAACCGCAGCACGCGTTGTGCCGTGGCCGGCGTCAGCTTCGCGTAGTCGGACTTGAGCGCTTCGAGTTCCGCTGGCGATATACCGGCCGGCGCTCGGCTCTGCAGGAACGCCCGTACCGCCGTCCAGCTCAAGCCGGCAGCGCGGCAGGGAATGATCAGCGCCTCCCTGCGATCGCTCTGCACGATGCGGTCGATAATATCGTGCGGCGCAGAACACATCTGCGACAGCGCCATGATCGACTCCGCATAACGCGAGCCTTTCACGAATTGCAGGAACGCGACTTCGTCCAGTTCGCCATCGACGTGCATTTTGTGTACGATGCGGCGCGCAATATCGAAATCGGGTGCCGGCTGCAATCCGCGCAACACCTCGGTGTCGATGCTCGAGAGCACGTTCCTGATTTCATCGCGATGCAGCGGCGAAGCCAGCCTCAACAGCTTCTCGCGAACGATGTCGCGGGCTTTCTCGAGCAATTGCCGCAGCAGATGCAGCGGCAGGTCGAGCCGCAGCCCCAGCGTCTCCGTCAATGTATCGTCGTCCTCCGCATGTTTCACGAGCCGCGACAGGCCGTGTTCGGAGAAGCGCGCATCGCTCCGGGATGCGAGCTTGCGATAGACCTGCAGATCGCCGCGCTCGATCAGGATATCGGTGACCGGCTCTGCGAGTGCGCGCCTGCCGGAAATTGCGAGGAGATGCGGCTGACCCTTGGTGCTTGCGATCTCCACGAGATCCGGATTCGAGAGCCGGGTCGAGTTCATGAGAACCGGACCGGCGACGGCGATTTCATCTTCGCGCGCGAGATTGCGGATCACGCCAGGCGGCGCATTGTCGATCGGAGCCAGTCGCTCGCTCAGTTCGGCGAGCGCCCGGATTTCGATGCGCCTGGCGAGATGGCCGATGACTTCGTCGAAGACATCGATCTGCTCGGCGCTCAGCCTCTCCTGGGTGGACAGGAACAGATCGGTGATCCGGCGCAGCGTGTCGACACGCTCCGTCTTGGAGCCGCTCTGGACCGCGCTTTCAAGCTCGGCAATCAGCGATGCCCCTGCACTGGACATTTCGAGCCCTAGCCCCGTCATCAATCGACGCGACAAAGGCTACGGAACTCTCGTTAAAATTGCACTGAGAAGTTCCAGACTGCTCGTAAGCGTCTGAAATCACGCGATATTTAATTCACGCATAAGCTGTGGTATTAACGTCTGGCGCAAATTTTGCGAATCGCTACGACCGCTGCAGCCGCCGCACCACCTCGTCGAGCTGATCGAGGGTGCGATAGCGGATGCCAAGGGTGCCACCGGCGCGGCCGCGGTCGTTGATCTCGACCACCAGGCCGAGCGCATCCGACAGCTGCCGTTCGAGCGCGGCGATGTTGGCATCCTTCATCGCCTTGGCGGTGGATTTCTTCGGCTTCTTCCCGGCGGCCTTGGCATTGTCCTGACGGAGCTTCTCGGCCTCGCGGACATTCAGTCCCTTTTCGACGATGTCGCGCGCCACGCCTTCAGGATCGGTCTGGTTGATCAGGGCGCGGGCGTGCCCCGCCGTCAGCTTGCCCTGGTTGATATAGGCCTTCACCGCATCCGGCAGCCGCAGCAGCCGCAACGTATTGGCGACGTGGCTGCGGCTCTTCCCGACGATATGTGCGATGTCGTCCTGGCTGTGGCTGTATTGCGAAGCCAGCGCCTGGTAGCCGGCCGCCTCTTCCAGCGGGTTGAGGTCGGCGCGCTGGATGTTCTCGATGATCGCAAGTTCAAGCGCTTCGGCATCGGTGACTTCGAGCACCACGATCGGCACTTCGTGCAGGCCTGCCCGCTGCGATGCGCGCCAGCGCCGTTCGCCGGCGATGATCTCGAAATTCTTGCCGCCGTTGGGAGTCGATCGCACCACGATCGGCTGAATGATGCCGCGCTCGCGAATCGACTGCGACAGTTCGTCGAGTTCGGTATCGGCAAAGATGCGGCGCGGATTGCGCGGGTTCGGCGTCAGATGTTCGATCGGGACTTTCCGCGGCGGCAGCTTTTGCGCCGCACGATCCGCCACCGGAGAATCGGGACCGACATCGCCCATCAGCGCGGCAAGGCCGCGCCCCAATCGCGATCGCGAATCCTCTGCCATGTCGGCCGCTCCTGATGTTCGCGCCACCCGTGCCTCCAATTTCAAGTCCGATGCGACGTGCGGATCAATGCGCGCCCTGCTCGCGCTCGCGCTGGATCACCTCGGTCGCGAGCCGCAGATAAGCATCGCTGCCGGCACATTTGAGGTCATAAACCAGCACCGGCTTGCCGTAGGACGGGGCTTCCGAAATGCGCACGTTGCGCGGGATGACCGTGTCATAGACCTTCGCGCCCATGAACTCTCGCACATCGGCGACGACCTGGTTCGACAGGTTGTTGCGTGCATCGAACATGGTCAGCACGATGCCATGGATGGTGAGCCGCGGGTTCAGCAGCTCCTTGACCTGATCGACGGTCTTCAGCAGTTGCGACAAACCTTCGAGCGCGAAGAACTCGCATTGCAGCGGCACCAGCACCGCGTCGGACGCCGCCATCGCATTGACGGTGAGCAGGTTCAGCGACGGCGGGCAATCGACCAGGACGTAAGTGTAGTCGGAGCCCTCGGCGGCGCCTTCGTTCAGTTTTCCAAGCGCGTTGCGCAAGCGCACCGCGCGATCCCGGGCGCTGGAAATCTCCAGCTCGAGGCCGGCGAGGTCGAGCGTCGATGCCGCGATATGCAGGCGCGGGACCGACGTGGTGAGGATGGAGTCGCGCAAACTCGCTTCACCCGTCAGCACGTCATAGGTCGAGCGGCTGCGGCTCTTGCGATCGATGCCGAGTCCGGTCGAGGCATTGCCCTGCGGATCGAGGTCGATGATCAGGACGCGCTCGCCGATCGCGGCCAGCGCGGTGCCGAGATTGATCGCGGTCGTGGTCTTGCCGACCCCGCCCTTCTGATTGGCGACGGACAGAACGCGCATCACCTTGGGCGCGTCGGGCGACAGGTCGGGCGCTTCCGCCGGATCGGTCGGAGCGATGGTGGGTGCGTCGGTCATCGTGGCCTCACGGTAGGAATATAGTCGTATCTATTCCCGGTCTGGACGAAGGCGTTCAGCCGAGCGGACCCGGACAATGCGCCCAAAGGAATCGGTAGCGCTGGGGATCAACTCTGCGTCGATGCTCCAACATTTAGATGCCGCGGTCAATTCAACCTCTATATCTCGTCCCTTGAGGAACAGCGCCTCGGCGCCCCTTTTCAACAAGGGATAGGCGCTTTCGATCAGATTATCGAGGGGCGCGAGCGCCCGGGCGGTCACGATCTCCACCGGTTCGGCGAAACCATCCACAACGTCCTCGATCCGGACAGCATGAACTTTGGCCGGCACCCCGGTGAGCCGGGCTGCCTCGCGCAGGAAGGCCGCTTTCTTCAGATTGCTTTCCACGAGATGGATCACACTCCCGGGCCTTTCCGCAAGCGCGCAGGCGATCACCAGCCCCGGAAAGCCCCCGCCCGAGCCGAGGTCGACCCAGTGTCGGGCATTCGGCGCCAGCGGCAGGAGCTGCAGGGAATCCGCGATGTGTCTGGTCCAGAGCTCCGGCAGGGTGGACGGCGCCACCAGGTTTGTCTTGGCCTGCCACTGCAGCAGCGCCTCAACGAAACGGCCGAGCCGGGCCAGCACCGCGGGCGGTATTTCACGTGAATCGGTCAGGGTCCGCGACAGCAGGGCGAGGGCCTGTTCGCGGTCCGCGGCCAGGCGCGCGTCGAGATCGCGAGGTGCCGCCGCTGGCCCGCCGCGTGCCATCAAAGGGTCGCGGCGCGTGTCCGGCCGCCCCGCCGCAGATGAGCGACCAGCAGGGTGAGCGCCGCAGGAGTTACGCCCTCGATTTTCCCGGCATGACCGATGGTCCGGGGCCGGTGGGTGCTCAGCTTGTGCTGGGCCTCGTTGGACAGGCCGACAATCGCCGCATAATCCAGATCGTCTGGCAGCGCGAGAGCTTCGTCACGCCGATAAGCGGCAATATCGGCGGTCTGACGCGACAGGTAGACGTCGTATTTGGCGTCGATCTCCAGCTGCTCGGCCACTTTCGCCTGCAGCGCCCCGAGCCGCGGCCAGATCCGTGAAACATCCGCCAGCCCGACGTCCGGGTAGGACAGAAGCTCGAAAGCGGTGCGGCGATGGCCGTCTTTCTTGAGATTCAGCCCGTGCCGCTCCGCCTCGGAGGGCGAAACCGACACCGAGCGGGCGAATTCGCGCGCTTCCGTCAGGGCTTTCGCCTTTTCGCGGTAGGCGTCCCGCCGCTCCGGTCCGACGCAGCCGAGCCCGATCCCCTTCTCCGTCAGCCGTTGGTCTGCATTGTCGGCCCGCAGCGCCAGCCGGTACTCGGCCCGCGACGTGAACATGCGATAGGGCTCTGTGATTCCACGTGAAACAAGGTCGTCCACCATGACCCCGAGATAGGCCTCGGCACGGTCAAAAGTGATTCCGGATCCGCCACTTGCGCGGGACGCCGCATTCAGGCCGGCGAGCAATCCTTGCGCCGCAGCCTCCTCGTATCCGGTGGTGCCGTTGATTTGTCCCGCGAGGAAAAGTCCTCGCAAACGCCGGGTTTCGAGGGTCGGCTCGAGCTCGCGCGGGTCCACGTGGTCATATTCGATCGCGTAACCGGGTCGGACGAACTGTGCCCGCTCAAGCCCGGGAATGGTCGCCACCAACGCATGCTGCACGTCTTCCGGCAGTGAGGTCGAGATGCCGTTCGGATAAACCGTATGATCGTCGAGCCCTTCCGGCTCGAGGAAGATCTGGTGGCCATCCCGTTCCCCGAAGCGGACGATCTTGTCCTCGATCGAGGGGCAGTATCGTGGTCCACGGCTATCGATCTGGCCGGAATACATCGGCGACCGATGCACATTGGCGCGGATCACCGCGTGGGTCGCCTCGGTGGTCCGGGTAATGCCGCACTGGATCTGCGGATTCTCGATTCGTGTGGTCAAAGTGGAGAAAGGCTCGGGCGGCTCGTCGCCCGGCTGCATCTCCAGCGACGCCCAGTCGATCGTCCGGCCATCGAGCCGTGGCGGGGTCCCGGTCTTAAGCCGGCCCAAAGCAAGCCCGACGCGTTCCAGGGCGCCGGAAAGCCCCATCGCGGGCGCCTCCCCGACCCGTCCGGCAGGAATCTGGCGTTCGCCGATATGGATAACCCCGCGCAGAAAGGTGCCGGTGGTCAGAACCACCGCCCCGGCGCCCAGAATCCGGCCATCCGCCAGCCGAATGCCCTTAACCCGGCCGTCCTGGACCAGCAGATCGTCGGCCTCACCCTCGACCACGGTCAAATTCGCGGTTTCGCGGATCGCCGCCTGCATAGCCGCCGCGTAAAGCTTGCGGTCGGCTTGGGCGCGCGGTCCGCGTACGGCCGGGCCTTTGCGGCGGTTGAGAACCTTGAATTGAATGCCGCCGAGATCGGCGACGCGGCCCATCAGGCCGTCCAAAGCGTCGATTTCCCGGACCAAATGCCCTTTTCCGAGCCCGCCGATCGCCGGATTGCAGGACATCGCGCCGATGGTCGCGAATTGATGGGTCACCAGCGCTGTGAATGCGCCAAGGCGTGCGGACGCGGACGCGGCCTCGCAGCCGGCGTGTCCGCCGCCAATCACGATGACATCGAAGCGATGATCCATAGCTGCGGACATTTAGTGGAGCAGACCCGCACCGTCAAAAGGCCGGATG
Source organism: Pseudorhodoplanes sp. (assembly GCF_059499825.1). Lineage (NCBI taxonomy): Bacteria > Pseudomonadati > Pseudomonadota > Alphaproteobacteria > Hyphomicrobiales > Pseudorhodoplanes > Pseudorhodoplanes sp. Next base: position 432,149 of record NZ_JCABZI010000009.1, read on the forward strand.
CGCCAGCGACGATTCGGGTGGCAGGTTTCACGTGAAACGCAGGAGTCTCAGAGCCTTGCCGGAAGAGTCTGGACTCGAATCAGAAAAGGTAAACGCGCTATTTACCAATACAGAAATCGCGGAAAATCTTGTCGAGAATATCCTCGACATCCACCCGGCCGGTCAGCCGGCCAAGTGCCTGAGCGGCAACGCGTAATTCCTCGGCAAAGGTATCCTCGCGGCCACCCTCGCCCTCGGAAATCGCGCGATTCAGGGCGGATTCTGCCTGTTCGAGCAGATGGCGCTGTCGTTCCCGCGTCACCAGCGCCGGTTCGCCTCGTCCAAAGACCGACCGCGCATACTTGCCCAGGTCGGCCAGAAGCCGATCTACCCCATCTCCCGATACCACTGAAAGCTCGTAGAAGTGCGAATCCTCGGGCCGGAGCGCGCTCCGAGGTTTGTCCTCGGCGGGTTCCTCTCGCCGAAGATCGATTTTCGTCCTCACCTTCCAAAGATCCTGCCCGGAACCAGGGGGCGGAACAGGTTCCGAATCCGGATTCGCACCTTCACTTTCTGTTAACCATAAAATGAGATCGGCGCCCGCGGCGCGGTCCCTGGCACGGGCCACGCCCTCTCGCTCGACCGGGTCCCTGGTTTCCCGAATGCCGGCGGTATCCAGCAGCGTAACCGGGTAGCCGCCCAAATCGAGATAGACCTCGATTACGTCACGCGTCGTCCCGGCATGAGGTGAGACGATCGCGACGTCCCGGCGGGCGATCCGGTTCAGCAATGTCGACTTCCCGGCATTGGGCGGTCCAGCGATTGCAACCACCAGACCGTCGCGCAACCGCTCTCCCCGCGTGCCTTCGGCGAGCAGTGCTGCGATTTCCTGCTGCAGCAAACGCGCAGCATTCAGCGCACGCACCGCCACATCCGCCGCGACATCCGCCTCGTCCGAAAAATCGATCCCGGCTTCGGCCAGCGCCATGGCCTCGATTAGCCGCAGCCGCCAGTTTTCGGCGCGGTCGCCGAGCAGACCCTGAAGCTGCCGCACCGCCTGGCGCCGCTGCGCCTCGGTATCGGCATGGATCAGGTCCGCCAGCCCCTCGACTGCCGTCAAGTCGAGCTTGCCGTTGTCGAAGCCACGCCGGGTAAATTCTCCGGCCTCGGCGGGCCGCAGGCCGGGCAGACGCGAGAGCGCCGCGAACGTGGCGGCGATCACCGCCCTGCCCCCGTGCAGCTGCAGTTCGACAACGTCCTCGCCGGTCTCGCTGTTCGGCCCTTCGAAGAAAAGAACCAGCGCCTGGTCGATCATCTCGCCGGAAGCCGGATCGCGGATGGTGGCGAGCATGGCGCGGCGCGATTCGGGAACCCGGCCGACCAGCGCTTCGAGCGCGGCGCGAGCCTGCGGTCCCGAGATTCGGACCACGCCGATCGCGGCCGGCACCGAGCCGGACGACAGCGCGTAGATGGTGTCGGATGAGCCGGACATTTGACCATCCAATGGATTGTACGTATATTTGTACGTACCTATTTCTGTACGTCAAACACGCAGTTGAGGCCACTATGGCTCGTGTGTCTTACACCGAACTCCGAAGCAATCTCGCCAAATACATGGACGAGGTTTGCGACAATCGCGACGCGCTAACGGTCACTCGCCAGAACGAGCGCTCGGTCGTCATGCTTTCGGAAGAGGAATACGAAAGCATGATCGAGACGTTGCACCTTCTACGCAACCCGGCCAATGCCGCGCATCTTCAGCGCGGCCTCAATGAATTCAAATCGGGAGACGTCGTTGAACGCGACATCATCGCTTCCAAGAACGCATCCGCGTTCAAATGAAAATTGCCTGGGCAACCGAAGCCTGGGCAGACTATGAGCGGTGGCGCGACGTTGATCCAAAGGTTCATGAACGAATCAACGCGTTGATCGGCGACATCGCTTCATCGTCATTCAAACGCATCGGGAAACCAGAGCCGCTCAAGTACGATCTGTCCGGCTGGTGGTCACGTCGCATCACCGGAGAACACAGACTGGTCTATCGCGTGACAGGCAAAGGCAAGGACCGGCGATTGGAAATCTTGTCGTGCCGTTATCATTATTGACCGCCACACAGGGCGATTTTACGAAATCGTTCTCCGACCACGCGCTCCTGCGCCAACTCAAGCCAAATTCCGCACCACCAGCAGCGCGCCGAGCGCCAGCAATCCGACATACAGAAACACCCGGAAGCTTTCCGCGCTGATGCGCGCGCGCATCCGTTGTCCCGCATACATACCAATGACCGCAGGTGCGATCGCAAACAGCGACAGCGTGCCGAGCGATATATCGAACGCGCCGCCATCCCACAGGATCAGCGCGAGCGCGACGGTCGATACCGTGAAGTGCAGGCCGAGCGCCTGAACCAGCTCATCCTTGTCGAAACCGATTGCCTGCAGATAGGGCAAAGCGGGAATGACAAACACGCCGGTCGCCGCCATCACGATGCCCGTCACCACGCCGACGATCGGCGCGAGCCAGATTTCGCTGGCACGCGGCACCGCAAACTTCACCTTCGACAGGCCGATCAGCGCATAGGCGATCAGCACGACACCAAGCCCAATCGCGGCCGGCTTCGCGTTTTCACCTGTGAGGATGCCATTGCCCAGCCAGGCACCGACGAACAACCCGAGCAACATGGCGCCGAGGCGCCTGACCAGAGCGAGCAGGTAAGGTCCCGCCACCATCTGCCAGATATTGGTGGCGAGCGATGGCGCGATCAGGATCGCCGCCGCCTGCGCCGGCGACATCACCGCAGCAAGCAGCCCCATCGCGACTGTCGGCAATCCCATGCCGATCACGCCCTTGACGAATCCCGCAAGCAGATAGGCGGCGACCACAAGCGCGATGAGAAACGGATCCATGCGCCGCACTTGAAACGAGTCGCCCGACGCCGCAATGCCTAAACCGCGAAGGCTGCCTTCGCAAAAAGGGAATGGCTGTACTGCCATTTGCGGCGCTCAGCCGTTAACGTCGGATCCAGCACCTCCGCGAGGCTCGTTATGTCCGGCACCGCATCGACCCAAAACTTCGGTCGCGAAAACCGGCTCGCGCACGAGACCTCGCCCTATCTGCTGCAGCACAAGCACAATCCGGTCGACTGGCGGCCGTGGGGACCGGATGCACTGGCCGAGGCGAAAGCCAGCAACAAGCCAATCCTGCTGTCGGTCGGCTATGCCGCCTGTCACTGGTGCCACGTCATGGCGCGTGAGAGCTTCGAAGACGAGGCGACGGCGCGGGTGATGAACGAGCTGTTCGTCAACATCAAGGTTGACCGCGAGGAGCGGCCGGACATCGACCAGATCTACATGCAGGCCTTGCATCACCTGGGCGAGCAGGGCGGCTGGCCGCTGACGATGTTTCTGACGCCCGATGGCGAGCCGTTCTGGGGTGGCACCTATTTTCCGCCGACCTCGCGCTACGGCCGGCCGGCCTTCGTCGACGCGATGCGGGAAGTGGCGCGGATGTTCCGCGAGGAACCGGCCAAGATCGAGCAGAACCGCGCGGCGCTCATGTCGCGGCTGTCCGAGGTGGCGCGGCATCCGAAGCGCGTCACCATCGGGCGGCAGGAGCTCGATCAGGTGGCGCAGCAGCTCGGCAGCGCGATGGACCCGGTGAATGGCGGCCTGCGCGGCGCACCGAAATTCCCGCAATGCGCGATGTTCGAGAATCTGTGGCGGGCGGGGCTGCGGACCGGGGAGGCGCGCTACTTCCACATCGTCGATCTGACGCTCACGAAAATCAGCGAAGGCGGCATCTACGACCATATCGGCGGCGGCTTCTCGCGCTATTCGGTCGACGACAAGTGGCTGGTGCCGCATTTCGAGAAAATGCTCTACGACAATGCCCAGCTCCTCGACCTGCTGGCGCTCGCTTGGGGCCGAACCGGAAAAATGCTGTACCGGGAACGGGCCGAGGAGACTGTGGGTTGGCTCCAGCGCGAGATGACCAGCGGGGAGGGCGCATTCTACGCCTCGCTGGACGCTGATTCTGAGGGCGAAGAGGGCAAGTTCTACGTCTGGTCACTGGCGGAGATCGAGGCGATCTTGGGGGCCGAAAATGCTGCGCTTTTCGCGCAGCATTACGACGTAACCCGTGACGGCAACTTCGAGGGCAAAAATATCCTCAACCGTCTCAATGGCTTACCGCGCAGCATGGAAATCGATGCTGCGCTCCCCATCCTGCGGTCCATGCTGCACAAAGTGCGGGAAAGGCGGGTGCGTCCGGGCCTTGACGACAAGATACTGGTCGACTGGAACGGCCTGATGATTACGGCGCTAGTCAACGCTGGAACCGCCTTCTGGCAGCCGGACTGGGTGGCTCTGGCCGCCCGCGCCTTCGAATTTGTGCAGCGCAACATGGCGCGGGGCGATCGGCTCGGCCATTCCTGGCGGGAGGGGCGGATGGTTTATCCCGGTCTCGCCTCCGATTATGCCTTAATGATCCGGGGCTCGCTGTCGCTGTACGAGGCCACCGGCGAGCAGCGCTATCTCGATCAGGCCCTGACCTGGCAATCGGCGTTCGACCGCCACTACGTCAATCCGGCCACCGGCACCTATTACCTGACCGCCGACGATGCCGAGGGCCTGGTGATCCGGCCCGCATTGACCACCGACGACGCCACGCCCAATCCGAACGGGATCGCTGCGCAGAACCTGATCCGGCTGGCCGCCTTCACTGGCGATCACGCCTTCCGCGAGCAGGCCGACCGGCTGATCGAAGGCGTGCTGTCGCTGGGCGGCGACAACCTGTTCATGCATGTCGCGCTCCTGAACGCCATCGACATGCGGCTCAACCTGGCCGAGATCGTCGTGACCGGGGAGGGCGCGGGCGCCGACGCGCTGGTGAGTGCCGCGCTCGCGCTGCCTTATGTCAACCGAGCGGTGCTGCGCGCGCCATCGGTCGAGGCGTTGCCGGACGCGCATCCGGCGCGGGAGAAGGTGGAAGCGGCCAGCGGGCCCGCGGCCTTCATCTGCATCGGCGAGACGTGCTCGCTCCCGGTCACCGACCCCGACCGGATCGTCTCGCATGCCGCCAACGCCGCGTCGGCTTGACCGACGCCGCGGATCATCCTGCTAGTCAGGTCAGGCGTCCGTCAGCGACGCCGTGAAGCGGCTGCGGCCATGACTCACTGGACCGCGACCATGCGGATGCAGCGCAACTTCTGGCCGTAGCGCCAGATCTGCGCGATTACGACGCCAGCCGCATCTCACCGGCGCGTTTGAGCCAGGGGCTCCATGGCTCCGGCGGCACCAGACCTTCGCTCGCCCAGACCGGTACGATGGCGCCCGCACCGTCGAACCGTCCGACGAAGGCCGGCTTGTGCAGATGCTGGGACACAGCATCCATCCGCACCGTGAAGCCGCTCGGCGCGCCATAGGTGATATCCGCCATCGCGGCCCGTACCGCGACCGGATCGGTGGTTCCGGCGCGCTCGACCGCAGCCACCCACATGCAGAAGCCGATCAGCGTCGCCTCCATCGCGTCGTTGGGCAACGCGGCATTGGTACCCTTGAAGTTGCGCCAGCGGTTCACGAAGACATGGTTCGCCGGATGATCGATCGCGCCGAAATAGCTCCAGCAGGCAAAATGCCCACCCATCGGCACGCCCGCGAGCGAGGCAAGTTCGCGCTCTCCGATCGACAGCGTCATCACCGGCAGCAAGACAGACGACAGCGGCTGCCGCGCATATTCGCGCAGGAAATGCACATTGGCGTCGCCCGAAATCGTCGACACGATCGCGGTATTGCCCCGGGCGCCGAACGCCGCCATGCGCTCGATCGGCTCACGCCATAACCGCTCGCCGAACGGAGCGTAGAATTCCATGACCTGGCTGTCCGGCACGCCGCGCGATGCCAGATACGCCTTCACGATCGCGTTCGTCGTGCGCGGATAGACACCGTCGGTCCCCGCCAGGATGAAGCGACGGCTGCCCCGATCGAGCAGGTAATCGACCGCCGGCAAGGCCTGCTGCCGCGGTGTCGCACCGGTATAGAAGACATGCGGCGATTGCTCCTCGCCCTCATACTGGCTCGGATAGAAAAGCAATGCGCCGTGCCGCTCGAGCACCGGCAGCACCTGATGGCGCGACGCCGACCGCCAGCAACCGAACAGGACGGCAATGTCCTGTTCGGTCAGCATCGCCTCCGCATGTTCCGCGTAGAGCGCCGGATCGGAAGCCGGATCGGCGATCACCGCCTCGACCGGCCGGTTCAGAAGACCGCCGGCCTCGTTCAGCTGCTCGATCAACATCACCAGCAATTGCTGCAGCGGCCGTTCTGCCGCGGTCAGCGTGCCGGACAGCGAATGCAGGATGCCGACGCGGATCGCGCCGTGATCCAGCTCCCTGAAATAACCGCCGATCGAACCGACAAGCGTCTGCGAGCGCAAGGCGAGATCGTCGGCCGTGCCCAGGACGCATTCGCCCGCCTGCGCCACCTCGACGATCGCCGACTGGATATCGGGCAACGCGCGCGACACCGTCGTCGCCACGCGGTTGGCCTCATCGCCAATATGGTCCAGGCCTTCGAGCTGCAGCTCGAGGATCGCGTCCAGATCGTGATTGACGGCGCCGGTTGCCTCGACGCTGGTGCCGACCGCGACGATCGCCGACACCGTTTGACTCACCGCGTTCTGAATGGCGGCGATCTGCGCGCGGATCTCCTTGGTGGCGCCGGCCGTCTGGTTGGCCAGCTCCTTCACCTCGCTTGCCACCACGGCGAAACCGCGGCCGGCATCACCGGCGCGCGCGGCCTCGATGGTGGCGTTGAGCGCGAGCAGGGAGGTCTGACCGGCAATCGACTGGATCAGCTTGATCACTGCATCGATCTGCTTTGCCGCGTCGAACAGCTGGTGGATGGTCTGGTCGGCGTGGCGAAGCTCCGCAGCGGTGCGGTGGCTGGCGCTTCGCGCCGCCTCGACATACCGGCGGGACCGCAGCACGATCTCGCGCATCTCGCGCGCGGCATCGGCGACCTTGCCGGCATCGATCGCGGCGGCTTCGGCCGATTGCGACGCATTGGCGACGCGGTCCGACATATCGCGGTTACGAACCGCAAGATCGGCCGCGGTCACGCGGATTCGCTCTCCCGCACTGGTGAAGGCCTGCGTCACATCGTCGATCGCCGACTGGAAACGTCGGGTGATGAATTGCCGTCCGGCCTGACGCAAACGCGATTCGGTGATCCGGCGATCACGGTCGATGGCGACGTTGTCCGCCTGGCTCAGCGCCAGACGCATGGCCTCGGCCGCTTCGCCGAAACGTTGCACGCTGCCGTCGCCCACCGCCTCCGGAAGGCTCGCAAAGCGATCACCCTGCGCAATGCGCACAAGTCCGGCGAGCAGGCGGGAAATCCGGTTCTCCGCAAACCATCCGACAATCACCGCACCGAATGCGGCAGCGCCGACCGCAACGGTCCATCCGACGGCGAGCTGCAGGCCGAGCGCCATCAGCGCGACGAGGAAAACCGGCACTGAAAGCCAGAGCGCCGGTTTCTGAACAGTCTGTGTCATCTGAAATTCCGAATCGATGACCGGCGTCACTCGACTGGAATGGACTTCACACGGATGCCGTTGCCAAAGCGTTATTGACCAGGCCGATGCCACGCACGAATTTGAGTCAGCGGCCGCTCATATTTTATGCTGAGCATTGCACCGCATGTGACAGTGAAATGCGCAGGGCGGCCGCGCGCGTGGCCTATTGCGCCAGCACGAACGGCTCATAAAGCGAGATCGAAATCTCGGGCCGCTGCGTCCCGCCGGTCTTGCTGATCACTTCCTGTCCCGCGCGAAACAGCACGTCCTTGATGTCAATGCCGGGCGTGACGAGATGCCTGGCAAGCGCACCGGTGAACGGACTATTGCTGCCCGGCGCACCATCGGCCGCCGTCGTCATGTGCTGGGTTGAATAGACCACGATCAGGCCGTCCGGATTCTGCAGCCGCGCCAGCCCGCGGCTGCCGCCGCCGCCGCGCGTGGCCGCGCCGCGCGCAACCGCGTCCTGCCGGCGCAGCTCCACCTCGCGCTCGTTGTCCCGGCAGGCATCGAGGATCACCAATCGCACGCCGCGCGCACGTCTCAATTCGCCGACCAGCGATTCGACCTGGATCAGCTCGGACGGGATATCCGAGAGTTTGGCATATCTGGAATCGACCGGCACGACATACGGGACATCGCCGAAGGTCGAGCCATGCCCGGCGAAATACACGATCGCGGCATCGGCATCGCGCACGATCGCGCCGAACTCGCCGATATGACGGCCCATGGCGCGCTTGTCGAGATTCTCGCCATACACGACTTCGAAGCCCAGCTTCGTCAGAATGTCCCGCATCGTCCGTGCATCGGTGATCGGATTGTCCAGCTTCGGAACATGCCGGTAGTCACTGTTGCCCATCACCAGCGCCACGCGCCTGCCCGCGCCCGCGCCCGCCGGCGGTGACATCAGCCCAAGCGCCGCCTGCGGCCCGGCCGGCACCGAGGGCGTCGCCGCCGTCGCGACGGCGGCAGCGTTGCCGCGACTGGTGGTACCGAGCGCGATCTCGCGGCCTTCCAGCGCCTCGTTCAGCCTGGGGTCGATCCGCAGCGCAGCGTCGTAATCGGCCAGCGCCCGCTGGTTGTCGCCCTGCGCATGGTAGAAGTCGCCGCGCTTCGAATAGGTGTAGGGATCCTTGGGTGCGAGCCGGATGCCCTCGTTCAGGTCAGCGAGCGCGCGCTGCACGTCGCCCTTGCCGAGATAGGCGATGCCGCGATGGCTGAACGCCTGACCGAGATTGGGATCGAGCTTGATCGCCTCGTTCAGGTCGGCAATGGCGCGGTCGAACTGCCGCTTGGCGTTGAGCACCTCGCCGCGATTGCTGTAGCCAACAGCAAGCTTGTCGTCGAGCCGCAGCACCTCGTTGAACTCGGCCAGCGCGCTGTCGTATTCCTTCTTAGCGTACAAGGTGACGCCGCGATAGTTGATCGTAAAGACATTCTTGCGATCGAGCTTCAGCGCTTCGTCGAAATCAACCAGTGCAGCGTCGAAATCCTTCCGGTCATAGGCAACGCCGCCGCGCCGCGCGATGTTCTCCGGGTCTTTCGGATCAAGCCGGATCGCCTCTCGATAGTCCGCGAGCGCCCGATCGAAATCCTTCAATTCCTGATAGGCCTCACCGCGAGAGCGGTAATTCAACGCATCTTTCGGATTGCGGCGAATGGCCTCGTTGAAATCCGCAAACGCGCGCGCGTGATCTCCCTTCACAAGATAAATCTCTCCACGGCTGCGGATCAAACCAGAATCGTCCGGAGCAAGCCGCATCGCAGCCGAATAGTCCTCGATGGCCCTGTCGTAGTCCTTCAACTGCCAATAGGAATGACCACGATTCTGATATGCCGAATTCATCTCCGGATCGAGGCGAATGGCGGCATCATATTCCGCGATCGACTTTTTGAAATCCTTCAGCTCTCCGTAGATATAGCCGCGCCTGAAATAGGCGTCGGCCAGTTTCGGATCGAGCCGAACCGCCTCGTTGGCGTCCTTCAACGCGCGGTCGAAATCCTTTTTGTCACCATAGGAACCGGCGCGCGCGGCATAGCGCGTCGCGTCCTTCGGTTCGAGACGAATCGCCTCGCTGTAATCGGCGATGGCGCGGTCGTAATCCTTGCTGTCGTGATAGGAATTGCCGCGGCTGTGATACGCGAGTGCGTTCTTGTCATCGAGCCGGATCACCGCACTGTAATCGGCGATGGCGAGATCGTAATCCCCGCGGCCGTGATAGGCGTCGCCGCGAGAAATGTACGCATCGACATACTTCTTGTCGAGGCGAATGGCGGTCGAGAAGTCATCGATCGCACGATCGATGTCCTTCTTTTGAAGATAGGCGTTGCCGCGGCTGCGATGGACCGTGGCGGATTTCGGATTGAGGCGGATCGCCTGATTGTAGTCGGCTATGGCGCGGTCATAGTCGTTCAGGTGCGTATAAAATTCGAACGCCCGATAGACGTAGAGATCGGCGAGCGCTTCACCTTTGGTCCGTCCTGCCGCGATCAATCGCGTACAGGCCGCCACCCGGCTTTCGGCGGTCCCGGTCTCGCCGGCGCAAAGATTCTGATCGTTCTTCTGCGCGACGGCAACTGACGACATCAGGACCAGCAACGCAATTCCGAGAATCGAACCGCGACCCATTGGAGCCCTCCCACTCGCCGCACCGTTTTACCACGGACGGCGGACTTGTCGCGACTCCGGGCGGGTCAAGACTCGGTGAGGCGAGGTGGGGCGTTATGGCTTCCGGCGGTCCACAGGCTTTGCCGCTGAGAGCGCAATCTTAGCCAGGTCGCGGCCCTTGATCGCGTCCGACAAGGCGGCATCGATCTGTAAAGCCTTCTCGAAATCCGCCAGCGCCCGTTCGAATTTCCGGGCTTCGTAATGCGCAGCGCCGCGATTCATGTAGGCCACCGCATAATGCGGATCGAGCCGCACCGCTTCGTCATAATCGCCGATAGCACGGGCGATGTCGCCTTGATTGCGGAAGGTGTTGCCGCGATTGTTGTGAGCGATGGCATTTGACGGATCGAGCCTTATCGCCTCGCTGTAGTCGGCGATGGCGCTGTCATAGTCCTTGCGATCCCGGAAGATATTGCCGCGATTGATGAGGGTGGCGACGTGTTTCGGATCGAGCCGGATCACCGCGTCGAAGTTTGCCATGGCAAGATCGGTGTCGCCCTGAACGAGGTAGCAATTGGCGCGATTGCTGTAAGCCGCCACGAAGGTCGGATCGAGCCGTATCGCCTCGCTGTAATCGGCGATCGCCCGGCCGCAATCCTGCTTGATGTGATAGGCGCTGCCGCGATCGTTATGGATGCCGGCCTTGTTGGGATCGAGGCGGATCGCTTCGCTGTAATCCGATATGGCGCGGTCGTAATCCTTGCGGCCGCGACTCGCATTGGCCCGACCGATCCATGCCGCCGTCTGCTTCGGATCGAGCCGCAACACCGCGCCGAAATCAGCAATCGCATTGTCGCTGTCGCCAAGCGCCAGATAGGCATTGGCGCGGTTGCTGTACGCGGTCGCCGACTTCGGGTTCAACCGGATCGCCTCGCCATAATCCGCAATCGCCTGCCGGATGTCGCCCTTGATCCGGTGCACGCTGCCGCGGTTGTTGTAGGCCAGGGCATAATCCGGATTGCGCCGAATCGCCTCGCTATAATCGGCGATGGCGCCCTCGTAATCCTTGCGGTCGCGACGGATGTTGCCGCGGTTGATCAGGGCCGCGGTCTGTTTGGGATCGAGCCGGATCGCCGCGTCGAGGTCCGGCATCGCCCGGTCGGCCTCGCGCTTCATCAGGTAAAGATTGGCGCGATTGTTGTAAGCCGCCGCATGATCCGGATCGAGCCGGACGGTCTCGCTGTAATCCACGATGGCGCGGTCGTAGTCCTTGGCGCGGTAATGCAGGTTGCCGCGATTGTAGAACGCCAGCGCATCCTTCGGATCGATCCGGATCGCCTCGCCGTAATCGGCGATGCCGGGCCCGGTTTCGCCCCTGGCGCCATAGGCGATGGCGCGATTGCGATAGGCAACGGCCGAATCCGGATCAAGCTTGATCGCCGCGCTGTAATCGGCGATCGCCCGGTCATACTGCTTCATCGCGACATAGGCGTTGGCGCGGGCGACGAACGCAGCCGTCTGCGACGGATTGATCTCGATCGCCCGGCTGTAGTCGGCAATCGCGCGCTCGCGGTCGCCCCTGGCCGCATAATCCATGCCGCGATTCTGCAGCGCCTGGGCAAGGCCCGCGCCTTCCACCTTGTCCTGCTCGATCAGCCGCGTACAAGCCGCGATCCGGTCGTCCCGGGTTCCCTCGTTGCCCGAGCACAAGGCGCGGTCATCCGCCTGAGTCGCGGACGCCCAGCATCCCGCCGCAACAATCACAGCAGCGCATCGAACAATCAGGTGCATGCCGCTTTCCCGTTTGTGAAGCCTCATGGTGCGCATCGCACCGTAAGGCATCGGGCGCACAGGCGCACGCGACATGACCGCCCGAGCCGCGTGAAACATCGCCGCGTTGCTCTGCAGCTTCAGACTGGAATTAGAATCATCCGAAATTACGATTGGCCCGCATCGCCATGCCGACAGGACACGTCGAAACAAAAAAGCCGGGCGATATGCCCGGCTTTTCGCAGTGTCGGTACTGGACCGGCTGCTCTTTAAGTATTCATGCTCTCGAAGAATTCCGCGTTGCTCTTGGTGTTGCGCAGCTTGTCGAGCAGGAAGTCCATCGCATCCATGGTGCCCATCGGGTTGAGGATGCGGCGCAGCACATACATCTTCTTGAGTACCTGCGGCTCGACCAGCAGCTCTTCCTTGCGGGTGCCGGACCGGGTGATGTCCATGGCCGGAAAGGTGCGCTTGTCGGCCACCTTGCGGTCGAGGATGAGTTCGGAATTGCCGGTGCCCTTGAACTCTTCGAAAATCACTTCGTCCATGCGCGAGCCGGTATCGATCAGCGCGGTCGCGATGATGGTGAGCGATCCGCCTTCCTCGATATTGCGCGCGGCGCCGAAGAAGCGCTTCGGCCGTTGCAGCGCGTTGGCGTCGACACCGCCGGTCAGCACCTTGCCGGATGACGGCACCACGGTGTTGTAGGCGCGGCCGAGGCGGGTGATCGAATCGAGCAGGATCACCACGTCGCGGCCGTGTTCGACCAGGCGCTTGGCCTTTTCGATCACCATTTCCGCGACGGCGACGTGACGCGTGGCCGGTTCGTCGAAGGTCGACGAAACCACTTCGCCCTTCACCGAACGCTGCATGTCGGTGACTTCTTCCGGACGCTCGTCGATCAGAAGCACGATCAGATAGCATTCGGGATGATTGGCGGTAATGGCGTGCGCGATATTCTGCAGCAGCACGGTCTTGCCGGTGCGCGGCGGAGCGACCACCAGGGCGCGCTGGCCCTTGCCGATCGGCGCCACGATATCGATCACGCGCGCCGAAAGATCCTTCTTGGTCGGATCGTCGTGTTCCATCTTCAGCCGCTCGTCGGGATAAAGCGGCGTCAGGTTGTCGAAGTTGATCTTGTGGCGCGCCTTGTCAGGGTCCTCGAAATTGATGGTCGAGACCTTGAGCAGTGCGAAATAGCGCTCGCCTTCCTTCGGCGAACGGATATGGCCTTCGACGGTGTCGCCGGTGCGCAGGCCGAAGCGGCGGATCTGCGAGGGCGAGACGTAGATGTCGTCCGGGCCCGGCAGGTAATTCGCCTCCGGCGAGCGGAGAAACCCGAAGCCGTCGGACAGCACTTCGACGACGCCTTCGCCGACGATGTCGATCTCCTTGGTCGCGAGCTGTTTCAGGATCGCGAACATCAGCTCCTGCTTGCGCAGCGTGCTGGCGTTTTCGATCTCCTGTTCTTCGGCGAAGGAGAGAAGTTCGACGGGGGTTTTGGTCTTGAGGTCTTGAAGCTTTACTTCCCGCATAGGGGGCAGTCCTTGGGATGAGGATCACCGGCGCCAGACGAAAAATCGAAACAGCGGCAGCGATTCAGGAGAGGAGTCCGCAGGTCTTGGCCGGAGGGTCGTGCCGAAAGTCTGGAGTTTTAGAGACCTGGCTGACGGGCATTACGTCCCGGCCGATGCTTGCGCCCTTACGGGTGTACCGATGGCGCTGTCGGGCATCCGCCTGCGTTCGGGGGGATGACTGAGAATACGGACAGACATCCGATTCCGCAAGTGGCTATCCTGCCGCATCGCCGCCGGATGTTGACATCAGAACGGCTTCACAATCACCAGGATGACGATGACGATCATCAAGAGGGTCGGTACCTCATTGATAAATCGGTAGAATTTCTGGCTGTGCAGATTCCGGTCGGCAGCAAAGTCGCGCACCCAGCGTGACAGCATCCCGTGCATGGCCGACATCGCGACAACCAGCAGCAGTTTTGCGTGCATCCAGCCGCTGCTCAGAAAACCGGCGGACCACATCAGCCACAGGCCAACAACCCATGTCACGATCATGGCCGGATTCATGATCGCCCGCAGCAGCCGACGTTCCATCACCTTGAAGGTCTCGGATTGCTTCGAACCCGGCTCCGCCTCGCAGTGATAGACGAACAGCCGCGGCAGATAGAGCATGCCCGCCATCCAAGCGATGACGGCGATGACGTGGAGGGACTTCAGCCAGGGATACAGACCGGACGGGTTCCACCAGAACAGCAGGAAGGCGAGTGCTGCTGTGATCGCCAGAGCGATCGACGCGCGCAGAATCACGGTGCCGGTCGCAGACATCGCCGGCATCAGCCGCCCCGCACCCGCCGCAGCATCTGCTCGACATGGGCAATCGGCGTTTCCGGCGTGATGCCGTGACCGAGATTGAAAATGAACGGGCCGTCTGAAAACGCCCGCATCACATCGTCGACGGACCGGTCGAGCGCTTCGCCGCCCGCGATCAGCACCAGCGGATCGAGGTTACCCTGCACCGGCTTGATCGGCTGGATGCGCTCGCGCGCGAAGGTCTTGTCGATCATCCAGTCGAGACCGACCGCGTTGACCGGCACTTCGGTGGCATACGGCAAAAGGGTCGCGCCCGCGCCGCGCGGAAAGCCGATGATCTTCGCATCCGGAATGGCGTCGCGCACCGCAAGCACGATCCGCCGGGTCGGCGCGATCGACCAGCGCGCGAATTCCTCCGGCGGCAGCACGCCGGCCCAGGTGTCGAAGATCTGCACCGCATCGACGCCAGCTTTGAGCTGCTGGATAAGATATTCGGCCGAGGCCTTCACCAGCACATTGATCAGCTCGTCAAAGGCATCGGGATGCCGGTAGGCGAACAGCCTGGCCGGCGCCTGGTCGGGCGTCCCGTGACCCGCGATCATGTAAGTCGCGACCGTCCAGGGCGCCCCGCAGAATCCGAGGAATGTCACATGCTCGGGCAGTTGCGGCTTGACCCGCCGGATCGTCTGATAGACCGGCTCGAGCAACCCGTGATCGACCTCGCGGTTGATCTGACTTACCGATTGCGGCTCGGTGATCGGCTCGAGCTTCGGTCCCTCGCCCGCCACGAAATCGACCTTGCGGCCCAGGGCATAGGGGATGACCAGAATATCCGAGAACAGGATGGCGCCGTCGAACCCGAACCTGCGGATCGGCTGCAGGGTCACTTCGGCAGCCAGTTCGGGATTGAAGCACAGATCGAGGAACGAACCGGCCTGCTGCCGCGTTGCTCGGTACTCGGGAAGATAGCGGCCCGCCTGCCGCATCATCCAGACCGGCGGAACTTTAGCGCGCTGACCGTTCAGCACGCTCAGGAGAGGTTTGTTCACAAGGGCACTCACCGCAGGCATCCTTCCCTTAAAAGAGTCTTAGAATCTTCAGTTCAGTTTTTATTACGCGGTTGATTGGACTCACGACTCGTTGTTGCAGGCTTGCTCATCGCTTCTGCACACATCCCCACTTTTCGCCTGCGCTTGTTCACATCCATCAACAGGTGGCAAGTCACTGACTCGTAAGGCTTGTCGGGCGCAATTACCGCGCCGGAGCCGTCGACTGTCCCGTTTTCAACACCAGCATCGGCAATTTCCCGAATTCTGTCCAACCGGCCAGCCATGTGGAGCAATGGACCGCCCGGCCGGCCGATCGCCTTGCGCTTTGCCCAACGGCATGGCCTTCTCCCCAGCGCCGCACATATCGTCCCGTGTATATACCCGGTCTGAGCCCTCCTTTGCCGCATCGTAATCCGAGCTATTTCCATCTGCATCTGGTCTCCGATTCCACCGGAGAGACCCTGACCACCGTCGCGCATGCGGCCGCGGCCCAATATGCCCAGATCTCGCCGATCGAGCATGTCTATCCGCTGATCCGCACCCAGAAGCAGCTGGACCGGGTGTTGACCGAGATTGAGGAGGCGCCGGGGATCGTCCTCTACACGCTGCTGGACGAGGAGCTGATCGATCGGCTGGAGAAGAAGTGTCTGGAACTGAGCCTGCCCTGCCGCTCGATCCTCGGACCGGTGCTGCGGGTGTTCCAGTCCTATCTCGGAGCGACGACCACGCCGCGGGTCGGCGCCCAGCACACCCTGAATGCCGAATATTTCAAGCGCATCGATGCTCTCAACTACACCATGCTGCATGACGACGGTCAGCATATCGACGATCTCGAGCAGGCCGATGTGGTTCTGGTCGGCGTCTCGCGCACCTCGAAAACGCCGACCTCGATCTATCTTGCCAATCGCGGGGTGAAGACCGGAAATTATCCGCTGGTGCCGGGCGTGCCGGTACCGGCACAGATCGAAGCCTTGACGAAGCCTCTGGTGGTGGGGTTATTCGCGAGCCCGGAACGCATCGTGCAGATCCGGCAGAACAGGCTTCTCGGTTTGAAGGCTCACCATAACGAGGCGTCCTATATCGACCGGCAGGCGGTCGCGGACGAGATCAATTTCTCCCGCAAGCTGTGCGGTCGTCACAACTGGCCGCTGATCGACGTGTCCCGCCGCTCGATCGAGGAAACCGCCGCGGCCGTGCTCCAGCTTCTCGCCGAGAAGCGACGCGCTCCGTTACTCTAGATGCAGTTCTGGTCCGCTCCGGCTCCGCTGATTCTGGCGTCGAAAAGCCTGGCGCGGCGCACCATGCTGAGTGCAGCCGGCATTCCGATCGAAATCGTGCATGCGCAGATCGACGAGCGGGCGATCGAGCGCACGCTCGGCGAAAAGCGGGACCCGGACGAACTGGCGCTGCTGCTGTCCTGGGAGAAGGCCAGTGCGGTGTCGTTCAACTTGCCATCGCGGATCGTGGTCGGCGCCGACCAGACGCTGGCAATGGGTTCGGTGCGATTCAACAAGCCGGCCGACCGCGACGAGGCGCGCGAGCAATTGCGACGACTGCGCGGGAACAGCCATACCCTGCAATCGGCCGTGACGCTGGTGCAAGACGGTTCGGTGCTGTTCAAGGTGGTCGATACCGCGCGGCTGCGGATGCGGAATTTCTCCGACAAGTTCCTGGAGGAATATCTGGAAGCGGCCGGCCCGTCGGTGACCCAGAGCGTCGGCGGCTATCAGCTCGAAAAGCTCGGAGTGCATTTGTTCGAGCGGGTGGAAGGCGACTACTTCACGATTCTCGGCATGCCGCTGCTGCCGCTGCTGGCATTCCTGCGGCAGCAGGGCTTCCTGAAGGAATAGCTTTTGCCGTCATGCGCGGGCTTGACCCGCGCATCCATCGGACAAATACAGGTTTTGCGCAGCAACGATGGATTGCCGGGTCAAGCCCGGCAATGACCACAGGATAGAGATGTTTGTCCTCGGTCTGACCGGTTCGATCGGAATGGGAAAGTCGACCACCGCGCGGCTGTTCGCGGAAGAAGGCGTGCCGGTGCACGACGCCGACGCAGCCGTACATGCGCTTTATGAAGGCGAGGCCGTGGCGCCGGTGGAAGCCGCATTTCCGGGGACCACCCGCGATGGCCGCGTCGATCGCGTGCTGCTGGCGCAGGCGGTGGTCGGCAAGCCCGATGCGATGAAGCGGCTCGAGGCGATCGTGCATCCGTTGGTCGCGCAGGCTCGCGACCGTTTTCTCGCTGAGGCCCGTGCAGCGGGTGCGCCCGTGGTCGTGCTCGATATTCCGCTGCTGTTCGAAACCGGCGGCGACGCGCTCGTGGATGCCGTGGTGGTGGTGTCGGCGGCACCGGAGATTCAGCGGCAGCGGGTGCTGGAGCGGCCCGGCATGAGCGTGGAAAAATTCGAGGCGCTGCTCGCCAAGCAGACTCCCGATGCCGAAAAGAGGCGGCGGGCCGATTACATCGTGGATAGCGGGCACGGCATCGAACAGGCACGTCTGCAGGTGCGGGACATCCTGGCGAAGGTTGTTAACATGCCGCCGAAACGCTGATTCGGACTGCAGGCGGACCATCTTGCGCGAGATCGTATTCGATACCGAAACCACGGGCCTCGACCCGGTTCAGGGCCACCGGCTCGTCGAGATCGGCTGCGTCGAGTTGCTGAACCGGTTTCCGACCGGACGGACGTTTCACAAATACGTCAACCCGCAGCGCGACATGCCTATCGAAGCCTTCAACGTGCACGGGCTGTCGATCGAGTTTCTGCGGCAGCACGGGCTGTTTCACGATATCGCCGAAGAGTTTCTCGATTTCGTCGGCGACGCGCCGCTGGTCGCGCATAACGGCTATTTCGATCTCGCCTTCATCAATTCAGAACTGGATCTCGCCAAGCGTCCGGTCTTCGCGCGCGACCGCATCATCGACACGCTGATGCTCGCCCGCCGCAAGCATCCTGGCGTGTCCAACAAGCTCGACGATCTCTGCGCCCGCTACAAGATCGACAACTCGAAACGCACCAAGCACGGCGCGCTGCTGGATGCTGAATTGCTGGCCGAAGTCTATATCGAGCTGACCGATGCGCGGCAGACCACGCTTGGTCTGGTCGCGACCGGAAGCCGCATCGTGACGGTCGGCGGTCAGATCGCCAGCCGCGTCCGGCCGACACCGCTGCCGCCGCGGATCAGCGACGAGGAGCGCATCGCGCATGCGGCTTTTGTCGCGACGCTGGGCGATGCCGCGGTGTGGCGAGGTTACGGCGTAACCAATTGATCCTGTCATGCGCGGGCTTGACCCGCGCATCCATCAACAACGCAAAATAGAATCGAGGCGATGGATGGCCGGGTCACAGGCTAGCGAAGCGACGCCGTTCTTCGAACGGCTACGCCGGCCATGACCGCAAGGGTCAGCTTGGCTGCTGCTGGCCTGCGGCCTGCTCCGCCAGCTTCTGGCGGTAGAGCCCGACGAAATCGACCGGATCGATATAGAGCGGCGGGAAGCCGCCATTGCGCACCGCCGACGCGATGATCTCGCGTGCGAACGGGAACAGCAGCCGCGGGCATTCGATCATCAGGACCGGATGAATGCTTTCCTGCGGAACGTTCTGGATCCGGAACACGCCGCCATAGACGAGGTCGAAGGCGAACAGCAGCGAGTTTCCGAGCTCCGCCTTGCCCTCGATCTTGAGGTCGATCTCGTAATCGGATTGCAGCGGCGACGCGTTGACGTTGATCTGGATGTTGATCTGGGGCTGTTCGTTGGATGGCTGCAGCGACCGCGGCGCATTCGGATTCTCGAACGAGAAGTCCTTCACATATTGCGCCAGCACGTTGAGCTGCGGCGGAGCCACTTGCTCGTCGGAAGGGTGCGGGCCGCCATTGGTCGGGTTCGCCATCGTCAATCCTGCGTCAGTGTTGCGCGCCGCGAAAGAGCGCGTGCGGCGGTGTGGCTAACACACGCCTCGAAGGCGAACAAGGATGGGCGGCGCCCAGCTGCCTCAGCTTATATCTCTTCCATAAAGGCTGCCGGCGATCAGCGCCGCCGGCGTTTGGGCGGGATCTTGGGGGGCTGGTCGCTGGCGTTCTCGATGTGCCGGTCGGGCAGGTCGCGCCACTGGCTGCGGTCCAGTTCGATAACGCCCTTGGTCGGGCGGGGCCGGCCGGTCGGGGCGCGGTCGATCAACCTTTGCTGGATCGCCGGCACCAGCAAAGCCAGGCCCACGCAGTCGGTGATGAAGCCCGGTAGCACGAGCAGCAGCCCGCCCAGTGTCGTGAGCAGCCCGCCGGACCGGGCGCCGGCGACGCCCAGGCCGCGCTGAGACAAGCCGCCCTGAGACAATAAGTCCGCGAGGCGACCGGCCAGTCGCCGGCCCATCCGGGCGAGAACCAGCATTCCGAAGCCCGAGGTCGCCAGCAGGGCGAAGACCGCGACGAATGAGCCGAATACCCATGCAATGGTCAGAAAAACCGCGACCTCGGCCACAACCAGGCCTAAAAGTCCGAACAGGATGAGTTTTCCGACCGGCATCGGCGCGTCCCAATCGCGGTCTCGTGTTGGCCTTTGCGGCCGGGTTCGTCTAAAATCGGCTCGAAGCTCAGTTTTTGGTTCGAAGCGACCTATGGCTAAGACCGGCCGCATGCTTAGATTATAGCCTCGGTCGGCGCCTCTTCCGCTTTCGGGCTGACGCGGCGGCCCCGTCTGTCCCGGGCTGCAAAGGCATTCGCGACGTGTTCGACATCTACACCATCATCTTTCTCGCGCTGGCGATTTTTATTTTCATTCGCCTGCGCAGCGTGCTCGGCCAGCGCACCGGACGTGAGCGGCCGCCTTATGATCCGTATTCAGCCCGCGATGCGCGGGCACCGGCCAGCGACAAGGTCGTCACCCTGCCGACCCGAAACGCCGAATCCGTGGCGCGCCCGGCGGAACCCGCTCCGGATCGCTGGAAGGGGATTGCCGACGAGGGCAGCGCCGTCGCCACCGGGCTCGATGCCATTGCCGGAGCGGATCGCAGCTTCGACGCCAAACATTTCGTCACCGGCGCGCGCCAGGCCTACGAGATGATCGTGAGCGCTTTCGCCGCAGGCGACCGCAAGAGCCTCAAGGGGCTGCTCTCGCGCGAGGTCTATGACGGCTTCGAGGCCGCGATTCGCGACCGCGAGGCCAAGGGCGAGTCGGTCGAGAACAAATTCGTGTCGCTCGATACCGCCGACATCATCGGGGCGGAATTGCGCGGCAACACTGCGCAGGTCACCGTCCGGTTCGTCTCGCAGCTGATCTCGGCGACGCGCGACAGGGCCGGCAATGTGATCGATGGCAGTCCCGACAGGGTGACCGAGGTCACCGACGTCTGGACCTTCGCCCGCGACGTGACCGGACGCGATCCGAACTGGAAGCTGGTGGCGACCGAAGCCGGGCAGTGATCGGGGTGAACTGAATTAGCGGGGTTCTCTTGGTTTGACTGGGGTCCGTCGGCGAATATTGAGAGGTCTGAAGGCGCGCCCGGTCCGGTACGCCGGTCTGGCTCTTGCCCTTGGTCTCGCGATTGCCGCGGCTCCGCTGCTTCTCGTTCAGCCTTCATCGGCCTCGGAGGCCGAGACCACCGGCGCCGCGTCGTCGAAGAAAAAAACCAAGTCTGCCAAGAAGCGCGCCAGCAAGGCGCATCCGCTGAAAATCCCCAATAGCGACTTCGAAGGGATGGCCTGGCACGAGGTCAAGGGCTGGATCGAAGACGATCACGCCGAAGCATTCTCGACCTTCCTGGCAAGTTGCAAGCCGATCCTGCGCAGTTCGGAAAAAGCGAGAGCCACGCGCGGCGAAACCTATGGCGCGCTGTTTTCGGTCTGCGGCCGGGCGGTCGCTGCGGTCCCGCTCGATCAGACCGGAGCACGGCATTTCTTCGAGCAGAATTTTCGACCGATCCGGCTGACCGCACAGGGCGAAGCGAACGGATTTTTCACCGGCTATTACGAGCCGGTGGTCGAAGGCGCCCGCTGGCCGAGCGATATCTACACCACGCCGCTTTATGCGCGGCCGCCCAATCTCGTCACGCAACGGCTGCGGCGCTCCGGCGGCAAGGGCAAGGCCGGCAAGCGGACGGTGAAGCGGTCCAGCGCGCCCTATTACGATCGTGCCCAGATCGAGGATGGTGCGATCGCCGGCCGCGGCCTCGAAATCGTCTGGCTGAAGGATCCGATCGACGGTTTCTTCGCTGAAATCCAGGGCTCGGTTCGCGTTCGCCTGGAAGACGGCAAGGTGGTCCGGCTGAACTATGCCGACAAAAACGGCCACCCGTATTTCGCGGTCGGCTCGGTGCTGGTGCAGCGCGGCATTGTTACTCGCGAAGAAATCTCGATGCAGAAGATTCGCGAGTTCATGGAGAAGAATCCGGAAGAGGGCAAAGAGCTGCGGCGGATGAACAAGTCCTATGTGTTCTTCCGCGAAACCGATCTCGGCGAACATGACGAGGCGATCGGTGCGCAGGGTATTTCTCTGTCGGCGGCGCGTTCGCTCGCGGTCGACCGCAGAATCCACACCTACGGCATGCCGGTCTTCGTCAACGCATTGCTGCCGATCGTGAGCGAGAAGCCCGACACCTGGTTTCGAAGACTGCTGATTGCACAAGATACCGGTGGTGCGATCATCGGTCCGGCGCGCGGCGACATCTATCTCGGTGCGGGCGACGAGGCGGCGCGGGCGGCCGGCCGCTTCAAGCATCCCGGTCAGTTCGTGATGCTGCTTCCGAACGAGCTAGATCCGGACGATGAGGCGCTCGGGATGCCATTGCCGCAGCCGCGGCCGAAAGACACCAGTGTTGTCGCCAGCGTGACGCCGCAAGGCAAATCGGACGAGAAGCCCGCGGCCGCTATGCCCGCGGCTGCCGTCCCCTCAGTCGCCGCACCGACGCCCAAGCCCGACCCCAGGTCCAAACCGCAGACCACCGCGCGGAGCGACCCGGCGCCAACGCCCAAGCCTGCGCCGAAAAGCGATCCAGCCCCCAGGATTGAAGCGACGCCGCCACCCAAGCCCCAAGCGAAGCCGCAAGCCAAACCTCAGGCGGCCGCATCCGATCCGAAACCGGATACCAAGCCCGGCGCCAAGCCTGCCCCGGCGGCCAAGCCGCAAACCGGCGCGACCGCACAGACCAAAGGCGACACTCCGTCGGCGAAGCCTCGTGCGCCGGCCGCGAAGAACGGCAATCCGTTTCCGAAGCCGATTTCGTCGACCCCTGCCGGCAGCCCTGCAACGAAGCCGGCAACCAAACCTGCGAGCAAGCCGTCGTCATGACCGCGGACGAAAGCCGCAGGGGACGGCGGCTTTCCTTGGACGATATTGCGCTGTGGGACGGGGTCACCCGCTCGGTGCGGCCGTTGCGGAAGCGAAAGCCGCCGGTGGTCGCGGTCGCCGTTCCTGAACTGGCGCCAAGTCCACCCAAGCCGCTCAAGATGCCGAAACCGCCGAAGCGCGTCGCGGCCGCGCCGGTTGCGAGGCCCGTCGCGAAAATGCCGCCGCCCATTGCCGCACTCGATCGCAAGACCAGGCAGAAGATCGCGCGCGGCCACGACAGCATCGATGCGAGACTCGACCTGCATGGTCATACGCAAGCCGAAGCGCATGACGTGCTGTTACGATTCCTGCGCCGGACCCAGACGAAGGGCGGCCGCGTGGTTCTGGTCATCACCGGAAAGGGCGGTCGCGGCGAGAGCGATCGTGGCGTGCTCAAGCGCGCGGTGCCGCTGTGGCTGGCGCTGCCGGAATTCCGGACGATGGTGATCGGCTTCGATGCCGCCGCCGCCAGTCATGGCGGCGAGGGCGCGCTGTATGTGCGGCTGAGAAAATTGCGCGAGCCTGACCGGTAAAGCCAAGCTCGCCACTTCCGGATCAGAACTTCACCGTCGCGAATACCTTCACGGTGCGACCCGGCTGCAGCACTTCGTCCTTCTTGAAGGATTGCGCGAAACGAACGTCGTCGTTCAGCAGATTGTCGCCGACCACGCCAAACTTGAGCTCGGTCAGGCCGCTGCGATCGCCCGCCCATTTGGTGGAGTAGCTGAGTTCGGCCTTCAGCAGGTCATAGCCGCCGGTCGGGGTTTCATAGTCGGAGACGTCGTTCTGGTTGAAGGCATGCAGCATGCCGACGCGGGCGAACCAGTTGCCGTCACGATAATAGATGCCGCCGCCCAGCCGCTGCGGCGGGATGCGCGGCACGTTGGTGCCGTCGGTGAAGGTGGCACGCACGATGTCGTAGCGGCCGTCGATGCCCCAGACGCCGTTCAGGATCGGTGCGACGTCATACTGAGCCTGCACTTCGGCGCCGCGGAAGGTGGCGTCGCGCTGGTCGTACACCGCCTGCGCCAGTTCCTCGCCATTGCCAAAGCCGCAGCTTGCGAAATCCTCGCCGCAGGTCTGGCCGGTCAGGTTTCGATAGATGAAGCCGTTGAAGCGGGTATAGAACGCGGTCGCCTCGAAACGCAGCGGGCCGGTCGCGCGGCGCAGGCTCACTTCGACCGAATCGGCAAGCTCGGTGTTGAGATTCGGATTGCCGATGTCGAAGGTGCCGGTGGCTTCATGCACGCCGCGCGACAGCAATTCCGGCGCGCGCGGCGCGCGCTCGACATGCTGATAGGTTACAGCCGCGACCAGGTCGCCCGGCAGGTCCTGCAGGAAGCCGACCGAGCCGCTGAGTGGCGTGAACGAGCGGTTGCGCCAGATGTTTGCGTCGGGATCGACGAACAGGTCGGGGACAGTGCCTTTGACCGTGTTGCTTTCGATGCGGCCGGCCAGCTGCATGCGCTGCGTGGCGTTGAAGCGGAATTCATTGAAGATGTAACCGGCAACACTTTGCGTGGTGTTGGGATCGAACAATCCCCCCTCGAGGCCCGGCGCATCGAGTTTTTCGCGGCTCGACTGCACGCCAAGCGCGACCGTGAGCGCGGCAAAGCGCAGATCGAAGGGATGAAACTGGACCTCGACGCGGCCTTCCTTCTGGTTGCTCAGAAAGTATTGCTGCTCGCCATAGAAGCCGCCTTCATCGGCAATTTCGGCATGCTTGTAGTCGGTGGCGCCGAACCAGTAGCGGATGGTTTCGACCACACCGCCGTCCGGACGAAACTCGCCTTTGCTGGTGAGCTTGGTCTGCTTCATGTCGATGTTGGTGCGGGTCTCGGTCGCCTCCTGGCCCGGCACCTGATACTTGCTCTCGAAATTCGTATAGGCGAAACCGAAATAGCCCTGGTTGAACACATACGAACCGCCGATCGAGTTGCCGTTCGATTGATGCGCGGAGTTCGGCTGCCATTTGCTGACGAAGGGCGCTGGCTGTTCCGGAAACAGATACGGATAGGACGGAATCTGATAGTCGCCGGAATTGCGGCCCCAGATGTCGGCGTGAACGGCAAAGTTTCCGCCGCCTGCATCGAGCAGGACCGCACCTTCGCGGCCGCGATCGACGGTGGTGATCGAGCCGCGGCCCTCCAGCGCGAGGCCGCGTCCCGGGATCGAGGTCGGGATGCGGTTGTTCTCCGCATTGACGACGCCGCCGATCGCCTGCGAGCCGTAACGCAGCGTTGCCGGTCCACGGATGACCTCGACCGTTTGCGCGGCCAGCGGATCGATCGGCACGCCATGGTCTTCGCCGAGTTCCGACACGCCGCTCGAGCCGATGCCGTTTTCCTGGATGCGGACCCGGTAGTTATCGAGACCGCGGATGATCGGGCGGCTGGCTGAACCCGGCGCAAATCCGGACGAGGTGATGCCGGGCTTTTCCTGCAGGATTTCGCCGAGCGTCTGCCCGGTGGACCGATCGATTTCGCCGCGCGGCATCAGGGTGACGGTCGCAAACTGGTCGGCCACGATCGGCAGCGTGCCCTGGTAGAGTTCCGGCGCGGGAGGCGTCGGCGCGGCATCGAACGGCGTGTCGGGCGCGCTCTCGCGCGGGCCGGGCGTCGGCGCCGGGCGAACGGCGCGGCGTACGATGGGGCTGGCGGTCACGGTGATGGCAGGCAGTTCGACCGATTGCGCAACGGCCGGAGTTTCAAAAACCGGCAGCGATATCAGCGCTATAGCAGCAACACGGCGAGCAGCCATGATAGTCCCCATTCCCAGTGATGTTATAATATAACATTTTGTTGGCCATGAGTGTCAACGCGCACGGGGGCTGTGGCGCTGGCTTGGTCACGGAAGCAACGGCAGTGTGGCTGGAGGGCCTCGGTCGACGGCAATCAGGTCAGGCCGCCGGCGATGTCCCGCGAATCACCGGGACTGCGCACGAGCCCGCGGGCTCGCGCTTCGTCGTTCGTAAGTGATTCGTGAACCGCGGGTGCGGAGCGCGAGCTTGTCCGCGCTCTACAGGATGAAGCGGCTGAGATCGGTGTTGCGGGCGAGGTCGCCGATATTCTTCTGCACGTAGTCGCCGTCGATGGTCAGCGTCTCGCCGCTGCGATCGGTCGCGGTAAAGGAGATGTCGTCCAGCACCCGCTCCATCACCGTCTGCAAGCGTCGCGCGCCGATATTCTCAACACTGGTATTCACCAGCACGGCGATATCGGCGATCGCATCGATGGCGTCGTCGGTGATCTCGAGAGTAACGCCCTCGGTCCCCATCAGCGCAATATATTGCTTGATCAGGGAGGCTTCGGTGTCGGTCAGGATCCGGCGGAAATCCTCCCGCGTCAGTGGTTTCAGTTCGACGCGGATCGGCAGGCGCCCCTGCAATTCGGGCAACAAGTCCGATGGCTTCGACACATGGAACGCACCGGAGGCGATGAACAGGATGTGGTCGGTCTTCACCGGCCCGTGCTTGGTGGACACGGTGGTGCCTTCGATCAGCGGCAGCAGATCGCGCTGCACGCCCTCGCGCGACACGTCGCCGCCGACGCGGCCGTCACGCGCGGTGATCTTGTCGATCTCGTCGAGAAACACGATGCCGTTCTGTTCGACCACGCGGATCGCTTCCTGCACCAGGGTCTCGGTATCGAGCAGTTTGTCGGCTTCCTCGTTGACCAGAACATCGTGCGATTCACCGACCGTGATGCGGCGAGTCTTCGACTTGCCGCCGAGCTTGCCGAAAATGTCGCCGATCGAAATGGCGCCCATCTGGGCGCCGGGCATCCCGGGAATGTCGAACATCGGCATGCCACCGCCGCCGGACGACACTTCGATCTCGATCTCCTTGTCGTTCAGTTCGCCGGCGCGCAGCTTGCGGCGAAACGATTCCTTGGTTGCCGGGCTCGCATTCTCTCCGACCAGCGCATTGACCACGCGGTCTTCGGCCGCGGCCTCGGCCCGCGCCATCACGTCCTTGCGCTTGCGCTCGCGGGTCTGCGCGATTCCGACTTCCACCAGGTCACGCACGATCTGCTCGACGTCGCGGCCGACATAGCCGACTTCGGTGAATTTGGTGGCTTCGATCTTGAGAAACGGCGCGCCCGCAAGCTTGGCCAGGCGCCGCGAAATCTCGGTCTTGCCGACGCCGGTCGGGCCGATCATCAGGATGTTCTTCGGCAGCACTTCCTCGCGCAGCTTGTCGTCGAGTTGCAGGCGCCGCCAGCGGTTGCGCAGGGCGATCGCGACCGCGCGCTTGGCGTCATGCTGGCCGATGATGAAACGGTCCAGCTCGGATACGATTTCGCGGGGAGAGAAGTCGGTCATGTCAACTCGTGTGCAAACGCGTGGTGCTGCATGATCAGTACGCCGTCGGTTCGGCCTTCGAGATGCGGCACCGGCCGGAAACCGGCCTTGGTATAAGCACGCACCGCGCGGGTGTTAAGCGGGTCCGGATCGATGATGATCGTATCGTGTCCTTGATCGCGAAGCATGCGCACGAATGCCGCAAGCGCCGCAGAGCCAATGCCGCGCGACAATTTCAGCGGGTCGCCGATCGACAGATCGACGCCAATCGTATCGGAGGGCAATTCCATCAGCCAGGGATGGTCCTTCACCCATTGTTCGTTCTGGTGATGGCCGATGAACCAGTACTGGATGTAACCGATCGGCTCATTGTCGAGCACGATCAGGAACGGACGCGTGGTGTCGCGACCCTCGACCATGTCGCGGATGAACCCGAGTTCTTCGTCCGGATCGCCCCACCATTCCCGCATATGCGGTGCGTTGAGCCAGGCCTCCAGCAACGGGTAATGGTCCGCCTGTACGGGAACGAAGCCGATCTGCCGCAGGTCAGACTGCATCAAGCGTTTCCACGGTGATGCTGCGATTGGTGTAGACGCAGATATCGGCGGCGATATCCAGCGACTTGCGCACGATCTCTTCGGCCGAGAGTGGGCCGTCGGCGAGTGCGCGGGCGGCGGCGAGCGCGTAGTTGCCACCCGAGCCGATGCCGGCAATGCTGGATTCGGGTTCCAGCACGTCGCCGTTGCCGGTCAGAACCAGCGAGACCTGTTTGTCGGCCACGATCATCATCGCTTCCAGACGACGCAGATAGCGGTCGGTGCGCCAGTCCTTCGCCAGCTCGACCGATGCCCGCAGGAGCTGACCCGGATATTGCTCGAGTTTCGATTCCAGCCGCTCGAACAGCGTGAAGGCGTCGGCGGTGGCGCCGGCAAAGCCGCCGATCACGTCGCTCTTCCCCAACCGCCGCACTTTCTTGGCGTTGGCCTTCATGATGGTCTGGCCGACCGAGACCTGACCGTCGCCGCCGATCGCGACGATCCCGTTCTTGCGGACGGTCAGAATGGTGGTGCCGTGCCAGAGCGGCGACGTTTCGGCTGAGGACATATGGATTAACCCTGTGCGAACGGTGATCTAAGGACGAGCGGCGGTCTTTGCAAATTGGCAGGACGCCGGTGGCAGAATGGCGGGACCCCTGTTAAAAGGCCCCGAAATCTCAACCGGAACATTAAAGCCATGCGCAAAGGCCAGGTGGCGCGCAAAACCAAGGAAACCGACATTGCGGTCGAGGTCGCAATCGACGGGACCGGCCGTTCGGATATCGCGACCGGAATCGGCTTCCTCGATCACATGCTGGATCTGCTGGCGCGGCATTCGCGCATGGACCTCACGGTCCGGGCCAAGGGCGACCTGCATATCGACGACCACCACACCGCCGAGGACGTCGGCATCGCGCTCGGCCAGGCGGTGAAACAGGCGCTGGGCGACATGAAAGGCATCACCCGCTACGCCGACGTGCATCTGCCGATGGACGAGGCGCTGACCCGCGTCGCGATCGACGTCTCGGGGCGGCCGTTTCTGTTGTTCAAGGTCAAATTCGGGCGCGACAAGATCGGCACCTTCGATACCGAGCTGGTGAACGAGTGGTTCCAGGCTTTCGCGATGAATGCCGGCATCACGCTGCATGTCGAGACATTGTATGGCTCCAACGACCACCATATCTCGGAGTCCTGCTTCAAGGGGCTCGCGCGCGCGTTGCGTGCGGCCTTTGCGATCGATCCGAAGGCGGCGGGCGAAATTCCGTCGACCAAGGGCAGTCTGGGCGGGTGATGTATCTATCCCCGTCACCCTGAGGTGCCGTTGCGAAGCAACGGCCTCGAAGGGCGGCGGCCAAAGTGGCGCCGCATCGGCCGTGCATCCTTCGAGGCTCGCTGCGCTCGCACCTCAGGATGACGGCATTTGGAGCGGCACGCGCGGAAACAGGACCAAAAACCATATGGCCGTTTACACCGTTCATCAGCCGCCGCTCGGAAAGGGCGAGAATGCGCCGGACCCTGCGCGCTTCACATTCGTGCGCGACGGCTTCTATGTCTGGGGTTTCCTGCTGTCGTTTTTCTGGATGCTGCGGCACCGGCTGTGGCTGGCCGCGGTGCTGTTCGTCGCGCTCATCATTCTGCTCGAAATAGGTTTGCGCTATGCAGGCGTCAGCAGCGGATGGCGCACGCTGATCCTTGTCGCGCCGGCCTTTCTGGTCGGGCTTGAAGGCGCGACGCTGCGCCGCTGGACCCTGAAGCTGCGCGGCTGGACCAATGTCGGCGTCGTGATCGCGGACAATCAGGACGATGCCGAGCGCCGCTTCTTCGTCAACTGGCAGGCCGGTGCGCGGCCGAACGCCGCGCCACCGCCTGCACAGGCGGCGAGCGTGGTGCGCGGTCCTGTCGCGCCGTCGCTGCGCGCGCCCTATCCGCGCAACGAAGCGTCCGGCGTGATCGGCTCGTTCCCCGAGCCCGATCGCCGGCCGTGACGCACATCCCAACCAAACCTGAATGACGACACTTGAATGACCACGGCCATCGTCGATTACGGTTCCGGCAATCTGCATTCCGCGGCGAAGGCTTTCGAGCGCGCGGCGCGCGAACACGCGCTGAACGGCGAGATCGTCGTCACCAGCGATCCGGATCGGATCGCGCGTGCCGACCGGATCGTGCTGCCGGGTGTCGGCGCGTTTGCCGATTGCCGCCGCGGCCTCGATGCGCTGCCCGGCATGGTCGAGGCGCTGAATGAGCAGGTCGGACAGCGCGGCAAGCCGTTCTTCGGGATCTGCGTCGGCATGCAGCTGATGGCCTCGCGCGGTCACGAGAAAGAAGTGATGAATGGGTTGGGCTGGATCGCGGGCGAGGTCGACCGCATCCATCCGTCCGATCCGGCGCTGAAGATTCCGCATATGGGCTGGAACACGCTGCGGGCGCAGAAGCAGCATCCGCTGCTGGACGGCATCGCCACCGGCGACGACGGGCTGCATGCCTATTTCGTGCATTCGTACCAGCTGACGCCGGCCAGCCGCGACGATCTGATCGCGGAGGCGGAATATGGCGGGCCGGTCACGGCCATTGTCGGTCGCGACAATATGGTGGGCACGCAATTCCATCCGGAAAAGAGCCAAAAACTCGGGCTTGCGCTGATCGCCAATTTCCTGAAATGGAAGCCTTGAACCCCACTCTGATCGCTTCGCTTTTGCGCGGCGATCGACCTTCCCCACAAGGGGGAGGGTGAAGGCAGCATATCGTGATCCTGTTTCCTGCCATCGATCTGAAAGACGGCCTGGCCGTTCGCCTGCAGCAGGGCGACATGGCGCGCGCCACAATATTCAATACCGACCCGGCCGATCAGGCCCATGCGTTCGAGCGTGCGGGCTTCGAATATCTGCATATCGTCGATCTCGACGGTGCTTTTGCCGGCAAACCGGTGAATGGGCGCGCAGTCGATCGCATCCTCGAGGCGACCAATATACGCGTGCAGCTCGGTGGTGGCATTCGCGACATGGCGACGGTGGAAGGCTGGTTCGACAAGGGCGTCAATCGCGTCATCATCGGCACCGCGGCGGTCCGCGATCCCGCCTTTGTGCGTACCGCTGCCGCGGCCTATCCCGGACGCGTCGCGGTCGGACTCGATGCGCGCGACGGTAAGGTCGCAGTGCAGGGCTGGGCGGAAGCCTCCGAGCTGAGCGCGCTGGAGATCGCGCAGCGCTTCGAAGATGCCGGTGTTGCTGCGATCGTCTATACCGACATTGCGCGTGACGGCATGCTGAAGGGCATCAACTGGGATGCCACCATCGCGCTGGCGGATGCCGTCTCGATTCCCGTCATCGCGTCCGGCGGACTTGCCTCGATCGACGACGTGAAGTCGCTGCTGCATCCGCGCGCGAGCAAGCTAGAAGGCGCGATTGCCGGACGCGCGCTTTATGACGGACGGCTCGATCCCGCCGAGGCGCTGGCGCTGATCCGCGCAGCGAAGGGCGCATGAGCGCGCGAACATGACGTTCAAAGTCCGCATCATTCCCTGCCTCGACGTCAAGGACGGACGCGTGGTCAAGGGCGTCAACTTCGTCGATTTGCGCGATGCCGGCGATCCGGTGGAAGCGGCAATCGCCTATGACGCGGCGGGCGCGGACGAACTGACATTCCTCGACATCACCGCGAGCCATGAAAATCGCGGCACCATGCTCGACGTGGTGCGGCGCACGGCAGAGGCCTGCTTCATGCCGGTGACGGTTGGCGGCGGTGTGCGTACGGTGGAAGACATCCGGGTGCTGCTGCAATCCGGCGCCGACAAGGTGTCGATCAACACCGCGGCGGTCGAGCGGCGCGACTTCGTGCGCGAGGCCGCGGAGAAATTCGGCGATCAATGCATCGTGGTCGCGATCGACGCGAAGACGGTGTCCGGGCCCGGCGAAACACCGCGCTGGGAAATCTTCACCCATGGTGGACGAAAGCCGACTGGCATCGATGCGGTCGCATACGCGCGGGAGGTCGTCAGTCTCGGCGCCGGCGAAATCCTGCTGACGTCGATGGATCGCGACGGCACCAAACAGGGCTTCAATATTCCGCTGACGCGCGCCATCGCCGATGCGGTGCCGGTTCCGGTGATCGCTTCGGGCGGCGCCGGCACGCTCGATCATCTGGTCGAAGGCATCCGCGACGGTCACGCCACCGCGGTGCTGGCGGCGTCGATCTTCCATTTTGGGGAATTCACGGTCCGCCAGGCCAAGGAGCACATGGCAAAAGCGGGTCTGCCGATGCGGCTGGACCCGTGAGTGGCGCCGCCTTTCGAAGGCCGGCTTCGCCGGCCACTTCAAGGTGACGGATCAGTCCACCTTCTCGTTGGGATAGACGCCCCAGAGCCGTTCCTGCGGCACCCAGCCGTCAAACTGCTTGCCGTTGACCCGGCACCATTTCCCGTCGCAGCGTTTGACCTGGGTGACGACACCCGGCTGGAGCTGGGCCGTCACCTCGCTCTCGGGTTTCGGGCTATCTGACACCGCGATGAGCTGATCCTTGTCGCGCGCGGTGACCACGGCGGTGCGGCGGCCGGACAGCAGCGAATGGTAGACCCAGCCTTCCGAGCCCTCGGAATCGCGGATGCGGCGCCAGTTCTCGAATTCGGCGGTGATTTCGACCGGCAGCCCGGACCGGGTGAACACCCAGGCAACGTCGTGATCCTTGGTCGGCCCGCTGCGCACATTCACCCGGTCGGATTTCAGGCTGACATAGCGCGGTACCGGCAGACCACTGGCGGTGCCGGCTGCGACTTCGCCGGCCGCCCAGACCTGCGGAGCCGAGACGGAGCCCAGGATGGTGCCCAGAAAGATGGTGGCGAGTGCGCCCGGTCGGATGGTTTGTCTTGCTACAGTCATCTGCTACATGGGAACGAAGACGCCGGATACGGAACGGCGCAGTGTCGGGGAGGCCGGTTAAGGAGGCCTGAACGGCATCGCACAACGCCGCTCGAAGAAATGCCGAAGGCTCGCACCGAGACATGTCGAACCGCAAGAAGCCCCTGGTGATCGTGACGCGAAAGCTGCCCGAGCGGGTCGAGACCCGCATGCGGGAATTGTTCGACGCGCGGCTCAATCTCGACGACAAGCCGATGACCCAGAGCGACCTGGCCGAGGCGGTCAAGGTCGCGGACGTGCTGGTTCCGACCGTGACCGACCGCATCGACGCGGCGGTGCTGAGCCATGCCGGGCCGAACCTGAAACTGATCGCGAATTTCGGCAATGGCGTCGACAATATCGACGTCGCGACCGCGCTTCAGCGCGGCATCACCGTGACCAATACGCCGGGTGTGCTCACCGAGGACACCGCCGACATGACGATGGCGCTGATCCTCGCAGTGCCGCGCCGCCTCGCCGAAGGATCGCAGATCCTGACCGGCGACCAGGACTGGACCGGCTGGTCGCCGACCTGGATGCTCGGCCACCGCATCTGGGGCAAGCGGCTCGGCATCATCGGCATGGGCCGGATCGGGCAGGCGGTGGCCCGGCGCGCCCGCGCATTCGGGCTGCAGATCCATTATCACAACCGCCGCCGCGTGGCGGCGCAGATCGAGGAAGAACTCGGCGCCACCTATTGGGAAAGCCTCGACCAGATGCTGGCGCGTGTGGACATCGTGTCGGTGAATTGCCCGCACACGCCTGCGACCTATCACCTGCTGTCGGCGCGCCGGCTGAAATTGCTGCGCCCCGACGCTTATGTCGTCAACACCGCGCGCGGTGAGGTGATCGACGAGAACGCGCTGATCCGAATGCTCTCCGCGGGTGAAATCGCCGGCGCCGGTCTCGACGTGTTCGAGCATGAACCGGCTGCGAATCCGCGGCTCGTCAAGCTCGCCCGCGAAGGCAAGATCGTGCTGCTGCCGCATATGGGCTCGGCGACGGTCGAGGGCCGCGTCGACATGGGCGAGAAGGTCATCATCAACATCAAGACCTTCATGGACGGGCACAAGCCGCCGGACCGGGTCTTGCCGTCGATGCTTTGACGGTCTTGCCGGCCGGTCATCGGTCCCGATTTTGCGCGCCCGCCGGGCTTTTCCTTGATAGGGTGCCGGATCGCGGCGCCTTAACCAATCCTGCGGAACGGGTTCCCGTGTGACGTTGTTGCGCTTTTGCCCCGCCGGTTCCGGGCCTAGAATGGCCGAAATCGACTTCGCCGGAGGCTCCCAATGCGCGCACTCGTATCTCTCGCATTGCTCCCGTTTCTATATGCGCCCGCGCATGCGCAGGCGCTAACCGGAGACGAGATCAAGGCCGCGTTCTTCAACGGCAAACCGTTTGTCGCCACCTCCACCACGCGCCAGCGCTTCACCATGGTGTTTACGCCCGACGGCAAGGCGACGCGCGAGCCGCTCAAGAAGGCTTCCGGCGAGCAGCCCGAGAAGACCGTCGGCACCTGGAAAGTGGTCAAGGAAGGGTTCTGCACCTCGTGGAAACAGGGCTCGCCCGCGACCTGCTACCGCCTGGTCCCAAACTCGCTCGACGACGCCAAATGGTCGGTGATGAAAGGCGCAGTCACGGTCGCGAGCTGGACCAAGCCGCAGCTTTGATCATCGCAAGACCTCTCGTCACTGGCGTGAAGACGCGCGAGCGACTTCGGGCTAAGGTTTTTCGTGGATCGTCAGATCGGTGATGCTGGGCGCGTCTCCCGACAGCGGATTGTTGCTGTCCCAGGCGTAGCTCAGCGACTCGAACCGCATCGACCGCGTATCGATCATCAGCAGCCGCCCCACCAGGCCCTCGCCGAAACCCACGATCTCGCGGATCGCCTCCAGCGCCATCATCGATCCGGCGATCCCGGGCAAAGCGCCCAGCACTCCCGCCTCCGAACAGGCGGGAATTGATCCCGGCGGCGGCGGTTCCGGAAACAGGCAGCGATAGGTCGGATTGGGTTCGCCTTGCGGCGAGCGCTCATGCGCCCGCAAGGTGGTGAGCGCGGCATCGAAGGTTCCGATCGCGCCGGAGACCAGCGGCCGCTTTGCCAGATAGCAGGCGTCGGAGACCAGATAGCGGGTCGCGAAATTGTCCGAGCCGTCGACCACCAGATCGTATTGCGCGATCAGCTCCAGCGCGTTGCCGGCGGTGATGCGGACCGAATGGCGCTCGACCGAGACATGCGGGTTCAGGCGCCCGATCGCGGCGGCCGCCGAATCGACCTTGGCGTCGCCGATATCGGCGGTGGTGTGGAGCACCTGCCGCTGCAGGTTCGAGAGCGAAACCAGGTCGTCGTCGACAATCCCGATGGTACCGATACCGGCGCCTGCCAGATAGAACAGGACCGGCGCGCCCAGCCCGCCGGCGCCGATCACCAGCACCCGGGCCCGCTTCAGCGCCGCCTGTCCAGGGCCGCCCACGTCCCGCAACACGATGTGGCGGGCATAGCGCTCCAGTTCCTCCCGGCTCAGCATTGCGTTCGCTCCCAATTCACGCGCCATTCTGCGTCTCCGGGCAGGGTGCCCGTCAAGGCCTTGCGCAATTCCTAATTGCCCGGTCATCATAGGCCGACAAGGGTGGCTTAGGGGTGTTGGCTGACATGCGTGCCGTTGCGTGGGTCACGGCGATCGCGTTCGCGCTGCTCTCGCAGGCGTCGGCACAGGCCCAGACGCCCGCGGCACAGGCCCCGACCGGCTCCCAGGTTGCGGCGGCCAAGGACAAGGCGAAAGCCAAGCCCGCCGAGACGCCTCCGAAAAAGGCCGCCAAAAAAACCGACAAGAAAGCCGCAAAGACGGAAAAGCCCGCGGCGGCGGTTGCCACCGCCACGCCGGAGCAACGCGCGGCCTATGCGGCTGTTGCGGTGGCGGAACGGATCGCGATCCAGTCCGACCTGATCTGGACCGGAGACCTGTCGGGGTCGATCGATACCGATTTCGGCGACCGCGCGATCGCGGCCGTCCGCGCCTTCCAGCGACGCAACAAATTCGAGGACACCGGCATCCTCACGCCCGAACAGCGCCGAACCCTCGCTGCTTCGATGCGTAGCCGCAAAGATTATAACGGTTGGGAACTGGTCGAGGACATCGCAACGCCGGGCGTGCGGCTTGGCGTGCCGTCTAAGCTCGTGCCGAATACCGAGATTGGCACCGTCGGCACCCGCTGGTCGTCAACGCGCGGCGAAATCCAGATCGAGACCTTCCGCGAGAAAATGGCAGGCGCGGCGCTGCAGGATCTGTTCGACGAAATGAAGAGACGGCCGTCAAACCGGCGCGTCGAGCAGAATGCGATCCAGGCCAATTCTTTTTCGCTCTCGGGACTGCAGGGGCTGAAGAAATTTCATGTCCGGGTTTATCTCAAGGACAACGAGGCGCGCGGGCTGACCATCCTGTTCGATCAGGCGATGGAAACCATCATGCTGCCGCTGGTCGACATCATCACCAGTTCGTACTTGCCATTCGGCGATCCTGCGACGGCGTCGACCTCACGGCGCGTCAGCTACGGCTCCGGCATCGTGGTGGGCGCGCGCGGATACGTCGTCACCGAGCGCCAGCTGACCGACGATTGTCAGGGTATCGTTGTCGCAGGCGTCGGGCGTGCGGACCGGATTGCCGAGGATGCGTCGTCGGATCTCGCGCTGATCCGCGTCAATGGCGCGCGCAATCTCAACGCGGCGCCGTTTTCCGCTGAGCCACCGAAAAGCACCGACCTGACGCTGGTCGGCATCGCCGAGCCGGCGGCGCAGGCGGGCGCGCGCAATGTCACGACGGTGCCGGCAAAATTACGCGGCGTCGATGGCGCGCGCGTGTTGATCGATACCGTGCCGGCGCGCGGCTTCGTCGGAGGTGCCGCGCTCGATGGCGAGGGCCGCCTTGCCGGGATGATCGACGTCGCGTCGGCGGCCGTTGCGGGCCCGGGGGCCAGCGCCGGCCAGGCCTCGTTTGTCCCGACTGCCAGCATCCGCAAATTCCTGGAAGGCGCCGGCGTGGCGCCCGTCACCGGCCGCGGCGATGTCGCGGCGGCAAAGAATGCGGTGGTGCGAGTGATCTGCGTGCGGAAGTAACGCGCGCCCGTGCCGCCGTCACTTGTGCTCGAACTTCGCCGGCCGTTTGTCGACGAATGCCGCCATGCCTTCCTTCTGGTCCGCCGTTGCGAATAGCGAATGAAACACCCGGCGTTCGAACAGCACGCCTTCGGCCAGCGTGGTCTCGAACGAACGGTTCACGGCTTCCTTCGCCATCATCACCGCCGGCAGCGACATCGATGCGATCGTGGTGGCGATCTTCATCGTCTCGTCCATCAGTGACGCAAGCGGCACCACGCGCGCGACCAGCCCGGACCGCTCGGCCTCAGCGGCGTCCATCATCCGGCCGGTGAGCGTCATCTCCATCGCCTTGGCCTTGCCGATCGCGCGGGTCAGACGCTGCGTACCGCCGATGCCGGGAATGACGCCGAGTTTGATCTCCGGTTGTCCGAATTTCGCGTTGTCGGCGGCAATGATCATGTCGCATTGCATCGCGAGTTCGCAACCGCCGCCGAGCGCGAAGCCTGCGACGGCAGCGATCACCGGCTTGCGCGCGCGCGCCGCCGCGTCCCAGCCGGCGGCGAAGTTGTCCATGAACGTATCCATGTAGCTCTGGCCGGCCATCTCCTTGATATCGGCGCCGGCGGCAAACGCCTTGTCCGATCCGGTGATGACCATGCAGCCGATATTCGCATCGGCCTCGAACGCGGCGATGGCGGCATTCAGTTCGCCAGCAAGTTCGGAATTGAGCGCATTCAGCGCCTGCGGTCGATGAAGCCGGATCAGTCCAACCCGCCCCTGCGTTTCAACCTGAATCGTGTTGTAGCTCATTGCGTTGCCTGCCCGGAAAGTGATGCATATGCTTTAACTGGATGGTCTAACTGAATTCACCGATGGCCGCCAAGAGCCGCTCGATATCCTCCGGCCGCGACAGCCGATGATCGCCATCCTTGACCAGTGTCAGCACAACGTCGTCGCGCGCGATTCGGGAAACAAGCGCCACCGCATGTTCCCACGGAACGTCGTCGTCCTTGACGCCCTGCAGGATGCGGACCGGGCAGCCGGTTTCGATCAGTCCGCCAAGCAGCAGATGATTGCGTCCGTCCTCGATCAATTGCCGGGTGATCAGATAGGGTTCGTCGGAATAGTCCGACGGCCGCTGCCAGGAGCCGGTGGTCTCGATCTGCTGCCGGATCTCCGGCGTCATCTTCTGCCACATCAGCACTTCGGTGAAGTCCACGGCCGGCGCGATCAGCACGAGCCCGGCAAGCGATCCGGTGCCCGTACTCGCGCCGGGCGTGTTGCCCGCCCGGATGTCGCGCGCCAGCAGCAGTGAAATCCATCCTCCCATGGACGAGCCGACCGCGATCGTTGGGCCGTCACAAAACTGCGAGAAGACGGCGCGGCATTCTTCCAGCCAGCGGCCGATGGTGCCGTCGGCAAAGGCGCCGCCGGATTCGCCGTGGCCCGAATAGTCGAAACGGATGCAGGCGCGGCCTTGTTCGGCGGCCCAGCGGTCGAGCGCTTCGGCCTTGGTGCCCTTCATGTCGGACTTGAAGCCGCCAATCCAGAACAGCGCGGGCCCGCGGCCGCTGCGGCGCCGGACCGCGATCGTTCGGCGCAGACTGCCCTCGCCAACCTCGATCGCGGTCAATTCTACGTCACTGATGGCCAAGCCGGTCTCCCAATCATCTTTTCGCCCCAAAGCAGGATGCAGCCTCGCATCGGGCGACGATATCCTGCAACACGTTTGCCTCGCGACCCGAGAAGTCTTATCACGTCGATGCGTGATCGGGCTTCCCAGGCCGCATTCCGTCAGCGAGATCGCGTCAGGCGCAATTGCATGTGCGCCGCAGACCGACTGCAGAAGAGGCCGAATGTGAATTCCCGTTCCGCAGCGCGAAGGATGGAGACCGCCGTTGACGAAACGGCAACCGCTTCTGTGCAGGCCCGCAGCGTCGTGACTCAACTCCGCCCGCTGACGGTTCTGGTGGTGGTGCCGACCTTGCAGGCGGGCGCCGCCGAGATGGGCGCCGTCGATCTGGTGCGCATCCTGACAGCCGCCGGTCATCGCGCTCTGGTGATGTCGCGCGGCGGACGGCTCGAGTCACGCATCGCCGCGGCGGGCGGCGAATTCATTTACGCCGATGTGGCGAGCAAGAATCCGGCAATCATGGCGCGCAATGCTGCGCTGATTTCGCGCGTCGTGCGCAACCGAAATTGCGACATCATCCATGCTCACGGGCGGGCGCCGGCCTGGAGCGCCCTGGTCGCTGCCAAGCTGACGCGCGTTCCCCTCGTCACCAGCTGGTACAAGGGCTTCCGCGAACAGAATGCCTTGAAGCGATTGTATAACAGCGTGATGGCGCGCGGCGACCGGATCGTCGCGGTCAGCGACCAGCTCGCGGATATGATCAGCGAGCGTTATCGCGTACCGGCGGATCGGATCGACGTGGTGCCGGCCAGTGTCGATCTGGGCCTATTCGATCCCTCGCTGATGTCGTCCGAGCGGCTGGAGCAGATGCGCCGGACGTTCGGCGTGACCGCTGGCGACAGGGTCGTGCTTGTGGTCGGACGAATGTTGCGGCGGAAGGGGCACCATGTCGCGGTCCAGGCGGCGCGCCGTCTCAAGGAGATGGGCCTCAAGGATTTCACATTCATTTTCGTGGGCGAGTCCGGCGGCAACAGCAGCTATGGCGGGGAAGTTTGGGACCAGGTGCTGGCCGGCGAGCTGACCGATGTGGTGCGGCTGATCGGTCCGGTCGACGATATGCCGGCTGCCTATGCCGCCGCATCGGTGGTGGTCTCGGCCGCGATCCAGACGGAAGGATTGCAGCGTACGATTCTGGAAGCGCAGGCGATGCAGCGGCCGGTGATTGTCTCCGACCTCGGCGCTGGTCCGGACGCGGTTCTGGCGCCCCCGATCGTGCCGGAAGACCGGATGACGGGTCTGCGTTTTTCCGCCGGCGACGCCGCGGCGCTGGCCGCCGCCTTGATCCGGCTGTTCTCGATGCCGCCCGCGCAGCAGGCGGCGATCGGCCTTCGGGGCCGCCAGTGGGTGACCGAGCATTTCAATCAGCCGGCGGTCAGCGACCTGACGTTGCGGCTCTATTCGGGGCTCGTGGGCAGCAAAAATTCGGTCTGATACGGCCCGGTGTGTCAGAATTCCGCAGGATTCTGCCGGTTTTAGCAGGGTCTGCCGTTGACTTGGCCCTGTTTTGTCCCGATCTTGACCGCCATCGCTGGCTGCGGACGCTTGGCCGACCGCCTTGAATGCGCGCTGCACCAGCCGGTTTATCGCAACAGCTACGGAGATTTTCCATTCGTCGTCCAATGAAGGCCGCGCTCCCCGTTCAGAAGGACGGTCCGCGCGTCAACGAGGAGATCCGCAACCGCGAGGTCCAGCTGATCGACCAGACCGGCACCAATCTTGGCGCGGTTCCGATTCAGGATGCGCTCGCGAGGGCCGCAGAGGCCGGGCTCGATCTTGTCGAGATTTCTCCCAACGCCAACCCGCCGGTCTGCAAGCTCCTGGATTATGGCAAGTATAAATTCCAGGCGCAAAAGAAGGCCGCCGAAGCCCGCAAGAAACAGAAGGTCGTCGAGGTCAAGGAAATCAAATTCCGGCCAATGATCGACGACCACGATTACGACGTGAAGATGCGGGCCATGAAGCGCTTCTTCGACGAAGGCGACAAGGTCAAGGTGACGTTGCGCTTCCGCGGCCGCGAAATGGCGCACCAGGAGCTCGGTACGCAGTTGCTCGACCGCGTCAAGACCGACCTGGCGCCCCTCGCAAAAGTCGAGATGGACGCCCGGTTCGAGGG
Organism: Pseudorhodoplanes sp.; assembly: GCF_059499825.1. Classification (NCBI taxonomy): domain Bacteria; kingdom Pseudomonadati; phylum Pseudomonadota; class Alphaproteobacteria; order Hyphomicrobiales; genus Pseudorhodoplanes; species Pseudorhodoplanes sp. Next base: position 472,413 of record NZ_JCABZI010000009.1, read on the forward strand.
CCGTCAGATGATTATGATTTTGGCGCCAAGGTAAGGCGCCGCGCACCCCGCGCGCGCTGCCGCGCGCCGGGGCCGTGCTGCCCCATCACATTGGTGCTGATCGACCAGGGCTTGTTGGCACCGCTCACGACATTGACGAGTTGCTGCAGCGGGATGCGTTCGATCTCGCTGCGCGGACGTGAAACATACAGATCGGCGTGATAGACGCCTTCGGTTTCATGGCCGCGCGTATCGATCCCGCGCATCTCCACCGCCCGCACGACCGATTCCATTTCCTCCCGGTTGGCAAACCGTCGCTGGACGAAGGTGGCGCCAAGGAATTTTTCGGTCTCGAGATCGTATTGCGAAAGTGTCGCTGCGATCCGGTCGTAGGGGAACATCCGCAAGACGAATGACGCGACCCAGGCGCTGCGGCCTTCGCGCGCCAGCGCCATGACGCGGTCGAATGTCGGGCTGCCGACGTAACCGACACAACCGGTCGAAACGATGATGTCCGCTTCCGCTATGGCCGACGCGACTTCGGGTTTCGGATCGCCGGCTTCAAGATCGGCGCAAAAGGCCATGTCCATGGCGCCGCTGGCCTGGCCGTAGCGGACCGCGGTCTCGGAGACGTCCAGTCCGATGACGCGGACATTCCGGTTGCGCGGCCACGACATATAGAATGCGCGGTCGAGTTCGAGCATGTCGTCATGGCCGAGCCCCTGCAGAGCCGGCGCCGTGTAGCGATCGCGCAAGGCATCGTAGGTGAGCGCGTACTTCATCAGCGCACCGTTGACGCCATACGAGCAGCCCAGATCGAGGACGGTGACCGGACGATCCTGAGTCGCGGCGCGGGCGCGGATCAGCTGGTCGAAAACCGGCTGTGCCAGATGCGGGATGATGTAATCGAGCTCGCCGAGATAGTTGAAATATTGCCTGGGATCGTTCTCGACATAGACGTGATCGAAATTGGCCTTGGATTCATTAATCGCGGAAAAAGATGCTTGCATCGAGTCTTGCCCCCGTTGGTCGGCTTGCCCACGCGATCAGGTGCGCGGAAAAGCATGGCTTCGCGCAAAATCGCGCGTGATCGGTTCGGACGAGTTGGCTGGGATTGCTGAACGTATAGTCATTTTGCTGGTTCGCTCAACCGACGGGGGCGCGGCATATCGTGTCACCGAAACGATATTGTGCCGCGACTGCCTCAGGCGACACGATCGGTCCTGTCGTGCGCGGCTCGGAATCAGCCAAACGGGGCAGGCGTGCCGACGCCGGGGTGGCTCACCGGACGAGCGGCGACCCTGGGCAGCGTTTCCGGTCCGTCCGCCGCGGGTCAGACCTCGGGCTCCAACGCGGCAGATCCCTAAAATCCTGCGGGACTTGCCTAAAATGGGCCTCTCTGCCATAACCCCGCCGCTCGTCGCCCGGCTGTCAGGGCTGCCGTGGCGGCGACACTTGCTCAATCAGCAAACGCTCGTTTTTCGAGCCATTTTCGGCGAACGCTCGGCTATTGCCGTTCGTCAGCCGTATCAGGAGAGCCAAATGCCCAAGTTGAAGACCAAATCGGGCGCCAAAAAGCGCTTCAAGATCACCGGCTCCGGGAAAGTTGTGTCCGCCCAGGCCGGCAAGCGTCACGGCATGATCAAGCGAACCACCAAGCAGATCCGCAATCTTCGCGGCACCCGCGTCCTGTTCAAGGCCGACGGGGAAAACATCAAGAAATACTGGATGCCGAACGGCTGAGTGCCTTCCGCCACCGTCTTTCTTCGTTTCTGCAAATTCCGTGTTTCGTTAAAGGAGATCAGCCATGGCTCGCGTCAAACGGGGCGTTACGTCCCACGCCAAGCACAAGAAGGTCCTGAAGGCCGCAAAGGGCTTTTACGGCCGTCGCAAGAACACCATCCGGATCGCCAAGCAGGCGGTGGAGAAGGCCAATCAATACGCCTTCCGCGACCGCAAGCGTCGCAAGCGCACCTTCCGCGCTCTCTGGATCCAGCGCCTCAACGCCGCTGTCCGTCCGTTCGGACTGAACTACAGCCAGTTCATCAACGGGCTGAACCAGACCGGGCTCGAAATCGACCGCAAGGTTCTGTCCGATCTCGCGATCCGCGAGCCGGCGGCGTTCCAGGTCATCGTCGAGAAGGTCAAGGCAGCGCTGCCCGCGCAGGCCTGATGATGTCATGCCCCGCGCAGGCGGGGCATCCACGCCTTTCCTGTCGTAACGCAAGACGTGGATGGCCGGGACAGGCCCGGCCATGACGAGCAAGTGAGACTCGTCATGTCGGATATCGAGCAACTTCAGCAATCGGTCCTTGCAGACATCGCCGCAGCCGCCGACGAGGCTGCGCTGGAAGCGGTGCGCGTCGCATCGCTTGGCAAGAGCGGATCGGTATCGGCGCTGCTGAAGACGCTCGGCGCCATGACGCCGGAGGAGCGCAAGTCCAGGGGGCCGGCGATCAACGGCCTCAAGGATGCCGTGAACGCAGCGCTCACCGCGCGGCGCGATGCGCTGAAGAATGCGGCGCTCGATGCGCGCCTCGCCACCGAGAGCGTCGATGTCACGCTTCCCGTGCGCGAAAGCCCGACCGAGACCGGCCGCATCCATCCGATCAGCCAGGTGATCGACGAGCTCACCGCGATCTTCGCCGACATGGGCTTTGCGGTGGCCGAGGGTCCGGACATCGAGACCGACGATTACAACTTCACGCGGCTGAATTTTCCCGAGGGTCATCCGGCGCGGGAAATGCACGACACCTTCTATTTCAATCCGAAGCCGGACGGCTCTCGGCTCTTGCTGCGCACGCATACCTCGCCGGTGCAGGTGCGCACGATGCTGACGCAGAAGCCGCCGATCCGCGTGATCTGTCCCGGCCGCACCTACCGAAGCGACTCCGATCAGACGCACACGCCGATGTTTCATCAGGTCGAAGGCCTGGTCATCGACAAGAGCGCGCATCTCGGCCACCTGAAGTGGATTCTGGCCGAGTTCTGCAAGGCGTTCTTCGAAGTCGACAACGTGAAGATGCGGTTCCGGCCGTCGTTCTTTCCGTTCACCGAGCCCTCGCTCGAGGTCGACATTCAGTGCCGGCGCGACAAGGGCGAGATCCGCTTCGGCGAGGGCGAGGACTGGCTGGAGATTCTCGGCTGCGGCATGGTGCATCCGAATGTGCTGCGCAATTGCGGGCTCGACCCCGACGATTATCAGGGCTTTGCCTGGGGCATGGGGATCGACCGCATCGCCATGCTGAAATACGGCATGCCTGACCTGCGGCCGTTCTTTGAAGCGGACATGCGCTGGCTGTCGCATTACGGATTCCGCCCGCTCGATTTCCCGACGCTCGCGGGAGGCTTGAGCAGCTAGTCATGGCCGAGAAAAGCGGCGAGGGCAGCACCGGTGCGCTTTATGCGGCGCTGACGCGCAAGTGGGACGCGAAGACACTCGCATCCTTCACCAGCGCTCTCGAGAACCATGACGCCGCGGAGACGGCAGCGACTACGGCGACGTTCCAGACCATCGACACAAAGGCAACGGGACTTCTGACCCATGTGTCGATGATGATCGCAGGTCTGGGCATCTGCATGCCGTTGCTGGCGCAGCACTGGATCGAAGAGGCGGTGATCATTTTGGAGATATCGATTTATCTCCTCATCGCTGTCGGTTGTCTGCGCTGCCTTTCGGTGGCGCGCTCGTTGCCCCTGCACGGATCCGGCCGCGATTTCAGGCAGACTGTGCAGCGCGAACTGGTGATCCGGCACGAACTCTATCGTCTGTGCAATCAAATCTCGATCTACTTTACGACCGCCGTTTTCCTAAGCTTGCCTGTCTTGTGGTGGATACGGCCGAAGGGTTGACCCGATGAAATTCACCCTGTCCTGGCTGAAAGAGCATCTCCAGACCGACGAGCCGCTGCCGGCGATTGCCGACAAGCTCACCATGATCGGACTCGAGGTCGAAAAGATCGAAAATCCGGCCGAGAAATACGCGCCGTTCAAGGTGGTCGAAGTCATCTCCGCCGTGCAGCATCCGAATGCGGACCGGCTGCGGGTCTGCATGGTCAATACCGGCGACAGCAAGCCGCTGCAGATCGTGTGCGGTGCGCCGAATGCGCGTGGCGGCATGAAGGCAGTGCTCGGACTTCCTGGCACGTATATTCCGGCGAAAGACATCACGCTCAAGGTCGGCAAGATTCGCGACGTCGAAAGTCAGGGCATGCTGATCTCGGGCGCCGAGATCGCGTTCTCCGACGATCACTCGGGTATCATCGAAATGCCGGCCGATGCGCCGGTGGGTGTGCCGTTCGCGGAAGTGCTGGGCCTTAACGATCCGATCATCGAGATCAATCTCACGCCCAACCGCGCCGACTGCACCGGCGTGTCCGGCATCGCGCGCGATCTTGGCGCCACCGGTATCGGCAAGTTCCTCGAGCGCACGCCGAAGCCGGTGAAGGGTACGTTTCCGTGTCCCGTCAAGGTGGCCCTCGATTTCGGATCGACGCCGTCGCTCTGTCCGGGCTTTGCGCTGCGGCTGGTGCGCGGTGTGAAGAACGGCCCGTCGCCGGAATGGCTGCAGAAGCGGCTGACCGCGATCGGGCTGCGGCCGATCAATGCGCTGGTCGATATCACCAACTTCATGACCTACGACCGCGGCCGTCCGCTGCATGTCTTCGACGCGCAGAAAGTGCACGGGAATCTCGTGGTGCGCCGCGCCAAGGCGGGCGAGGAGTTGCTCGCGCTCGACGGCAAGACATACAAACTCGACGACAGCATCTGCGTGATCTCAGACGACAAGGGCGTCGAATCGCTGGCCGGCATCATGGGCGGTGAATTGTCGGGCTGTGACGAGAACACCACCGACGTGCTGATCGAATCGGCGCTCTGGGACCCGATCAATATCGCGCAGACCGGACGCAAGCTCGGCATCAATTCCGATGCGCGCTATCGCTTCGAGCGCGGCGTCGATCCGAATTTCATGGTACCCGGCCTCGAACTGGCGACGCAGATGGTGCTCCATCTCTGCGGCGGCGAGCCATCGGAGAATGTGGTGGTCGGCGGCGAGCCCGCCGACGAGCGGCCGATCGATTTTCCGCTCGACGAAGTCAAGCGCCTTGCCGGCCTCGATGTCCCGCTGGTCGAGATCAAGCGCATCCTTGGCCATCTCGGCTTTTTCGTCGCCGGCACCGGTAAGGCGGTGAAGATCGCGGTGCCGTCCTGGCGCGCCGATGTGGAAGGCAAGGCCGATATCGTCGAAGAGGTCGTGCGGATCGTCGGCGTCGATCAGGTGCCGCTGACCCCATTCGAGCGCGGCGATGCGCCCCGCAAGGCGGTGCTGACGCCGATCCAGAACCGCACCCGCAAGGCCAAGCGCGCGCTCGCCGCGCGCAATCTGGCGGAAGCGGTGACCTGGTCGTTCATCTCGAAGCCGGATGCGGAATTGTTCGGCGGCGGTCAGCCCGAACTTGCGCTTGCCAATCCGATTGCGTCGGACCTTTCCGACATGCGGCCGAGCCTTCTTCCGGGCCTCATCGCCGCGATCCAGCGCAACGCCGATCGCGGCATCGCCGATGCCGGGCTGTTCGAGGTTGGGCAGGTGTTCAAGGGCGACCGCCCCGAGGACCAGTTCATTGCCGCCGCGGGCCTGCGTCACGGTTTGTCGCGCGCGACCGGCAGCGGACGCTTCTGGGCCGGCGACAGCAAGGAGGCGGATGCGTTCGAGGCCAAGGCCGATGCGCTGGCCGCGCTTGCGGCAGCCGGCGCGCCGATGCAGGCGCTGCAGATCGTGCCCGGCGGTCCGGCCTGGTACCACCCCGGCCGGTCGGGAACGATACAGATCGGTCCGCAGAACGTGCTCGGCCATTTCGGCGAGCTGCATCCGCGCGCGCTCGAGGCGTTGAAGGCGGATGGCCCGATCGTCGGCTTCGAAGTCATTCTCGATCGTATCCCGGAGCCGAAAGCGAAACCGACCCGTGCCAGGCCCGCACTCGAATTGTCGGCATTCCAGCCGGTGTCGCGCGACTTCGCGTTCATCGTCGACAAGAGCGTGAAGGCGGCCGACCTCGTGCGCGCGGCGCAGAATGTCGACAAGAAGCTGATCACCGGCGTGACGGTGTTCGACGTCTATGAAGGCAAGGGCATCGAGCCGGGCAAGACCTCGATCGCGATCGCGGTCACTATCCAGCCGCGCGAGAAGACGATGACCGACGCCGAGATCGATGCGCTCGCCGGCAAGATCGTGGCCGAAATCGGCAAGCGCACCGGCGGCGTGCTGCGCTCATGACGCGCGACGTCATGGACAAACGTTAAGGTGCGATGCGTCGTGTTGTCGCCGCTGCTGTAGGAACAATCTCCCGCTGCATTCGTTCGAGACTCTGGACCTCGTTCAATCAAGTGGAGATCACAGTATGGCAGCATCCAAATTCCTGAGCGCCTCGGCCGGCCTGTCCGCGCTTGCTCTGGCCGCGTTTCTTGCGCCGTCGCAGGCCGCTGCAGCGCCTGCCGGAGCGGGCCTGTCGTCGCTGGGATCGGTCGATACGCAACATGTGCAGCACGTGCAATGGCGCGGCCGGGGCGGCTACTATCGCGGCCGGGGCTATGGCTATCGCGGCTACGGGTATCGTGGCTATCGAAACGGCGGCGCGGTTGCGGCCGGTGTGATCGGCGGCCTGGCGCTTGGCGCGGTTATCGCCGGCGCCAATGCGGCGCCTCCCCCGGTGGCCTATGCGCCTGCCTATGGCGGCGGGGCCGACTGGATCGCCTATTGCTCGTCGAAATACCGGTCCTTCAATCCGGCCACCGGGCTCTATCTCGGCTATGACGGCCAGTATCATCCCTGTCAGTAACGCCACGGCGCTGACACAGAGTACCAAAGGCAAAGGCCCCGCGTCGCGCGGGGCCTTTTTCATTGGGCCTGTCAGTCGGCGATATCCGGCATCAATTGCTGATCCGCGGCGTGCCGGACGGCCATTGCTGCTGCCTCGGTGCTTTCTGCTGTTCCTGCCGCCGGCGAACCGGTTGTTTCCCCGGTTGGGCTTTCTGGGCCGGCACGGTGCCGGTGAGTGGCGTTGCCACTTTAAGGGCCAGCTCCGCCGCGCGCTCGCCGGATTCCCATGCGCCGCCAACAGTGCCCCACAGCGTTTCATGCGCCGCTTCGCCCGCATAGAACACACGGTCGCGCAACGGCTCCGTCATCAGGATGCGGCGCGATGGCTGGCCGCCGACCGAGGCTGCCGAAAACGCGCCCTGCACATTCGGAACGAATGCCCATTGCGTTGCATGCGTGCGCACGACCGCATTCTTCACGTCCGCGCCGAACAGCTTGTCGAGCCAGTCGAGTGCGAAGGCCGTCATCTCGCGCTGGCCTTTCGAAGCGAGATCGCGCGCGAATGATCCGGCGATGTCCACATAAGCCAGCGACGATCCTCCGACATTTCCGAGCAGAGCAGCAGTTTGCTTGCCGTCGGCTTTCTCGAAAACCAGATCGTCGCCGGCCAGACCGAACGGATTGCCGGGAATTTGCAGCGCCACCCGCTCGTAGTGTCCGAGACGCAGGCGAGCCAGCGCGTCGAGCTGCCGCTTCGGCAAATCGGGGATGAGCTTGCCGTCGGCCAGCACGTTGGTGGACACCGTGACGATGACGGCGCGCGCCTGCAGCGCGCCCTTCCCGGTCTCGAGCGTGATGCCGCCGCGTTGCGGAGCGATGCGCGTCACCGGCGTCGACAACTGCACCGGCAGACCCTCGGCCAGCTTCGCAAGCAATGTTCCGAAACCCTGCCGGCAATAGGCGTCGACATCGCGCTCATTCGAGCGCTGGAAATCCACCACCGACAAATCCGCGAAGTCTTTTCCGCAGCTGAACGGCCCGAGATAGAATTCAATCGATGGCGCCCATTCACCGAGGTCCTTCGGCATGGCCTGCGCCAGCGACATATCTGACTTTCCGCGCGCGGCATCCTCGATCGCGCGTCGCGCGCGAACCAGGACCGCGAAAAACTGTTCGAGTTCGCTTTCGCGCGCATTGCGACGGCCGATCCGCACCTTCTGACCGGGCGGCGCCGGATAGATTTCAAGCCCGGTGCGCGGCGCGAGCTTCGAGAGCGGATTGATATCGGGGGCGTGCAGCCAGTGGGCACCGAGATCGAACGGAATTCCGAAGGTCGTGGTATCGGTGATGCAGCGGCCGCCGACCCGGTCGGCGGCCTCGAGGATCACAACGCGGCGGCCGGCGGCGGCAAGTTTCCGCGCCGCGGCAATGCCGGCGGCCCCGGCACCCACGATCGCCACATCGGTTTCGGCCGCCGTCGCCATGCGTGCCCATGCCGGGAGCGAAGTGGCTCCGGCGGTGATCGCGAGAAACTTGCGGCGGGAGATTGCGTCCATGGTTACCGGAGGCTTTGCACTCCCGCCTCACTACCCGGAAAAAGCAAGGTTTTGCAAACATCCGATGTCCGGGCTGTCACCGGGGCGTGAAACCGGTGAACCGGATTGCAACCGCTTTCGACGAAAATGCAGCAAAACAACCGGATACGCGGAGACGAGCCGCGTACGGGAGGTCACGGCCATGAGCTTCATGCTCGACGGAATCGGGCGGTTCCTTGCCCGCTATCTGGAAAAGCCGGTGCAGGGCTATGAACCCTTCACGCCGAGCGACTTCGGCGCCCTGCAGGCAACGCTGCAGCCCGGCGATGTGCTGCTGGTCGAAGGCAATAATCACGTTTCCGGCATCATCAAGTATCTCACCCAATCCACCTGGTCTCATGCCGCGCTCTATGTCGGCCGCATCGGCGATCGCGAGACCGCGGCCGGCGAACCGCTGGTCCTGGTCGAGGCCAATCTCGGGGAAGGCGTGGTCGGTGCGGAATTGTCGAAATATGCGCGCTATCACACCCGCATCTGCCGGCCGACCGGACTGACACTGGAAGATCGCGCCAGGGTCTGTGCCTATGCCAAGGAGCGGATCGGCTTCGACTACGATGTAAAGAATATCATCGACCTGATGCGCTTCCTGATGCCGCTGCCGCTGCCGCAGAAATGGCGGCGCAAGATGATGAGCATGGGCTCCGGCCATCCGACCCGGATCATCTGTTCGGCCCTCATCGCGCAGGCCTTCGACTCGGTGCGTTACCCGATCCTGCCGAAGATCAGCCGCGTGGAAAGCGAATCCGCACGCGAGGAAATACTGGAGATCCGGCACTCGTCGCTCTACGCGCCGCGTGACTTCGATATCTCTCCCTATTTCGAGGTGGTGAAACCGACGCTGGTTAACGGCTTCGATTACAAGAAAGTGCAATGGGCCGACCGGCAAGTCAGCATCGATATCGAGGTCACCGTCGAGGTCGAAAGCTCGCCCGCCGTCGGTCAGGAGTCGTCGGCCCGACCGGCGGGGAAGGCTCTGGCGGCGGCGTGAGCATTGTTTCGCTGCCGCTCCCGTAAACAAAAGACCCCGGCTGTTGGGCCGGGGCCACCGGGAGGCGGAGTGAAGATGGGACGTTGAAGCTCCGACGCCCAGCCTGTTCCAACTCGTCAGACGCGCCGGCAGTTCCCTGCGACCAAGGTTGAAGATCGGCCGCCTATTCCTGGTGCGCTTTCGCCCAAGCGAGCGCCGTATCCAGACGGTCATTGCCCCAGAACAATTCGCCGTCCGCCGTGACGAAACTCGGTGCGCCGAAAATGCCGAGTGCCGCAGCCCGCTCCGTTTCCGCCCGCAGCTTCAGTTTCACCGGCTCCAACCCCGCGTGAATAAGGATCGCAGCCGCCGGCGCGCCGGCTGCCTCCAGTTTCCCTGCGAGCACCGCCGGATCGTCGATGCGGCGGCCTTCGCCAAATTGCGCGCGAAATACGCCGCGGCAAAATGCGTCGCGCCAGGTCTGCCCCTCACCCGCGACGGCGATCCTTGCGGCTAAGAGCGAGTTCTGCGGAAACGGATCGGGGCGGCAAAACGGAATCGACAGGTCGGCGCAAAGCCGCTCGAGATCGCGCCACATATAACGGCCCTTGCTCTCGTAAATGTTGAAGGGCGACGTATCCCAGCCCTGCGCCTTGAATATCGGCCCGAGCAGGAAGGGGCGGTAGCGGATCGCAACGCCAGCGTCTTCGGCCCGTGTCTGCACGCGCATGATCGCCGGATAGGAATACGTCGATGCGAATTCGAACCAGAAATCGACAACCGGCTTGCTCATGGGACCAGGGCTCTCACCAAGCGAAGCCCGCAACAGGCAGGCAGCTGTTTTCGAAATGCGTGTGACGCTTTCCACACTCTTCGCCGCATCATAATTCCGTCACCCCGATGTCAATCGCGAACTTTAAGCCTGACCCGAGATTGGGGGACTTGGCTGTGTCACGTGCCGGACTTGTTGTCATCGGGTTAGCGACAGCGCTGACCGTAATTGTCTTCACGCTCTATCCTGAACTCGATCTCGCAATTTCCGCGGTGTTCTTCGACCCGGCGCGCGGGATTTTTCCGGCGCAGAACGACCGGTTTCTGGCCGGCTTTCGCTTCGTGACGTCTTGGGCCATCGCGATCGGCATTGCCATTCCCGCCATCGCATTGATCGGGAAGATGCTGTTTCCGTCGCGCCCGGCATTGCTTCCGGGCCGTGCCATGCTGCTGATCCTGATGTCGATCGCAATCGGACCGGGACTGATCGTGAATGCCGGCTTGAAGGAGAACTGGAATCGGCCGCGGCCCGGACTGGTCCAGGAATTTGGTGGCGCCATGAGTTTCAAACCCTGGTGGGATGCAAGCGGGGAGTGCCGCAGGAATTGCTCGTTCGTATCGGGTGAAAGTGCCGCGGCCTTCGCCATGCTGGCACCGGCCGCGCTGGTATCCGCGCCGTGGCAGATGACGGCGATCGGCGCGGCGGCATTGTTCGGCGCAATGATGGGCTTCCTGCGCGTGGCGTTCGGCGGCCACTTCTTTACCGACGTGCTGTTCGCCGGCGCATTAAGCGCGTTGCTGGTCTGGACCCTGCACGGGTGGCTGTATCGCTGGCGCCTGCGGGCGCTGTCGGACAGCAGGATCGAGGATGCGCTCGGCGATGCCGGCCGTCGCGCGCGGGCGGGCGTTGCCACCATTGGTCAAAGGCTCGGAGCGGCGCGGGGCTTCGTGATGGCCGGCATCGGTTCCCGGCTCGCTCGGGTCTCGGGGGCTGCCTCACGGCGCTGATCGCTGTCGCTGCCGAAGCGTTGCGGCCGCGCCGACGATCCTTAGACTTGCCGGAACCGGGCCCGACGTCGCGACGTTGCGCCTGCAGGCAAAGGGATCGATTCCATGCGCATGATTCTGGTTGCAGTGGCGGCAATGCTTGTCGCGGGCGTTCTCGGCGGTGGGTCTGCCCAGGCCCAGGAATATCCCTGGTGCGCGCGATACGACTGGACGACGCGCAATTGCGGCTTTGTCAGCTTCCAGCAATGCCTCGCTACCATCTCCGGCATCGGCGGGCGCTGCGAGCAAAACCCGCGATACGTGCCGCCGCAGAGGCGGAAAAAGCAGCCCGCCCGGAGCACGCGGTAGGGCTGCCGACCCGGCACCGCGGTCCGGCCGATTTTTACCCAAACAGCCGGCTCGGTCGCCGACGCGGCTCTGTCTTTTCATCGGGGCAAGTTGCACCGGTTCCGGTTCTGCCTATAGTCCCGCCCGCCTTCAGGCGCGACCAGGACGTGGACACCGTTTTCCCGTCCGGTCGCCAATGATCAGACGGAACTGGATCCATGGCCGACAACCCGAAAAAAGACGTCAAAAAGGTCGTTCTCGCCTATTCGGGCGGCCTCGACACCTCGATCATCCTGAAGTGGCTGCAGACCACCTATGGCTGCGAGGTGGTGACCTTCACCGCCGACCTCGGCCAGGGCGAGGAGCTCGAACCGGCGCGCGCCAAGGCGATCCTGCTCGGCATCAAGCCGGAAAACATCTTCATCGAGGACCTGCGCGAGGAATTCGTCCGCGACTACGTGTTCCCGATGTTCCGCGCCAACACCGTCTACGAGGGCCAGTATCTGCTCGGCACTTCGATTGCGCGGCCGCTGATCGCCAAGAAACAGATCGAGATCGCCGAGAAGGTGGGGGCTGATGCGGTGTGTCACGGCGCCACCGGCAAGGGCAACGATCAGGTTCGCTTCGAGCTGACCTATTACGCACTGAAGCCCGACATCACAATCATTGCGCCGTGGCGCGAATGGGATTTGCGCTCGCGCGAGCAATTGATCGCGTTCGCGGAAATGCACCAGATCCCGATTGCCAAGGACAAGCGCGGCGAGGCGCCATTCTCGGTCGATGCGAACCTCCTGCACGCGTCATCCGAAGGCAAGGTGCTGGAAGATCCATCGCAGGAAGTGCCGGACTATGTCTATTCGCGCACCGATGATCCGGTGACCGCGCCGGACAAGCCGACGATCATCACCATCGATTTCGAGAAGGGCGATCCGGTCGCCATCGACGGCAAGAAAATGTCGCCGGCGACGCTGCTCAAGGCGCTCAACGATCTCGGCAAGATCAACGGCATCGGCCGGCTCGATCTGGTCGAGAACCGCTTCGTCGGTATGAAGTCGCGCGGCATGTACGAGACGCCCGGCGGCACCATTCTGCTGGCCGCGCATCGCGGCATCGAGAGCATTACGCTCGATCGCGGCGCCGGGCATCTCAAGGACGAGCTGATGCCGAAATATGCCGAGCTGATCTATAACGGCTTCTGGTTCACGCCCGAGCGCGAGATGCTGCAGGCCGCGATCGACAAGTCGCAGGAGCACGTGACCGGGCGCGTGACGCTGAAGCTTTACAAGGGCAGCGCGTGGGTGATTGGCCGCGAGAGCCCGTATTCGCTGTACGATCAGGATCTCGTCACCTTCGAGGAAGGCGCGGTCGCTTACGATCACCGCGATGCCGCGGGCTTCATCCGGCTCAATGCGCTGCGGCTGCGCACCCTCGGACAGCGCCGGAAGAAGCGAAATCTTTAGCCGAACGCAGCCCGGACTGAGCAGAACGACATCCGGGGAGCGCCGCGCCGCATTTCGCTGCGCTCAAGGCAGGCTAGGTCCGCATAAAAATGGCCGGGCGTTTGCCCGGCCATTCGCATGTAGTGCTTCGCAGACGCGGCCTTATTGCGGGGGCGCTCCCGCCGCCTGACCCTGCTGCAGCAGCGGCGTGATGCGGCGAACCGTGACGCGCCGGTTGGCGCGTTCAGGCCCTTGGCTCGGGATTTTCATCTGCTGAGAGCCATAACCCTGGGTCGTCAGGTTCTCCGGCGGAATCTGGAACTGGTCGGTGAGAATGATCGACACCGCTTCCGCGCGGCGGTCCGACAGCGACAGGTTGTCGTCGTCGTTGCCGACCGCATCGGTGTGGCCTTCGATCAGGAACACCTCGTCCGGGTTCTGGGCAATCGCGCGCTTGATGCCCTCGGCGATTGGCGCGAGCCGGTTATACTGGTCCGGAGAAATCTCCCACGATCCCGTATCGAAGGTGATGGTGTCGAGATCGATCCGCGGCATGCGATCGCGCACCTCCGGGCTGTAGCGGATTTCGTCGAGCGTATAGGCGCGGGGCAGCGCCTCGACCGGCGGTGCCATCAGCGCGCCGTAGATATATTCCGGCGGCGCGTATTCGGCCTCTACGATGTAGCGTTCGCGGGGGATCGCCAGCGCTCCGAGGGCAAGTGCAGGCAGAGCCACATAGAACGAGTCATAGCGGCGCCCGCCGCGCGGACGGTTGTCGATGATAACGACTTCCCGGCCGTTGACGTAGCGCGAGCGCCGGATCAGCCGCCCGTCCGGTCCGGTCACCGTAACGAAACGTTGGCCGTTGGGGCCGACCACAACGGTGCGGGTCTCGTTGCCGAAGCGCTGCACGTTGACGTCGCGGCCGGTGCGGCGGAAGCGATCGTTCTCATCGCGGCGGATGAACGTGCGGTTACCGTCGCGAACGATGGTCCGGTTGCCTTCCTGAATGATGGTGCGATTTCCGTCGCGGGTAACGCGGCGCTCACCGCGCACATCGTCGATCCTGCGCACGTTGTCGCGGTCGCGACGATCCTGGCGAGAATCCTGCCGCTGATCGTTCTGATTGCGGTCGCGCCCCTGCTGACGGTCTTGTTGACGGTCCTGCTGATCCTGCTGCCGCCCGCGGCGATCCTCGCGCTGCTTCTGCTCTTCCTGCCGCCTCTGATCCTGGCGCTGCTGTTGTTGCTGCTGACGCTGCTGCTGCTCCTGCTGGCGGCGCTGCTGCTGCTCCTGCTGCTGTTTTTGCCTATCCTGCTGCCTCTGATCCTGGCGTTGCTGTTGCTGCTGCCGTTGCTGGTCCTGGCGCTGCTGACGCTGTTGCTGCTCCTGCTGGCGCCGCTGCTGATTGTCCTGCTGCCGCTGTTGTTGGTCCTGCCGCCGCTGATCCTGGCGTTGCTGCTGTTGCTGCTGCCGCTGCTGCTGACGTTGCTGTTGCTCCTGCTGGCGCTGCTGGTTTTGGCCGCCGCCCATCCCGCCGCCGCCGCCGCCGCCCATGCCGCCGCCTCCACCACCTCCGCCGCCGCCGCCGCCCATGCCGCCGCCTCCACCACCTCCGCCGCCTTGGCCTTGTTGGCGACCACCACCGCCGCCGCCACCGCCGCCGCCACCGCCGCCACCCATGCCGCCTTGCTGCTGGCCACCGCCGCCCATGCCGCCCATGCCACCGCCCTGGCCGCCACCACCCATGCCGCCCATGCCGCCCTGGTCTTGCTGGGCGCGGGCAGAGAAGTTTCCGTCAAAGTTCGAAACGGACATGAAGGCATAAGCGGACAGGATCGCCGCTCCGATCAGGAGTAGGCTCTTCGGTTGCATATCGGACTCGCTGGTTAGGAGGACGCTTTCCCGGACGTCGAAGGCTGCGCGCTGCCGGGTACGGCAATGTGCTGCTGGATACAGATTGCCCTAAATCAGGGTTCGGAAGCAAATACCGGATTGTTCTCCGCGATCCCGTCGCCGCATGGTGGGTCGGAGCCAAAAAATGGCCGGGAGTCCCCGGCCATTTTGCATTCACGTATGTCGCAAGCTATCGCGGCGCCGGCCCGCCCGCTGCCTGACCCTGCTGCAGCAGCGGTGTAATCCGCCGCACGGTCACGCGGCGATTGGCGCGCTCTGCAGCCTGGGTTTGCACCTTGAGCTGCTGCGAACCATAGCCCTGCGTTGCCAGATTTTCCGGCGGTATCTGGAAATGGTCGGTCAGAATGATCGACACCGCTTCCGCCCGGCGATCCGACAGCGACAGGTTGTCGTCGTCATTGCCGGTTGCGTCGGTATGCCCCTCGATCAGGAACACCTCATCGGGGTTGCGCGAGAGCGCCCGCTTGATGCCGTCGGCGATCGGCGCCAGCCGGTCATATTGGTCCGGCGCGATGTCCCACGATCCGAGATCGAAGGTGACGGTATTGAGATCGATCCGCGGCATGCGGTCGCGCAGCTCCGGGCTGTACCGGATCTCGTCGAGGGTATAGGCGCGGGGGACCGCCTCCACCGGCGGGGCCATCAGCGCGTCGTAGATGTATTCCGGCGGCGCACTCTCCGCCTCCACGATATAGCGGTCGCGCGGGATGGCGAGCGACGCGATCGCGAGCGCCGGTAGCGTGACGAAAAATGCATCGGCACGACGACCGCCGCGCGGGCGGTTATCGATGATGATGACCTCGCGATTGTTGACGAAGCGCGAGCGGCGCAGCAGCCGCCCGTTCGCGTCGGTGACGGTGACGATGCGCTCGCCGTTCGGGCCGACCACCACGGTCCGGGTTTCGTTGCCGACGCGCTGGACATTCACATCGCGACCGACGCGGCGGAACCGGTCGGATTCGTCGCGGCGGATGATGGTGCGGGTGCCATCGCGCACGATAGTCCGGTTGCCTTCCTGGATGATGGTCCGGTCGCCCTCCTTGCGCTCGCGGCGTTCGCCGCGAATGTCGTCCAGCCTGCGCGCGTTGTTATCGCGGCCGGATTGACCGCCGCGCTGCTCACCGGACTGACCGCCGCGCTGCTCCTGTTGCTGGCCATTGCGCTGATCCCGAGGTTGATCCCGGCGCTCCTGACCCTGATTGCCCTGATCGCGCGGCTTGTCCTGCGGCTGGTTCTGCGGCTGGTTCTGATCGCGCCTCTGGTCCTGGCGTTGGTCCTGGCGCTGCCCGCGTTCATCGCGGCGCTCCTGCTGCTTCTTCTCCTGCTCGAGACGCTGTTCCTGCCGCCTATGTTGCTGCTGCTTCTGCTGGTCGTCCCTCAGCTCCTGCCGCTGCTCTTTCTGCTGCTGCCGTTGCTGCTTGTCTTCGTTGCGCTGTTCCTGCCGCTGCCGCAATTCCTGGCGTTGCTCGCGGCGCTCCCTGCCCTTGGTATCCTGGTCACGCTGCTCCTGCCGAAGTTCTTGCCGCTGTTGGTTCTGCTGCTGCTCCTGACTACGACGCTCCTGCCGCTGGTCGCGCTTCTGGTCCTGCTTCTGGTCGCGCCGTTGGTCGCCTTTATTTTGCTCCTGGTCCTGTTGCGCCAGAATGAAATTTGCAGACAGGTCGCGCGCTGAACCTGAGTGTCCGAAAGCAACTACGGAAATGGCGGCTCCGGTCAGGAGCAGTCCTTTTAGACGCATCTTGTTCTCGCTTGTTCGAATGAGGAATTTCAGGGCGGGCGCGGCTCACCGCTTCCGCCCTGTCCGTCGGTCGTTTCATTTTATTTGTAGAATGCAACGATGGCGGGGACGTGGCCCTCCGATTAACGTCCGTCAATCGGACCACTCACTTGTGGTTCATTCACGTGCCGCTTGCTTGCAGGCCGCTCGCTTGCGCAGGACACGTACAGACGCGCATCAGCCCATCGCAACCTTCTTGTTATCGCCCATGTCCGGCCGCTTGCCGGTCGCCGCAGCGATCGCCATTTTGACACTGCTGACGACCTTGCCGGGGCCTTCCCAAAATTGCGCATCCTCCGGCGTGACCTTGAGCATGCGAATGTTTGGATCGTCCGGCGAATCCCACCACGCCTTCGCGGGCGTCGACCACAAGTCGCGGATCACGCCGCGGTCGGCTGACACTTCGGCCGGGCCGGAGAGCGACACGAAGCGCTCGCTGCCGGGGTCAGCGAATGCCAGGCACACCTTGGGATATTTGCGGATATCGTCGTCTTTGTGGTGACGCACATCAGTCAGGAAATAGACTGCGTTGTTCTTGCGCCGTACGAAGGCGCCCATCGGGCGGGAGGTGAGTTCGTTGCCGTCCCAGCTCGCCAGCATGCAGATGGAAATCTTCTCCATCAGGTCCCACACACGTTCGGCATCGTCGCTCATGCGGTACTCCTCGGCTGTTCGCTTATTTCAACAGACGTTAACTGCGGGATCGGGCAGACGTTCCCGGGCCGCATCGACGGCGCGCGCTGGTGCTTTGGTATGTACCGGGGAACGGGTCAGGAGGCGGGGCAGATCACGCGCGATCGAAAAAGTTCGGATCGCACCTGCAATATGTCTGTCACGGACCGCTCATAGGTATTTTCGACGGAACCATGAAAGGGTTCAGCCATGCGTAGGCCGATACTGGCGTCAGCAATCCTCGCGATCGCCATCTCCGCATCGTCCGCCCAGACCGTCTATCCGGTCGATCGCGCCGGCATTCTCGCGGGAGCGCGTTTCGACGTGAAGGTCGAGTTCCCGGGCCTCGTTGCGCCTGGCGATACGATGCTGACCGTGAACGGCGCCGACCACGCAGCCATCTTCGGCAAGGCCGCGCAATTCATCGCGCGCGAGGACGGCAAGGAGCAATCCGCGTTGATCCTGCGCGATGTGTCGCTCGACCGGCCGGGCGAATATCTCGTCAAGGTCGCGGCGCCGGGCGTCTCCGGTGAAATTCGCTGGACCGTTTACGACACGCCACCGCGCAAGGCGAAGAACGTCGTGCTGCTGATCGGGGACGGGCTCTCGCTCGCGCACCGGACCGCCGCGCGCCTGCTGTCGAAGGGCATCGCCGAGGGCAAGGCCTTCGGCAAGCTTGCGATGGACGACATGCCACAGATGGCGCTGGTCGCCACCGCCGGCACCGATTCGATCATCACCGATTCCGCAAACTCCGCGAGCGCCTATGCAACCGGACACAAGACCGCGGCCGGTGCGATGGGCGTCTATGCCGACCGCACGGCGGACCCGTTCGACGACCCTCGCGTCGAGACCCTTGTCAGCCTGGTGAAGCGGCGCAACGCCATGGCGGTAGGGATCGTCACCGATACCGAGATTCAGGATGCGACGCCGGCCGCGATGGTCGCACATACGCGGCGGCGGGGTGCCTACGATCAGATCGTCGCGCAATATTTTGCCGCGCAGCCCGACGTGCTGATGGGCGGCGGACTTGCAAATTTCCTGCCCCAGGGCGCCGAAGGTGCGCGGCGGCGTGATCAGATCGACTATGTCGCGCGGTTCAAGGACGCGGGCTATGCCTTCGCGGCGAACGCGGCCGAGCTGAAGGCGCTGCCGCAGGATACGCGGCGCCTGCTAGGCCTGTTCAATCTGCGCAACATGGACGGCGTGCTGGATCGCAAATTCCTGAAAGCCGGCAGCGTCAGGCGCTTTGCCGATCAACCGGACCTCACCGAGATGACCGCGAAGGCGCTCGATATCCTGTCGCAGAATCCGAACGGCTTCTTCCTGATGGTCGAAGCCGGGATGATCGACAAATACACGCATCTGCTCGACATGGAGCGTGCGGTCTACGACACCATCATGTTCGATAACACGGTGAAGTTGGTGCGCGACTGGTCGAAGGCGCGCGGCGACGACACGTTGATCCTGGTGCTCGCCGACCACGCCCATCCGGTTGCAATCGTCGGCACCATCGATGACGACATGGCCAGCGAACCGAACGTGCCATTACGCGAGCGTGTGCGCGTCTACGGCGCGGCCGGCTTCCCGAATTACGCCGCGCCGGATGAGGAGGGCTACCCCGCTCGCGTCGATGTCAGCCGGAGACTGGCGATGTTCTCTGCGAGCCTGCCGGACCATTACGAAACCTTCCGGCCCAGGCTCGACGATCCGAACCAGCCGACAGTTGCTGGCAAGGTGCCCGGCAGCTTCGAGGCCAACGAGCGCTACAAGAGCATGCCCGGCGCAGTGTTCCGGCTCGGAAACCTGCCGCGGCTCGTCAATTCCAGCGTGCATTCCGGCGAGGACATCATCGTCACCGCGTCCGGTCCGGGCAGCGAGGGCGTCCGCGGCCAGTTGGACAACACGGATGTGTTCCGCGTGATGGCGGAGGCGCTGGGGCTCGGCTCGGCTAGCAGCACGACATCGAAGGCCGCACCATAGGTTTGATCTGCTTTAGCTTCGTAATCACCCTAGCGACAGCTATCGAACACGACTTCCACACGCCGGTTTTTCTGGCGACCTTCCGGATAATCCTTGCCGTCTTCGGTCGTATTGGCTGCGACCGGCTTGGCTTTGCCGTACCCCTTGATCGCGGTGGCTGCCGGAATGGCGCCGCGTTGCGACAGCCAGTCGCGCACAGTCTTGGCCCGCGCTTCGGACAGTTTCTGGTTGTAGCTGTCGGAACCGATCGCATCGGTATGGCCCTCGACCAGCGCCGGCTTGCTGCCGAGCTTCTGGATTTCGGGCAACGCGGCGACAAGCGTTTCTTCCGCATCAATGCGCAGAGCGGCTTTATCGAAATCGAACAGCGCGTCGCCGACCACGCTCAGACGGCGTTCGCATGCGCCGCTCTGGATCGTCTTCACCGCCTGGATACCCTTCGGGACCTGGATGTCGCCCGGGACCTGCCAGGTGCCGCGAGGCACCTGAATCTCGCCCGGTGTCTGAATGGTGCCTTTCGGGACCCGGATCTCGCCCGGTGTCTGGATGGTGCCCTTTGGTGCCTGGATCTGCCCCGGCTGCTGAATGGTGCCTTGGGCGCTTGCCGACATCGCGCTGGCGAGCAGGAGCAAAAGGCTTACGCAAACCTCACGCATGACAAGCCTCCGATTGAAACGGGCGTTCGCGGTCTTCGACGCATGCAAACGCGCATGCGTTCGGATGATTAGACCGGCATGCTTAACGGCGGATTGCGGCGAATCCCGTGGGTGTCAAGGCGCTGCGATCACGGTTGCGCGACCGGAAGCCAAAGCGCGATCAAGCTGCGGCGCCAGGTTTTGCTGCTGGTGAACGCCGATTGCACCGGGGCATCGCCCTCACCGTGATAAACCGCCTCGATATTGTGACCGTCCGGGTCGCGCGCGAAGGCCGCATAATAACTCGGATGATAATGCGCGCGTATGCCGGGCGCGCCGTTGTCGCGACCGCCTGCCGCAAGCGCGGCGGTGTAGAAGGCATCGACGGAGGCACGGTCTTTCGCCGCGAATGCCACATGAAGCGGTTTGTTCAGCGAACCTTCGCCGCCGATCCAAAAATCCGGCTTGCCGCCGATGCCGAAGCCGCAAGCGGAGGCGCCATTATGGTCTTGCTGGACTTCCACGATCAGTGTGTAGCCGAGCGGTGCGAGCGCAGCGGCGTAGAAGGCCTTGGCGCGCGCATAGTCGGAAACAGGAAAGCCGATATGGTCGATCATGAAACCGCATAATCGGGAAGGCTCGCGAGCGGCGGCTAGACCTGCCGCTCGACCATCATCTTCTTGATGTCGGCGATTTCCTTCGCCGGATTGAGGCCTTTCGGACAGGCCTTCGAGCAGTTCAGGATGGTGTGGCAACGATACAGCCGGAACGGATCCTCGACGAAGTCGAGCCGCTCTCCGGTTGCTTCATCGCGCGAATCCTTCAGCCAGCGGCCGGCCTGCAGCAGCGCGGCCGGGCCGAGATAGCGGTCGCCATTCCACCAATAGCTTGGGCAGGATGTGGTGCAGCAGGCGCACAGGATGCACTCGTAAAGCCCGTCGAGCTTCTTGCGGTCGTCCTCGCTCTGGCGCCATTCCTTCTGCGGTGTCGGCGTCTCGGTTTTCAGCCATGGTTCGACCGACGCATATTGCGCATAGAACTGGGTGAGATCGGGCACCAGGTCCTTGATCACCGGCATGTGCGGCAGCGGATAAATTTTCACCGTGCCCTTGATCTCGTCCATGCCGCGCGTGCAGGCGAGCGTGTTGGTGCCGTCGATATTCATCGAGCAAGAGCCGCACACGCCCTCGCGGCATGAGCGCCGGAAGGTCAGCGTGGCGTCGATGTTGGACTTGATCCAGATCAGCGCATCCAGAACCATCGGGCCGCAATCGTCCATATCGACCTTGTAGACGTCGACACGCGGATTGTTGCCGTCGTCCGGATTCCAGCGATAGACGCGAAACTCGCGCTCGTTCTTCGCACCCGGTTTGCTAGGCCAAGTCTTGCCTTCGGTGACCTTGGAATTTCTCGGCAGCGTGAATTCGACCATGATCTGTGTGCTTCCTCAGTACACCCGCGCCATCAGTAAACCCGAGCTTTGGGCTCGATATAGGCGATGTCGTTCGTCATCGTGTAGGTGTGCACCGGCCGGTACTCGATCGAGACCTTGCCGGTCTTCGGATCGAACCACGCGAGCGTGTGCTTCATCCAGTTCTTGTCGTCGCGATCGGGGAAGTCCTCGCGCGCGTGCGAGCCGCGGCTCTCGGTGCGGTTCTGTGCCGAATCCATCGTCACCACCGCCTGGGCGATCAGGTTGTCGAGTTCGAGCGTCTCGACCAGATCGGAATTCCAGGTCAGCGAGCGGTCGGTGACCCGCACGTCGGGCATGCCGGTATAGACCTCGTGGATCAGCTTGTGGCCCTCGTCGAGGGTCTCGCCGGTGCGGAACACCGCGCAGTAACCCTGCATGACCTTCTGCATCTTGAGCCGCAGGTCAGCGGTCGGGGTGCCGCCATTGGCGTGACGGAACTTGTCGAGACGCGAGAGCGAGAGGTCTGCCGAATTCTTCGGCAGGTCCGGCTGCTTGCCGTTCTTCTCCACGGTCTGGCTGCAGCGCTCCGCGGCGGCGCGTCCGAACACCACAAGGTCGATCAGCGAGTTCGAGCCGAGGCGATTGGCGCCGTGTACCGACACGCAGGCCGCTTCGCCGAGTGCCATCAGGCCCGGCACCACGGTGTCGGGATTGCCATTCTTCTTGGTCAGCACCTCGCCGTGGAAGTTCGTCGGGATGCCGCCCATGTTGTAATGCACCGTCGGCAGCACCGGGATCGGCTCCTTGGTCAGGTCGACGCCGGCAAAGATGCGGGCGCTTTCGGAGATGCCCGGCAGACGTTCGTGCAGCACCTCGGGCGTGAGATGGTCGAGGTGCAGATAGATATGATCCTTGTTCTTGCCGACACCGCGGCCTTCGCGGATCTCGATCGTCATCGAGCGCGAGACGACGTCGCGTGAGGCGAGGTCCTTGGCCGACGGCGCGTAGCGCTCCATGAAGCGCTCGCCCTCGG